>JBEKEI010000137.1:0-12494 GCA_050013915.1 Roseiarcus sp.
ACCGGCCACAGCTACATCGTCTACGGCCCGCTCGCCAATGGCGCGACGACGCTGATGTTCGAGGGCATTCCCAACTATCCCTCGATCAGCCGGTTCTGGGAGGTGATCGACAAGCACAAGGTCAACATATTCTACACCGCGCCGACCGCGATCCGCTCGCTGATGGGCGCCGGCGAAGAGCCGGTCCGGAAGACCAGCCGCGCCTCGCTGCGCCTGCTGGGTTCGGTCGGCGAGCCGATCAATCCGGAAGCCTGGGAATGGTATCACCGGGTCGTCGGCGAGAATCGCTGCCCGATCGTCGACACCTGGTGGCAGACCGAGACCGGCGGCATTCTGATCACCCCGCTGCCGGGCGCGACGAAGCTGAAGCCGGGGTCGGCGACCCGGCCGTTTTTCGGCGTGCAGCCGCAGATCGTCGATGCGGAGGGTCGGGTCCTCGACGGCCCCGCCGAGGGCAATCTGGTCATCGCCGATTCCTGGCCCGGCCAGATGCGCACCGTCTACGGCGATCATGACCGCTTCGTGCAGACCTATTTCCTGACCTATCCCGGCAAGTATTTCACCGGCGACGGCTGCCGGCGCGACGAGGACGGCTATTACTGGATCACCGGGCGGGTCGACGACGTCATCAACGTCTCGGGCCACCGGATGGGCACGGCCGAGGTCGAGAGCGCGCTGGTCGCCCACGAGAAGGTCTCGGAGGCCGCGGTGGTCGGCTATCCCCACGACATCAAGGGCCAGGGCATTTACGCCTATGTCACGCTGATGGCCGGCGTCGAGCCGAGCGAAGCGCTGCGCAAGGAGCTCGTCGCCTGGGTGCGCAAGGAGATCGGTCCGATCGCCTCGCCCGACCTCATCCAGTTCGCGCCCGGCCTGCCCAAGACGCGCTCGGGCAAGATCATGCGCCGCATCCTGCGCAAGATCGCCGAGAACGAGTTCGGCGCGCTCGGCGACACTTCGACGCTGGCGGAGCCCGGCGTGGTGACCGATCTCATCGACAACAGGCAGAACCGGGGCTAGCGCCGGGCGGCGAGCAAATCGCGGTGACCGGCGAAGTCCCCTCCCCCATTGCCCCGACCAACGCGAAGCGTTTGCGGCGGGAGGGTTAGGGGCCGGCGCCGTGCCCCCGGGGTGATGGTCGACATTTTGGCCCGGGACGAGTCCCGACAGATCGTGACTTGCGTCGCGTTCGGAGAGACGCCGACCCGCCGGGCCCGGCTTGCCCAGGAACTGGCTCGCGTTCGGCGCGGCGGTTGGCCTCGGGCTTCCTCCCCACGCCGCCTCGCGCCGATGCAATTGCCTCCGGCCCGCGGGTTGCTGCCAACGCGACCCCGAAGGACGTTCATCTCCGATCGACTGCCGATGCCCGGCACACCTCCCTCGCCATGTCGGCGGCGGCTGAAGCCGCGCTGTCGGCAACCGCCGACGCGCCTGGCGCTCCGTTTGCGCCGCCGATGTGTCTGTAAAAGAGAAATTTGAGAAATACCTTCCTAAATTCCAAAAGATCGGCTATGCTCCCAATTCGCGTCCCCTGAGGAGCCCGCCATGCCCGCCCCCGCCGTCCCCGCGCCGCCGCCCGCCGCCTCCGTCAGCGCGATCGAGCAGGAAGTCGGCCGGCATTGCATCATGGAGCGCCCGCTGCGCGGTTGGAGCACCTGGTCGATCGCCCAAGCCGAGGATCTGACGCCCCGGCGGGTCGGTCAGATCGTCAGGCAAACGCTCCAGCCGCGCGAGGTCGATCCGGCCGGGGCGCAGGTCCGCTTGCAGGCCGCCAGGCTCGACGAACGCGTGGCGACGGCCGCCGAGGACAAGGCGCGCGCCGCTGCCGCGCGCGGGGAGCTGGACGCCAGCGCGCCCCAGACCCCCGCGCCGGCTTCCATTTGCCTGCAACCCCCTGATTTCCCTCGATCGGCCGGAAAATGAAGTTCCGAATATTTCCGCAACGAAAGGATTTGTCGCGCGACGCGGCCGGCGCCCGGAAGCCGGTCCCGCGGACGATTCCCCACGGGGCGCGCCGACGCGCCGGGCGAGGCTCGCACGGCCGTCATAAAACTCTCACCGCTTCGAGAGGCGGGAGATGAGCGTCAGCCCCCTACCCCAGCGGCTCGAACAGCCCCCGTCGCGCCGCCTCGATCTCGGCCTCGCGCGCCTGCAGCGCGCCGCGGTCCTTGGCGATCAGCGCGATCCGCTCGCCGGCCATCGAATCGTCGAGCCCCTGGCCGCAGCTCATCTCGAAGATCGTGCGGAACATCTGGCCGTTGACCCGCTTGACCAGCGCCGAACCGCTGAGCGCCGGCTTGCGCTGCGCCTCGATCAGCCAGGGCTTGCCGTCGTCGTCGACCAGCACGTCGAGCCCGAACAGCTTGGGCGGGAAGGCGCGCCGCGGCGCCGCCTTGGCCTGGCGCGCGAACAGGCCGTCGGCGGCGACCATCCGCAGGAAGCCGCGCACGAGGCCCTTCAGCTCGGCGCGCAGGCGCTCCACGTCGCGCCCGTCGGCGGCGAGCCGCGCGAGATAGCCGCGCAGGCTCCACACCGCGCCGACATTGTCCTGGCTCGCATCCTCGCTGACCACCAGCCCGGGATGGCCGCGATGCAGCGCGGTGTTGGTGACATGGGCGTGGACATTGGCGAGGCCGGCCTCGCCGAGGTCGTAAGGGTCGGGCGCGAAGCGGACGATGCCGTCGCCATAGAGCCAGGCGCGGAACGGCGCCAGCGAGGTCACCAGGCCGTAGAGCCGGACATGGCCCTTGCGGCCGTCGATGAGATGCGGCCGGTCGAGATAGCGCTGGACGACGACGTCGTCGCGCCCCGCCATCTCACGGACATCGCGCGCGATCGCGATGCCCTGGCCGCCGGTCCCGCGATGCGGCTTGGCGATGAACAGCGCGCCCGGCTGGCGCGCGGCATAGGCGAGCAGCGCTTCGCGATCCTCGGGCAGGACGAAGGTCGCGGGGAAGGCGGGCGCGCCCGGCTCGCGCTCGGCGTGGCGGGCAAGCGCGCGGGCGAGCTCGCTCTTGTGCGCATAGCGGGTCCATTCGTGGAAATCGATCGAATTGTCGCGCTCGATCAGCGCGGCGGCGATTCCGGCCGGATTGGCGCGGGCGACGCCGATCAGCTCGTGCATGTGGCGCTCGGCGGCGAGCGGCGCGCCGGCGTCGCGCAGCAGCATCGCCATGCCACGCAGGGCGTGCGGCCGCTCGGCGTCGTCGCGCTTCAGCTTCCCCAGCAGCGCGCCATAGGCCTCGACCGCCGCGCGCGCGCGCCCGAGCCGGTGCAGCATCAGCGCCGCCATCGCCGCGGCATGGGCGTGCGGCGCGATTGCCTGCGCCTGGCCGTAGAGCCCGAGCGCGCCCTCACAGTCGCCGAGCGCGATCGCGCACAGGCCCATCTGGCACAGGATCGCCACATTCTTGGGATCGAGCGCGAGCGCGGCGCGGTAGTGCTCGAGCGCGGGCGCGACCTCGAGGCTGCGCAGGTAGGAATTGGCGAGCAGCACGCGCGCTTGCGTCGAATGCGGCAGCCGGGCGACGAGATCGGCCAGCAACGGCCGCGCCGCCTTCTGGTCGGTCTCGATGAGCGCGCGCAGATCGCCGCTGAGAGCGGTCATGATGGGGTTCCAGGCGCCCGTCGGGGCGGCGACGAGCCGTTCCACAACGGCCGCCGCGCCTCGATACGCCGCCCCGGCCGCCCGGGCAACGAGACGCCTGCGATCGCCCGCGGCGGATCTGAAATGTCTCATCTCATTGAGCAGTCATCGCGGGCAAAATGCTCGCAACGCCCTCGACCGCAGGTTAAGACAGCGAACCGCAGTGGACTTCGCTTTGAAGCGCGGCCGCCGTCGATGGGACCCGCCCCGGCCGGGGCGTCCCATGGAACCTCCGGCGCCGCCCGGCGTTGCCCCGCGTCGACGGAGGGCAGCGTGGCGCCGAGGGCGAATTGGAAGGGATATCTGCGACTTTCAGAAGTCGCGTGCCCGGTGGCCTTGTTCACGGCGGCCTCCGATTCCGGGCGAATCGCCTTCCACACGCTGAACCGCGCGACCGGCCATCGCGTCCGGCGGCAATTCGTCGACGAGGAGACCGGCAAGCCGGTCGAGGCCGACAAGCAGGTCAAAGGCTACCAGGTCGGTCCCGGCGACTACGTCGTGCTCGAGCCCGAGGAGATCGCCGCCGCTATCCCCGACAGCGACAAAACGCTTTCCATCGAGGCCTTCGTCCCCTGCGGTGAAATCGACGACGTGTTTTTCGATCGGCCCTATTATCTGGCGCCGAGCACGCCCGTCGCCAGCGAAGCCTTCGCGTTGCTGCGCGAAGGCATGCGCGTGCGAAAAGTGGCTGCGATCGCGAAGACCGTGCTCTTCCGCAGGATGCGCACCGTGCTGATCCGCCCCTACCAGACGGGCCTGATCGCCGCCACGCTGAATTTCGACTACGAAGTTCGCTCGGCCGAGGAGACGTTCGCCGCCATCAAGCCCATGAAAATCGAGCGCGAAATGCTCGATCTGGCCAGGCACATCATCAAGACGAAGGCCGGCAGGTTCGACCCCAGGAGCTTCCACGACCGCTACGAGGAGGCGCTCGGCGAAGTCGTCCGCGCGAAGCTCGAAGGCCGCCCAGTCAAAGCCCGGAGGCCGCCGGCTTCGACCAATGTCGTCGACCTCATGGCGGCGCTGCGCGAGAGCGCCAACGCGACCGGCGCCGGAGCTTCGCCGGCCCAGAAGACAAAGCGATCGTCGCAGGAATCGGCCGCCGCGAAAGGAACTTCCGCCGGGCGCTCCAGGCGCGCGGCGACGCCGCGGAAGGCGGGCTGAACGACAATCAGCGCTTCCCAGGCGATTTCCGATCGGCGGCGATGCTCTTGCGCAACGCATCCATGATGTCGATGACGTTGCCGCCGCGTTCCGGCTGAGTTTTCGCCTTCGGCGCGCGTTTGCCCTTCTTCCTGGATTGGATGATGTCGAGGAGGCGCTCCTGCACGAGATCATGTGTCATGCCCGGCGCCCAGGGCCTCGACCGTTCGTCAATCAGCGTCGTGACCAAATTCATAAGTTTGGGATCGGGTTTCGTCGCCTTGATCTCGCGGAAATAGGCGTCGGGGTCGCGGACCTCCTCGCCATAGCGCAGCGTCCAAAGCACGATGCCGGGGCCGCGCGGCTCCAGCATCACCGCGCGTTCGCGCCGATAGAGGACAAGGCGGGAAATCGCCACCGTTGCCGTGTCCTTCATCGCTTCGCGGATGACCGAGAACGCCTGTTCGCCGACGGGCGCGTCGGGCGTCAGATAGTGCGGCCTGTCGTACCAGATCCATTCGATCGAATCCTCGGGAACGAACGTCTGGATATCGATGGTGTGGGTGCTTTCGAGGGCGACCGCGGCGATCTCCTCGTCCTCCAGCATGACGTAGTCGTCGTCGCCGCGCTGATAGCCCTTGACCTGGTCGTCGTCGTCGACCGGCTCTTGCGTCACCGCGTCGACATAGCGGTTCTCAATGCGATTGCCGGTGTCGCGATTGATCGTGTGGAAGCGAACCTTTTCGCCCTCGGTGGTGGCAGGCGTCATCGCGACCGGGCAGGTCACGAGCGAGAGTTTGAGAAAACCCTTCCAGAAAGACCTTGGCTCCACTACGTTTCTCTCGTGTTCCGGGGATGCGCGCAAACGCCGGCGCATGACTTTGAGTTCCCATTCGCCTCGTGTGCCCTCGCCCATGAGAACCAGAACGGCGCTGTCGCGTTGAGCTTACCCTGTTTGCCGGCCAACCGGAGAGGGGCGCGTGGTCAAAACTCCGAAACTCTCGACATATCGCTCGAAACGCGACTTCACGAAAACCGCTGAGCCGAGCGGCGCGGCCCAGCCAGCCGCGGCAGACCGCTTGCGTTTCGTCATCCAGAAACACGACGCGACCCGTCTGCACTACGATCTGCGGCTCGAACTCGACGGCGTGTTCAAGTCCTGGGCGGTGACGCGCGGGCCTTCGCTCGACCCGCATGACAAGCGCCTGGCGGTCGAAGTCGAGGATCATCCGCTCGACTACGGCGACTTCGAGGGGACGATCCCGAAGGGCCAGTATGGCGGAGGGACCGTTCAGTTGTGGGACCGCGGCTATTGGACGCCCGAGGGAAGGAAGACGCCGGAAGACGCGCTCGCCGACGGCGACTTGAAGTTTACGCTCGACGGCGACCGGCTGCACGGCGGCTGGGCGCTGGTGCGGATGAACGACGACCATCCACGCGGCAAAAGAAACAATTGGCTGCTCATCAAACACCGCGACGAGAGCGCCCACGACGGCGACGCCGACGCTATCCTGCGCGAAGATCGCTCTGTCGCTTCGAACCGGACAATGGCGCAGATCGCCGCCGGCAAGGGCAAAGGTCCGCGACCATTCATGCGACCCGGCGAGGCGCCCGCACCCGATGCGGTATGGGACAGCAGCCAGGGCGGGGCCGCTCAAGAGCGCGCAAAGGCCAGAGCCGCCCCGACAGCCGGCGAGGCTGCTCGCAGAGCCAATTCGAAATCCGCCGGCAAGGAGGCGCCCGATTTCATCGCCCCGCAGCTCTGCGAGAGCGTCGAGCGGCCGCCGGCTGGAAACGGGTGGATTCATGAAATCAAATTCGACGGCTATCGCCTCCAGATGCGCGTGGCCGGCGGCGGCGTCACGCTGAAGACGCGCAACGGCCTCGACTGGACCGCCAAATTCGCGGCGATCTCAAGAGCGGCGGCGGCGCTGCCGGACGTGATCGTCGATGGCGAGGTGGTAGCGCTCGACAGCGATGGCGCGCCCGATTTCGCGGCGCTCCAGGCTGCGCTCTCCGAGGAAGAGACCGATGAGCTGATTTTCTTCGCCTTTGATCTGTTGTTCGAAGGCGGCGAGGATCTGCGCAAGAGACCGCTTTCGGCGCGCAAGACGCGGCTGCAGGCGATGCTCGCCGAACACGGCGATCAGAGGCTCATCCGCTACGTCGAACATTTCCAAACGGGAGGCGATGCGGTCTTGCGCTCCGCCTGCAAGCTGTCGCTCGAAGGCGTCGTCTCCAAGCGGCTCGACGCGCCCTATCATTCCGGCCGTTCCGGCAGTTGGACCAAGGCCAAGTGCCGGGCGGGGCACGAAGTCGTCATCGGGGGATGGACGACGACGGACGGGCGGTTTCGCTCCTTGCTCGCCGGCGTCCATCGCGGCGACCATTTCGTCTATGTCGGCCGCGTCGGAACCGGTTATGGCGAGGCGAAGGTCAAGACCTTGCTGTCGCGGCTGAAGGCGGCCGAAGCGAAGACTTCGCCGTTCACCGGGATTGGCGCGCCGCGCAAACAGACGGGCATGCATTGGACGCGTCCCGAACTGGTCGCGGAAATCGAGTTCGCCGGCTGGACCGGCGACGGCATGGTTCGCCAGGCCGCTTTCAAGGGCTTGCGCGAAGACAAACCCGCTCGCGAGGTCCAAGCCGAGAAGCCGGCGAAGGCCGTCCAGACGGCAGTCCCCGCGCCCGCCGAGGCGGCGGCGCCGGCGCGCAGGCGCGAACGCAGCGGCAATGCGATCGTAATGGGCGTCGTGATCTCCCATCCCGATAAGCCCTTGTGGCCGGACGCGGGCGACAATCGTCCCGTGACCAAGCTCGATCTCGCGACTTATTTCGAGGCGGTCGGCCCTTGGATGATGGGCCATATCGAAGGGCGCCCGTGCTCGATCGTGCGGGCCCCCGACGGCCTCGGCGGCGAGCGTTTCTTCCAGCGCCATGCGATGCCCGGTTCGTCCAATCTGCTCGGCCTCGTCACGGTGTCCGGCGATCGCAAGGCCTATCTCGAGATCGATCGCGTCGAGGGGCTGGCCGCGGTGGCGCAGGTCGCCGGTCTCGAACTCCACCCCTGGAACTGCCGGCCCAAACAGCCCGAGATTCCCGGCCGCCTCGTGTTCGATCTCGACCCCGGACCTGAAGTCGCGTTCTCGACGGTGGTCGAAGCCGCGCGGGACATGCGCGATCGTCTCGACGCGCTTGGGCTCGCGTCATTGTGCAAGACGACCGGCGGCAAAGGGCTGCATGTCGTGGCGCCGCTCGCCGCGTCCAAGAAACTGACCTGGGCCGCGGCGAAACAGTTTGCCCGCGATGTCTGTCTGCTCATGGCGCACGACGATCCCGACCGCTACTTGGTCAATATGGCCAAGAAGCTTCGTGCGGGCCGGATCTTTCTGGATTATCTTCGGAATGACCGCATGGCGACGGCGGTCGCGCCCTTGTCGCCACGCGCCCGAGACGGCGCCACGATCTCGATGCCGCTGACCTGGGCGCAGGTGAAGGCCGATCTCGACCCCAAGCGGTTCACTGTCCGCACCGCGCCGCAATTGCTCGGCAAAGGGAATGCCTGGGCCGATTATCGCGAAAGCGAACGGCCGCTGGAAGAAGCGATCAAGCGCCTCGGCAAAGCCAAGACCACCCTCTAGCAAGAACCGCGCGTCTTTGGGCGATCGCGCGCCTGGACGGCGACAGCGGTCTGGCTCGATCACGCCTCACCCACTGGAAAGATTGGATGCCAGAGCCGTCTGCTTCTGGATTGACCCGTACCCGGTATTTCTTGGGCGGCTGGCAGATTCGGCTGGCGAATATGTCGTGAGGCCGGCGCCGCCGACCCTGCCCGTCGAGACGGGGCGCTTGGGCGGGCGGCCGACGCACGACCACCTCAAATAGCAAAAAATGGCTTGCAACCAATTCTCATGCCGCGAGTTTGTGGCTTCGCCTCGTCAGCCGCGGGGGTTTGCTGCGGCGGAGACGACACGACAGGGGGCCTTCATCATCGCGATTTCTCTCGATCCTGATTCGACAATGGCCTTGGCAGGCAGGCGCGTCCGGCGCGAGGCGCCGGGTCCGCGCCTGCGTCCCCGGGTCCGGTCGAGCGCGCCAGGGTTGACCCGAACGGCCGTCGTGGACTTGGGAAATGCGCCCCCTTACCGCTCCGTGGTTCCGGAAGGGTCCTCTTGCTGCTCCGGGGCTCCAACGCACGCTTTACCTGCGGCCATGCCACGATACGCGCCGCGCGGGCCGGTCGCGGGCCGCGCATGCCCGATTGGCTGCGGCTGGAGAAATCAATCTCCGCCGCCATCGCAGATGATCCAACGAGTGAAGTATCAAGCTTGGTGATCAACGATGACCGATACGAGCGTTCGATCTGACCCGGTTCGTCCGACATCCGTCGTCTCACTCGCCAGCGGCAAGCCTCGCTCGCGACCGCGGCGAGAGGCAGGCTCGCTCGCGGACAGCGCCGAGGGGCGCTCGCAAATGCTGCTTGCGGCGATGATGGCGTTTCGCGACGGCGATTTCTCGTGGCGCCTGCCGTCGGACTGGGCGGGAACGGAGGGACGGCTCGCCGAGGCGTTCAACCAGTGCATCGCCCACGAGGATCGCATCACGCGCGAAGTGGCGCGTCTCAGCGTGACGGTCGGCAGGGACGGGCGCCTGAAGCAGCGCGCGTCGTTGCCGGGGGCGATCGGTCAATGGGCGACCAAGGTCGAATCCATCAACACCTTGATCGACGATCTCGTGCGTCCGACGGCCGAGATCGCCCGCACCATCGGCGCGGTCGCCAAGGGAGATCTCGGTCAATCGATGGAGCTCGAGGCGGACGGACGTGCGCTGAAGGGCGAGTTCCTGCGCTCCGCGACGCTCGTCAATACGATGATCGAGCAGCTCTCGGTGTTCACCTCGGAAGTCACGCGCGTGGCGCGCGAGGTCGGCACCGAGGGCAAGCTCGGCGGACAAGCCCAGGTCAAGGGGGTTTCGGGTGTCTGGAAGGACCTTACCGAGTCTGTCAACCAGATGGCGGGCAATCTCACTGCACAGGTCCGTAATATCGCGGAGGTCACCATTGCGGTCGCCAACGGCGATCTGTCGAAGAAGATCACCGTCGATGTGCGCGGCGAGATCCTCCAGCTGAAGGAAGCGACCAATACGATGGTCGAACAGCTGCGCTCCTTCGCCTCCGAGGTGACGCGCGTGGCGCGCGAAGTCGGCACCGACGGGCGCCTCGGCGGACAGGCGGTGGTGCCGGGCGTCGCCGGCACGTGGAAGGATCTGACCGATTCCGTCAATGCGATGGCGACCAATCTGACCGCGCAGGTGCGCAACATCGCCACGGTCACCACCGCGGTGGCGCGCGGCGATCTCTCGCGCAAGATCACCGTCGACGTGAAGGGCGAGATTCTCGAGCTGAAGGAAACCATCAACACGATGGTCGACCAGCTCAACGGCTTCTCGTCGGAGGTCACGCGCGTGGCGCGCGAGGTGGGCACCGAAGGCAAGCTCGGCGGCCAGGCAGCGGTGCCCGGCGTCGCCGGCACGTGGAAGGACCTGACTGACAATGTGAACTTCATGGCCTCGAACCTGACCGGCCAGGTCCGCAACATCGCCGACGTCGCGACTGCCATCGCCAAAGGCGACCTTTCCTCGAAAATCACCGTCGAAGTGAAGGGCGAGATTCTGGCCTTGAAGAACACGATCAACACGATGGTGGATCAGCTCAACGGCTTTGCCGGCGAAGTCAGCCGCGTGGCGCGCGAGGTCGGCACGGAGGGCAAGCTCGGCGGCCAGGCCGAGGTCCGTGGCGTCGCCGGGACGTGGAAGGATCTGACCGACAACGTCAACTTCATGGCCTCCAACCTCACGAGCCAGGTGCGCAACATCGCCGAGGTGACCACCGCGGTGGCCAACGGCGATCTCTCCAAGAAGATCACCGTCGACGTGAAGGGCGAGATTCTGGAGCTGAAGGAAACCATCAACACGATGGTCGACCAGCTCAACGGCTTTGCTTCGGAGGTCACGCGCGTGGCGCGCGAAGTCGGCACCGAGGGCAAGCTAGGCGGCCAGGCCGAGGTGCGCGGCGTCGCCGGGACCTGGAAGGACCTGACCGATTCCGTCAACGCGATGGCCACCAACCTCACCGGCCAAGTCCGCAACATCGCCGACGTCACCACTGCCGTCGCCAACGGCGACTTGTCGAAAAAGATCACCGTCGACGTGCGCGGCGAAATCCTCGAGCTGAAGAACACGATCAACACGATGGTCGATCAGCTCAACGCCTTCGCCGGCGAGGTCAGCCGCGTAGCGCGCGAGGTCGGCACCGAGGGCAAGCTCGGCGGCCAGGCCACAGTGCCGGGCGTCGCGGGCACCTGGAAGGACCTGACCGACAACGTCAATTCGATGGCGTCCAATCTCACCGGCCAGGTCCGCAACATCGCCGACGTGGCGACGGCGGTCGCCAACGGCGACCTTTCGAAAAAGATCACCGTCGACGTGAAGGGCGAGATTCTCGAATTGAAGAAGACGCTCAACACCATGGTCGATCAGCTCAACGCCTTCGCCTCTGAAGTCAGCCGGGTGGCGCGCGAAGTCGGCACCGAGGGCAAACTCGGCGGCCAGGCCGACGTGCGCGGCGTCGGCGGCACCTGGAAGGATCTCACCGACAACGTCAATTCGATGGCCAACAACCTGACGAGCCAGGTGCGCAACATCGCCGACGTGACCACCGCCGTGGCGCGCGGCGACCTCTCGAAGAAGATCACCGTCGACGTGCGCGGCGAGATTCTCGAGTTGAAGAACACCATCAACACGATGGTCGATCAGCTCAACGGCTTCGCCTCGGAGGTGACCCGCGTGGCGCGCGAAGTCGGCACCGAGGGCAAGCTCGGCGGCCAGGCCGAAGTGCGCGGCGTCGGCGGCACCTGGAAAGATCTGACCGACAACGTCAATTCGATGGCCAACAACCTCACCGGCCAGGTGCGCAACATCGCCGAGGTTGCGACCGCCATCGCCAAAGGCGACCTCTCATCGAAGATCACCGTCGAGGTGAAGGGCGAAATCCTTGCGCTGAAGAACACGATCAACACCATGGTCGATCAGCTCAACGGCTTCGCCGGCGAGGTCAGCCGGGTGGCGCGCGAGGTCGGCACCGAGGGCAAACTCGGCGGCCAGGCCGCGGTGCCCGGCGTCGCGGGCACCTGGAAGGATCTGACCGACAACGTCAACTCGATGGCCAACAATCTGACCAGTCAGGTGCGCAACATCGCCGAAGTGACGATCGCGGTCGCCAACGGCGACCTTTCGCGCAAGATCACCGTCGATGTGCGCGGCGAGATCCTGCAGCTGAAGGAAACCATCAACACGATGGTCGAGCAACTGCGCTCATTCGCCTCGGAAGTGACCCGCGTCGCGCGCGAGGTCGGCACCGAGGGCCGGCTCGGCGGTCAGGCGCAGGTGCCCGGCGTCGGGGGCACCTGGAAGGATCTCACCGACAACGTCAACTTCATGGCCTCGAACCTCACCGGTCAGGTCCGCAACATCGCCGATGTAGCGACCGCGATCGCGCGCGGCGACCTGTCGAAGAAGATCACGGTCGACGTGCGCGGCGAGATCCTGCAATTGAAGGACACCATCAACACGATGGTCGAGCAACTCTCCGCCTTCGCCTCCGAGGTCACGCGCGTAGCGCGCGATGTCGGCACCGAGGGTAAGCTCG
>JBEKEI010000138.1:0-12404 GCA_050013915.1 Roseiarcus sp.
ATCGCGCCGCGTTTGCCGTCCTCGATGCCGGCGGGCTTCCTGCCCGGCCGCGCCGAGGCGGGCGGCGGGCGGCGGCGCGGGCGCTGCGGGGTCGGGCATTGCGGGGCTCCTGCCGGGGGACCAATGGTGGGAGCATAGCCGGACTTTTGGAATATCGCAATGATATTCTCACATTTCTCTTTTACACTATAATCAGGGCGGCGCAGATCGAGCGCCCGGCCGCCTCGGCCCTCGCCGACGGCGCGGCCTCGGCCGCCGTCGTCGCGACCGGCGCCCCGAACGTGAACTCTCCACCGTCGGCACGCCAAACGCCGCGCCGACCGGACCAGCTTCGGCGCCGGGCGCACGCACGCTGCCTTGGCGCAGCCGCGAATCCCTGCTTTGAGGTCGACGCCGGTCCTGGTCTGTGGTCAAACACGGGCCGACCTCCGGAGTCGCCGGCGCGCTCCCCATCGCAGGCAGAACGCCAATGAGTCTCACCGTCGCCGTTCAGATGGACCCGGTCGAGCGGATCAAGATCGCCGGAGACTCGACCTTCGCCCTGCTGCTGGAGGCGCAGGCGAGAGGCCATCGCCTGCTCTACTATACGCCCGACCGCCTGAGCCTCGGCGGCGGGCGTGTCCTCGCCCGGGCGCAGCCGCTGCGGGTGCGCGACAGCCAGGGCGAGCATGCCGCGCTGGGCGCGGAGCAGACGGTCGATCTCGGCGAAGTCGACGTCGTGCTGTTGCGGCAGGACCCGCCGTTCGATCTCGCCTATGTCACGACGACCCACCTGTTGGAGCGCATCCATCCGCGCACCCTGGTCGTCAACGACCCGCGATCGGTCCGCGACGCGCCGGAAAAGCTGTTCGTGATGGACTTTCCCGACCTGATGCCGGCGACGCTGATCTCGCGCGACCGCGCCGCCATCGAGGCGTTCCGCGCCGAGCAGGGCGAAGTCGTGATGAAGCCGCTCTACGGCAATGGCGGCGCCGCCGTGTTCAAGGTCGGCGTGAAGGACCCGAATTTCGGCTCGCTGTTCGATCTGTTCACGGTGACCTTCCGCGAACCCTGGGTGATTCAGAAATTCCTCCCTCAGGTCGCCGAGGGCGACAAGCGCATCATTCTCGTCGACGGGCAGGCGCTCGGCGCGGTCAACCGGCTGCCGGTCGGCGACGACATCCGCTCCAACATGGTCCGCGGCGGCGCCGCCAGACAGACCGAACTGACCCCCCGCGAGCAGGAGATCTGCGCGCGCCTCGCCCCGGAATTGCGCCGTCGGGGCCTGCTTTTCGTCGGCATCGACGTGATCGACGGCCACCTCACCGAGATCAACGTGACCTCGCCGACCGGCCTGCGCATCATCAAGCGCCTCGGCGGCCCGGATCTGGCCGCGGCGATCTGGGACGTCATCGAGGCCAAACGGACGCCGGCGAGCCCCTGATTCACGCCCCGCCGGGCCTTGCGCGGGGCCGCTCGTGGTGTGCTAGAAGCCCGCGATGGAATCGGCCCCGGCCCAGGTTTCTCCGCCCCGGCGTTCGCGCCGCGCCGCCGTCGTTGCCAAGCGCGGCGGCGACGGCGCCCGGCTGGCGGCCGAGATCGCCGCTCTGCGCGATCGGACCGCCGACGACGAGCGCTTCCGCCAGGCGGGCGTCGGACTGGTCGCGGCCGCGCTGGAGGATGGACGCGCCGAGGCGCGGCGGTCGCTCGAGGACGGCGGCCGAGGTCTGGCCTGCGCGGCCCGGCTCAGCGAACTCGAAGACGAGATCATCGTCGCAATTCATGACATCGCGCGCCGCGCGGTCGATGGCCCCGGGGCCTCCCCGAGCGGCGGCGTGACGGTCGTCGCGGTCGGCGGCTATGGCCGCGGCCTGCTCGCGCCGGGAAGCGACATCGATCTCCTGTTCCTGCTGCCCGGCCGGCGAACGCCGGAGTCCGAGAAAATCGTCGAGTCCATGCTCTATCTGCTGTGGGACCTGCGCCAGAAGGTGGGTCACGCCACGCGTTCGATCGACGAATGCCTGCGCCAGGCCAAGGCGGACATGACGATCCGCACTTCGCTGCTCGAGGCCCGTTTCATTCTCGGCGATCCCGCCCTGTTCGAAGCGATGCGCGAGCGCTTCGACCGGGAGATCGTCGCCGTTTCGGCGCGCGAGTTCGTCGCCGCCAAGCTCGCCGAGCGCGACGCCCGCCTCAAGCGGACCGGCGCGTCTCGCTATGTCGTCGAGCCGAACCTGAAGGAGGGCAAGGGCGGCCTGCGCGATCTCAACACCCTGTTCTGGATCGCCAAATACGTCTATCGTCTGCGTGATGCGCGCGAACTGGTCGGCGCCGGCCTGTTCACCGCCAGGGAGTTCGCGCTGTTCCGCCGCTGCGAGGAATTCCTCTGGTCGGTGCGCTGCCACCTGCACTTCCTGACCGGTCGGCCCGAGGAGCGCCTGAGTTTCGACATCCAGCGCCCGATCGCGCGCCTGCTGGGCTATACGCCGCGCGCCGGCCTGACCGACGTCGAACGGTTCATGAAGCACTATTTCCTGATCGCCAAGGACGTCGGCGACCTCACCGCGATCGTCTGCGCGGCCCTCGAGGAGCGCCAGGCCAAGCCGCGCCCGGTGCTCGACCGGTTCGTCGGCCGTTTGCGCCGGCGGTCGAGCGTGATCGCCGACGCAAAGGATTTCAAGGTCGACTTCGACCGGATCAGCGTCGTCCGCGGCGACGCCTTCGATCGCGATCCGATCAATCTGATCCGGCTGTTCTGGGTGGCTGACCGCGGCAATCTCGCCATCCATCCCGACGCCACGCGCCTCGTCACCCAGTCGCTGAAGCGGATCGACGCGCGGTTGCGCAACGATCCCGAGGCGAATCGCCTGTTTGTCGAAATTCTGACGTCGCGCCACGCGCCCGAAACCGTGCTGCGGCACATGAACGAGGCGGGCGTCCTGGGGCGGTTCATCCCCGAGTTCGGCCGCATCGTCGGAATGATGCAGTTCAGCATGTATCATCACTACACCGTCGACGAGCACCTGTTGCGCACGATCGGCGTCCTGGCCAACATCGAGGGCGGCCGTCTCGTCGAGGATCATCCGCTCGCCAGCGAGTTCCTGCCCGCGATCGCGAACCGCACCGTGCTCTATGTCGCCGCCTTCCTGCACGACATCGCCAAGGGCAGGCAGGAGGATCACTCGCTGGCGGGCGCCGAAGTCGCCCGGCGCCTGTGCCCGCGCTTCGGCCTGTCGGCCGCGGAGACCGAAACGGTGGTCTGGCTGATCCAGCAGCATCTCACCATGTCGATCACGGCGCAGAGCCGCGACCTGTCCGATCCGCGCACGACCGAGACGTTCGCCGCCATCGTGCAGACTCTCGAGCGGCTCAAGATGCTGCTCGTGCTGACGGTGTGCGACATTCGCGCGGTCGGGCCCGGCGTCTGGAACGGCTGGAAGGGCCAGCTGCTGAGGACGCTGTTCTGGGAAACGGAAGTCGTGCTCGGCGGCGGCCATTCCTCGATCGATCGCAGGTCCCGCGTCGCCGCCGCGCAGGACGCGCTGCGCCGCGCGCTTCCAGGCTGGTCGGATCCCGATTTCGAGACCTATGCCGCGCGCCATTATCCCGCCTACTGGCTGAAGGTCGACCTCGCCAGGCAGATCGCGCAGGCCAAGCTGCTGTACGCGATGGCGGCCGAAGTGCGCTCGCTGGCGACCGAGGTCGGGACCGACGCGTTCCGCGGCGTGACCGAGTTGACCATCGTCGCGCCGGACCACCCGCGACTGTTGTCGATCATCGCGGGGGTGTGCGCGAGCGCGGGGGGCAATATCGTCGACGCGCAGATTTTCACGACGACCGACGGCCTCGCGCTCGACACGATCTTCCTGTCGCGCGCGTTCGAGCGCGACGCCGACGAGCTGCGTCGCGCCGATCGCATCGCGGCCGGCATCGAGCGGACGCTGCGCGGCGAGGTCAGGCTCGGCGAAATGGTCGCGGCCAAGCGCGGCCCCGACGCGCGCGCCAAAGCCTTCGTCGTCGCGCCCGAGGTGACGATCAGCAACAATCTGTCGAACCGGTCGACGGTCCTGGAAGTGTCCGGGCTCGACCGGCCCGGGCTCCTCTATGACCTGACTTCGGTCATTTCCAGGTTGAATCTCAACATCGGATCGGCTCACATCGTCACGTTCGGCGAAAAGGCGGTCGATTCGTTCTACGTCACCGATCTCACGGGTTCGAAAATAACCTCGCCCGCGCGCCAGGCGACGATCAGGCGGCTGATTCTGGCGATTTTCGATCCGCCGGAGGAAAAGCGGGGCGCCGAGGGCCAACGCCCGGGCGCTTGATTTTTGGCCGGCGAACCCTGATATCCGGCGCGCTCCTTCGACAGCAGGATTGATCATGAACGACACCACCAAGACCCAAGCCGACGCGCTCGCCCAGGGGACCGAGGCCGGGGGTGTCGGGGCGGCGCAGGCGGAACCGGAGCGCGACGGTTTCGCCGTCGTCGAGGCGCTGAACGCCGACAACGCCGCGTTGAAGGACCGCGTCCTGCGCACCCTGGCCGAAATGGAAAATCTCCGCCGGCGCACCGAGCGGGAGGCCGCCGACGCCCGCACCTACGCCGTCACCGCCTTCGCCCGCGACATGCTCAACGTGACCGACAATCTGACCCGCGCGCTGGAAAATCTGCCGGAAGGCGTCCGCGCCGCCGCGGACGACGCCGTGAAGGTCTTCATCGACGGGATCGAATTGACCGGCCGCGATCTCGCGGCGGCGCTGGCGCGTCACGGGGTGAAGAAGCTGGAGCCGGAGGGCGAGAAGTTCGACCCGAATTTCCACCAGGCGATGTTCGAAATCCCCGACGAGACCCTTCCTTCGGGAACGGTCACGAAGGTCGTCCAGACCGGCTGGAGCATCGGCGATCGCGTGTTGCGGCCGGCGATGGTCGGCGTGTCCAAGGGCGGCCGGAAGCCGGCCAAGGAGGATTGATCCCGCGCCGTCCCGGCGGTTCGGCGCGCTCGATCTTCACCGGTCCCGGCCGCGACGGCCTGCTCCGGCGCCCGGCCTCAGAGGCTCGCCTGGATGTGGTTGCGCACGACCGGATAGATCTGGGTGTCCCAGCGCCTTCCGTTGAAGACGCCGTAATGGCCGACGCCCGCCTGCATGTGATGCGTCTTCATGTAGGGACGCAGCCCGCCGCACAGGTCCTGCGCGGCGAGCGTCTGGCCGATCGCGCAAATGTCGTCCTTCTCGCCCTCGACCGTCAGCAGGAACGTCTTCTTGATCGCGCGCGGTTCGATCGTCCTGCCCTTGAATTTCATCTTGCCCAACGGCAGCAGGTTCTGCTGGAACACCTGCTCGACGGTCTCGAGATAGAAATCGGCGCTCAGATCCATGATCGCGAAATATTCCTTGTAGAATTCATGGATCGCGTCGGCCTTCTCGAAATCGCCGGCGACGCGGTGCTGGAACAGGTCGACGAAGGACTTGACGTGCCGCTCGGCGTTCATGCTCATGAACGCCGTCAGCTGCAGGAAGCCGGGATAGACGCGCCGGCCGCCGCCCTTCAGGCGCGCGGGCACCACCCCGATCATCTTGTCGCGAAACCATTCGATCGGCTTCTCGTTGGCGAGGTCGTTGACCTTGGTCGGCGAAACACGGGTGTCGATCGGCCCCGCCATCAGCGTCAGGCTCGCCGGCTGATGGTTGGCGCCGTCCTGCGCCATGATCGCGGTCGCGGCGAGCGCCGACACCGCGGGCTGGCATACCGCGACGATATGCGAATCGGGGCCCATGTGGCGGATGAAATCGATCAGATGCTGCGTGTAGTCGTCGAGCGCGAACGGGCCGGATTCCGGCGGGATGTTGCGCGGGTTGATCCAATCGGTGACATAGACCTCGTGATCGCGCAGCATCGTCTTCAGGGTGCCGCGCAGGAGCGTCGCGAAATGACCCGACATCGGGGCGACGAGCAGGACCTTGGGTTCGTCGGCCGCGCCGGTCTTGCGGAACCGCCGGAGGTCGCAGAAGTCGGTCGACAGCACGACGTCTTCCTCGACGGCGACGTCGACGCCGCGCACTTCGACGCTCGGCAGGTCGAATCCCGGTCGCTCATGGGTGAAGCCGGCGAGCGCGACGACTTCGTAATAGGCGGCCATGCGTTGCAGCGGCGATTCGAACGGTCCGGAGGCCCATGTCTTGAGGATCCGCTCGGCGTTGAACGCGAGCAGGCGCACAGCGTCGCCGACATCGGCCAGCGCCTGGTAGGAATCGTAGATCATGCCATGCCGCTCGATTCCTGGACGCCTGCCGGCCAATCGCATAATCTTAGCAAACGACGTGCCAATGGCACATGATTTGCTATATTAAACAAGGGTTTTCTCACCGATTGGCCGCGCCGATGCCCCGAACGACCATCACCTTGAGCAGCAAGAATTATTCTTCTTGGTCGCTGCGCGGCTGGCTGATGGCCAAATTCGCCGGGATCGAATTCGACGAAGCGATCGTCGCGCCCGACAATGCCGACGCCCGCGCGGAAATCCTTCTCCTGTCCCCGAGCATTCTCGTGCCTTGCCTCACCTACGAGGGGATCAAGGTCTGGGATACCCTGGCGATCGGTGAATTCCTCAACGAGATTGCCCCGAAAGCGGGCCTGTTGCCCAAGGATCGGGCAAAACGGGCGCATTGCCGCTCGATCTGCGGCGAGATGCATTCGGGCTTCGTCTCGCTGCGCCAGGCGCTGCCGATGAACATCAAGGGGCATTTCCCCAGGTTCAAGATCTGGTCGAAGGCCAACGCCGACATCGAGCGCATCGCGATCATCTGGCGCGAATGCCTCGACGCCCATGGCGGGCCGTTCCTGTTTGGCGCGCTCTCGATGGCGGACGCCATGTATGCCCCGGTCGTCAGCCGGTTCCGAACCTACGACGTCGTACTCGACCGACAGACGCAAGCGTACGCCGATCGAATATGGGCCCTGCCGGCGATGGTCGAATGGCGCGCGGCGGCGATGGCCGAGGCCGAGGAGATCGAGGAGCTCGAGGTCGAATTCTGAGCCGGCAGCGGTCCGGTCCGACTATTGGGGCCGAGCGGGATGTTGGGCGAGATGGCGCAGCAGCAGGTTCGCGATCGCCTCCGGCGCCTCCTCGGGAAGCCAGTGGGAGCGTCCCTCCAGCGCCACGAACCGATAGGGTCCGTTGACATGTTTGCCGGTCGCCCGCGCCGCGGTCGCCCCGAGCGCGAGGTCCTGGTCGCCCCATACGTACAAGGTCGGCGCCGCCACCGGCAATCCCAGCAGCCGGTTGTCGAGCGCCCGATACCAGTTGAGCGTCGCCGTGAGCGCGCCCGCCGCGCTGAGCCGGGCGACATTGTCCTCGACGAGCTCCGCCGGGACCTTGCCGCCATAGAGCGCGCGCAGTTTGCGTGCGCCGTCGCCGAGCAGCGCCGCCTCGGCGACGTGGCCGGGTCGGCGGAACATGCCGATATAGGCCGACATGCGGCGCTGTTCGGGATCGCTCCGCATCGCTTCCACAAACGCCGCCGCATGGGGCGTCGACAGGACGGCGAGCGAGGCGAGTCGATCGGGATGATGGGCGGCGTAGGCCCAGGCGATCAGGCCGCCCCAGTCGTGGCCGACGAGGTGAAAGCGCGCGTCCCCGGCCAGCGCCCCCGCGAAGCCGTCGATGTCGGCGAGGAGACGGTCGACCGCGTAATCGGCGATCTCGGCGGGCCGGGCGCCGGGCGAATAGCCACGCTGGTCGACCGCGACGGCGCGGAACCCGGCCGCCGCGACAAGGGCCATGATCGCGGTCCAGCTCGTAGCGAAAGATGGCCAGCCGTGCAGGAACAGGACGAGCGGCGCGTTCGCCGGGCCGCGCGCGATCGCCTCGAAGCGCAGCCCGCCGAGGTCGAGGTCGAGGCGCTCGAAGCCGGCCGGCGCGGCGAGCGTCATCGATCGCTCCGGCAAACGCGAGTCGTGCGGCTCAAGCTTTCGCGCCCTTCATCGCCGCCAGACTCGCCGGCGGTTTCGAATCGTCGGGCACGAAGAAGTCGACCGCCAGCGCCTGGGTCGGATCGACCCGATAGCGATCGAATTCGGTGACGCCGTTGTCGGCGAGGAACGTGTCGTCGATCAGGAAATGGCCGGTGAAGCTCCGCGCCTCCTTGCAGAAGACCAAATGCGCCGCGTCGGCGAGGATTTCGGGCTTGCGCGAGGCGCGCATCAGGGCGTCGCCGCCGAGCAGGTTCTGGACGGCCGCGGTGGCGATCGGCGTGCGCGGCCACAGCGCGTTGACGCCGATGCCGCGCCCGCGCAATTCGCCGGCGAGGCCCAGCACGACCAGACTCATGCCGAACTTGGCGATGGAATAGGCGGTGTGGCCGGCGAACCATTTCTCCTTCATGTCGAGCGGCGGCGAAAGCATGAGAATATGCGGGTTGGCCGATTTCAGGAGATGCGGGATCGCGAATTTCGACACCATGAAGGTCCCGCGCGCATTGATCTGATGCATCAGATCGAAGCGCTTCATTTCGGTCGCCTGGCTGTCGGTCAGCGAGATCGCGCTCGCATTGTTGACGACGATGTCGAGGCCGCCGAAATGCGCGACCGTCCGGTCGAGCGCGTCGCGCACGGCCGCTTCGTCGCGCACGTCGACCACCAGCGGCAGCGCGCGCCCGCCCGCCGCCTCGATCTCGGCGGCGGCGGTGTGGATCGTGCCCGGCAGCTTGGGATTGGCCGCGCTGGTCTTGGCGGCGATCGCGATATTGGCGCCGTCGCGCGCGGCGCGCAGCCCGATCGCCAGGCCGATGCCGCGCGAGGCGCCGGTGATGAACAGCGTCTTGCCCGCGAGCGTGCGCTCAGCCATGCGCGCCTCCCTTCTTCCCGTTTCGTCTCGTCTGGTCCCGGCTCGCTCAGCCCTTCGACTTCTGCATGAACGCGAGGAACGCGGCGCGCGCCTGCGGCGAGCGCACCGCCTCGCCGAACAGGCGCATTTCCTCGTCCATGCGCGCCTTCAGAACCGTCGGATCGCCGCGCAGCAGCCGGCGGGTCGCCAGCAGCGCGTCGCGCGGCTTGGCGGCGAGCGCCTGCGCCTTGGCGAGCGCATGTTCGTAGAGCTCCTCGGGCGCGACGACGGCGTTGACGAGGCCGAACTCGCGCGCGGCGGCGGCGTCGAAGCTCTCGGCGAGCATCAGGAACTCGGCCGCCCGTGCGTAGCCGAAGCGCTGCGGGGCGAGCAGCGACGAGCCCGCCTCCGGCACCAGGCCGAGATTGACGAACGGCATCTGGAAGCGCGCGGCCGGCGCGGCGTAGACGAGATCGCAATGAAAGCAGAGGGTCGTGCCGATGCCGATCGCGGGCCCGTCGACGGCGGCGACCAGCGGCTTTGCGAAGGCGGCGAGGGCGCGGATGAACGCCGATCCGGCCGTGGATTCCGCGCTGCCGCCGAGCGCGAGGAAATCGGCGATGTCGTTGCCGGCGGTGAAGACGCCGTCCTTGCCGCGCAGCAGGACGACCCCGACCGTCTCGTCGCGCGCCGCCTGGGCGAAGCCTTCGACCAGCGCCTGGTACATCGCGCCGGTCAGGGCGTTTTTCTTCTCCGGCCGCGCGAGCGTGACGCAGTAGACCTGCCCTTCGCGGGTGAATTCCACGAGATCCGTCATGTCGCCTCCGTCAGCGCCGATTCGAAATTCGCGAGCGCGCCGGCGCCCGAGCCGATCGCCTCCTCGAGGCCGGGCGCGCCCGTGGCGATCTTCTCCGCGAAAAAGCGCGCGAGCGCGACCCGCCCGATCTGCGAGGCGTCGCCGTCCCTGCGCAGCCGCTGGGCGGCGAGACCCGCCCTGGCGAGGCACGCGCCGCCGAGCGCGAGCGCGAACAATCTCAGATAGGGCGCGGCGCCCGCCAGCGCGGCGTCGACTTCGGCGCCGAGCGCATTCAGCATGAATTGCGTGGCCCGCTCGAGCGCGTCGACCGCCTCGCCGAGACGCCGGGCGGTCGCGCCGAACTCGGCGCCGCCCGCCGACGCCGTCTCGGCGACGACGGCGCGCATGGCGGCGATTTCGCGCGCGACCGTCGCCCCGCCGGACAAGGGCAGCTTGCGCTGGACGAGGTCGATCGCCTGGACGCCGTTGGCGCCCTCGTAGATCGCCGCAATGCGCGCGTCGCGAAAGTGCTGCGCCGCGCCGGTCTCCTCGATATAGCCCATGCCGCCGTGGACTTGGACGCCGATCGAGGCGACCTCGTCGCCGACGTCGCTCGAGAACGCCTTGGCGACCGGCGTCAGCAGCGCGGCGCGCTCGCCCGCCTGCAGTCGCGCCGTCTCGTCGCCCCCGTGATGGGCGCGGTCGATCGCCACCGCGGTAAGATGGCAGACGCCGCGCGCGGCGTGGGTCAGCGCCTTCATCGTCAGCAGCATGCGCTGGACGTCGGCGTGGTGGAGGATCGGGCTCATGCCGGGGCCGCCGCCCGGCGTGCGGCCCTGCCGGCGCTCGCGCGCATAGGCGAGCGCCTGCTGGAAGGCGCGATCGGCGACGCCGACTCCCTGCATGCCGACGGCGAGCCGCGCGCTGTTCATCATCACGAACATCGCGGCGAGGCCGCGGTTCTCCTCGCCGACCAGCCAGCCGGCGGCGCCCTCGCCGTCGCCGTAGATCATCACGCAGGTCGGCGAGGCGTGGATGCCGAGCTTGTGCTCGATGCTCGCGCAACGCACGTCGTTGCGCGCGCCGAGCGCGCCGTCGGGCCGCACCAGGAATTTCGGCACGAGGAACAGCGAGAGGCCGCGCGTGCCGGGCGCGGCGTCGGGCAGGCGGGCGAGCACGAGGTGGACGATATTGTCCGCCATGTCGTGCTCGCCGTAGGTGATGAAGATCTTCTGCCCGAACACCCGGTAGCTGCCGTCGGGTCGCCGCTCGGCGCGCGTCTGGACCGCATTGAGGTCGGAGCCGGCCTGCGGCTCCGTCAGGTTCATCGTGCCGGTCCATTCGCCGGAGATCAGCCGGCCGAGATAGAGGCGCCGCAGCTCCGCGCTCGCATGGGCGCTGAGCGCGCCGATGGCGCCTTCGCTGAGCAGCGGACAGAGCGCGAAGCCCATCGAGGCGCCGTTCCACAATTCAGCGCAGGCGGCGCCGATCGTATGCGGCAGGCCCATGCCGCCATGGGCGGGCGATCCGGTGACGCCGGCCCACCCGCCCGCCGCCCAGGCCCGATAGGCGTCGCGAAAGCCCGGCGGCGCGGCGACATGACCGTTCTCGTAGCGCGCGCCATGGAGATCGCCGATGCGGTTGAGCGGCGCGATCACGTCGGTGGCGAAGCGCCCGGCCTCCTCGATCACCGCGGCGGCGGTCGCCGCGTCGAGCTCGCCGAACAGCCCTTCCGCGATCGCCGCGTCGAAACCGGCGACATGGGTCAGCGAGAACAGGATGTCGGCGACGGGCGAGCGATAGGTCAATGGGGCCTCCCTCGGCGCGCCGGTTCGGTCTCGCCGGATTCGCGCCGCTTGACGCGGCAGCTTAGGCCTAGATAGCTGCCCGGCAAAATCACGGCGACAGTTTATATCTGAACCAATTGGCGCACAAGCGCGCAGGATCGGCGCATGGACGAAGACGCGCGGCGGCGGACGCCGATCCTGGCCTGGGATCCCGAGGGGATCGCCCGCGCCGCCGCGATCCTGCGCGCGGGCGGCCTCGTGGCGATGCCGACCGAGACCGTCTACGGGCTCGCCGCGCTCGCTTCGTCGGAGGCCGCGGTGGCGGCGCTCTACGCCGCCAAGCAGCGGCCGGCGCTCAATCCCCTGATCGCCCATGTCCTCGACGCCGATGAGGCGCAGCGCGAGGCCGTCCTCGACGCGCCGGCGCGCGCGCTCGCGCGCGCGTTCTGGCCGGGCGCGCTGACTCTGGTCGCCCCGGTCGCGGCGCGCGGCCGCGTATGCGCGCTCGCCCGCGCGGGCCTCGAAAGCGTCGCGCTGCGCGCGCCGAGCCATGGGGCGGCGCGGGCGCTGATCGCGGCGGCGGGCGCGCCGCTCGTCGCGCCCTCGGCGAACCGGTCGGGCCGGGTCAGCCCGACTACGGCGGCCCATGTCGTGGCCGATCTCGACGGGCGGATCGACGCGGTCCTCGACGCCGGGCCGACCCGCCTCGGTGTGGAATCGACGATTGTCGCCTGTCTGGACGGGACCCCGAGGCTGCTGCGCCACGGCGCGATCCCACGCGAGGCGATCGAAGCCGCGCTCGGCTTTGCGCTGCGCGTCCACGTCGCGGATGCGGGCCCGGCGCCGCTGGCGCCCGGCCTGCTCGCCTCGCATTATGCGCCGCGCGCGCCGCTGCGGCTCGAGGCGCGCGCCGCCGGCGCCGACGAAGCGGCGCTGGACTTCGGCGGCGCCCTGCGCGCGAGCGCGGCGCTGGCGCGGCTCGACCTCTCGCCGACGGCCGATCTCGCCGAGGCGGCC
>JBEKEI010000139.1:0-12312 GCA_050013915.1 Roseiarcus sp.
GGGATCGTCGTCGCCCTGATGGGACGCTCGACGCTCGAGGCGTTCGACGTCTATTTCGTCGAGCCGCTGTCGCAGTCCTATTCGCTGCAGGCGATCGCGGTGAAGGCCTCGCCGCTGATCCTCATCGCGGTCGGCCTCGCCTTCTGCTATCGCGCCAATCTGTGGAACATCGGCGCCGAAGGGCAGTTCATCGCCGGCGGCGCGCTTGGCGGCTGGCTCGGCCTGCTGACCCATGACGGCGCCATGCAGGGCGCGGTCGGCGGCTGGTGGATCCTGCCGGCGATGATGGTCCTGGGCGCTTTGGGCGGCCTTCTCTATGCGATGATCCCGGCGCTGCTGCGGGTCTGGCTCAACGTTTCGGAGATACTCACGAGCCTCATGCTGGTCTACGTCGCCCAGCTCGGCCTCGATTGGCTCGTGCGCGGCCCGTGGAAAGATCCTGAAGGCCACAACCTGCCGGTTTCCGTCAATTTCGATCCCGAATCGACGCTGCCTGTCCTGTTCGACGGCGGCTCGCTGCATCTGGGCGTCCTGCTGGCGCCGATCGTCGTGGCGATCGCCGCGCTGGTGTTCGCCAGGACGCTGTTCGGCTACGAGGTGCGTCTGGTCGGTTCGGCGCCGAAGGCGGCGCGGTTCGGCGGCTTCAACGATCGGACGATCGCCGTCGCGGCATTCGCGATTTCGGGCGGCCTCGCCGGCCTCGCCGGGGTGGCGGAAGTCTCCGGCCGGATTGGCCAGCTGCTGCCGTCGATCTCGCCCGGCTACGGCTTTTCCGCGATCATCGTCGCCTTTCTCGGGCGGCTGTCGCCCATCGGCATATTCATCGCCGGCCTCGTCCTGGCGCTCACATTCGTCGGCGGCGAAGACGCCCAGATCGCGCTTCACCTGCCCGGCGATCTGACGCTCGCCTTCCAGGGCGTCCTGCTGATCTGCGTGCTCGCCGCCGACGTGCTCGCCCGCTACCGGCTCCGCTTCACGATGGGGACGCGGTCATGAGCTTCGATCCCCAGCAAGTGCAGGACATACTCGTGATCATCGTCGCCGCCGCGACGCCGCTGCTGCTCGCCGCGCTCGGCGAGGTGGTCTGCGAGCGCGCCGGCGTCCTCAATCTCGGCCTCGAGGGCATGATGATCGTGGGCGCCGCGACGGGGTTCGCATTCGCCTATCTCGCTGATTCGACGATCGTCGGCGTCGTCGCCGGAATCCTCGGCGGCGTGCTGATGTCGGCGGTCTTCGCCTTCCTGACCATCGGCCTGGCGACCAACCAGGTCGCCGCCGGTCTCGCGCTGACCATATTCGGACGCGGGCTCGCCAACCTGATCGGCGGCGGCTTCGTCGGCCTGAAGCGAACCGGCGCGCCGCATCTCCACGTGCCCGGCCTGTCGGACCTGCCGCTGGTGGGGCGGCTGATCTTCGGCGAGGATTTCTTCGTCTATTTCGCCATCCTGCTCACCGGCGCGATCAGCTATTGGATGATGCGCACGCGTTCGGGCCTCACCCTGCGCGCGGTCGGCGAGAACCACGTCTCGGCCCATTCGCTCGGCGTGCCGGTGCGCGGCATAAGGCTGCTCGCGGTTCTGTTCGGCGGCGCCTGCGCGGGGCTCGGCGGCTGCTATCTCTCGCTGTCCTATACGCCGTTCTGGTCGCCCGACATGACGGCGGGGCGGGGCTGGATCGCGCTCGCGCTCGTCGTGTTCGCGTCGTGGCGGCCTTGGCGCGCGCTGGCGGGGGCGATCCTGTTCGGCGGGGTGGCGGTGCTCGCGCTGGCGTTCCAGGGCCTCGGCGTGCCGATCCCGGCGCAGCTGTTGAATTCGTTGCCTTACCTGACCACTGTGGTCGTGCTCGTCGTCCTGTCGCTGCGCGACAGCCGCGGCGCCCTGGCGCCGGCCTCGCTCGGCCAGGCGTTCATTCCGGATCGGTGAGAATGGCCCATCAGCGAAGTTGATCCAATCGGCGACGGGTTCGACCGCCGGCGCCGATGTTGCTAAGGTCGATCGAGAATTCGTCAACGGGAGAACGATACATGCGCACATTCCTGACCGCAGCCGCCGTCGCGGCGCTGTCGCTGGCGTTGGCCGGCGGCGCCGAGGCGGCCGCCAAGGTGAAGGCCTGCTGGGTCTACACCGGGCCGATCGGCGATTTCGGCTATTCCTACCAGCACGACCAGGGCCGCCTCGCCGCCGCCAAGGCGCTCGGCGACAAGGTCGATGCGACCACCTACCTCGAGAACATTCCCGACAGCGACAGCGAGCGCGCGATCGAGCAGCTCGCCCGCACCGGCTGCAACATCATCTTCACGACCTCGTTCGGCTTCATGGATCCGACGATCAAGGTCGCCAAGAAATTCCCCAAGGTCGATTTCGAGCATGCGACCGGCTACAAGCGCGCCCCCAATGTTTCGACCTATGCGGCCAAATTCTACGAAGGCCGTTACGTCATGGGCCAGATCGCCGGCAAGCTGACCAAGTCGAACACGATCGGCTACATTGTTTCGTTTCCGATCCCCGAGGTCATTTCGGGCATCAACGCGTTCGAGCGCGGCCTGCAGACGACCAACCCGGCCGCCAAGATCAAGATCGTCTGGGTCAACACCTGGTTCGATCCGGGCAAGGAGGCCGACGCCGCCAAGGCGCTGCTCGCCCAGGGCGCCGACATCCTGACCCAGCACACCGACTCGGCCGCCCCGCTGCAGGAAGCCGAGAAGGCCGGCAAGTTTGGCTTCGGCCAGTCCTCGGACATGACCAAGTTCGCGCCCAAGGCGCAACTGACCGCCAACACCGACAATTGGGGTCCCTACTACACCGCGCGCATCGAGGCGGTCATCGACGGCAAGTGGAAGTCCAGCGACACCTGGGACGGGCTCGCCAAGGACATGGTCGTGATGGCGCCGTTCGCCAACATGCCCGACGACGTCAAGGCGATGGCCGAGAAGACGACCGCCGACATCGCCTCGGGCGCCATCGAACCCTTCGCCTGCCCGGTGCTCGACCAGGACGGCAAGGATCGCTGCAAGCCGGGCGAAAAGAAGCTCGACGACGGCGCCGTGCTCGGCATGAACTGGTACGTGAAGGGAATCGACGACAAAATCCCGCAATGAGCGGTGGCGACGTGTGACGGGGGAGGCGGCCTTGCGGCCGCCTCTTTTTGCTTGTAGCGGGACCCGCCGGTCCCGTGGCGGAGAACCGGCGGCGGGCGCTTGGCCGGCGGGCGGGTCATCTGTATAGGACAGTTCCGATCGGCCGTCGCATTGGGCGCTCGCCGGTCGGCGCGGGAAGGTGCGAGATCGTCATGACGGAGCCGGCGAGCGTGAAGGGCCGCGAGATCGAGCTGGCCGAGAAGAAGGCCAGCGAAGGCGGTCTCTGGGAAACGATCAAGGTCATCGTCCAGGCGCTCCTGATCGCCATCGTCATTCGCACGCTGCTGTTCCAGCCGTTCAATATTCCCTCGGGCTCGCTGATCCCGACTTTGTTGATCGGCGACTTCCTGTTCGTTTCGAAATATTCCTATGGCTACTCGCATTATTCCCTGCCCGAATTGTTCGACCCGACCGCGGAGGTGAAGCCGGGATCGCGCGACTTCGAATGGTGGTTCGTCAGGATTCCGTCGGTGGCGACGCTGATGGAGGATCTCCATCTGGCGCCCGTCGCGCTGCCCGGCCGGATTCTCGCTTCGCAGCCCAAGCGTGGCGACATCATCGTGTTCAAGCTGCCGAGCGACGGCCACACCGACTACATCAAGCGCCTGATCGGCCTGCCCGGCGACAAGATCCAGATGATCAAGGGCCGGCTCTATATCAACGGCGCGATCGCCGAGCGCACGCCGCTGCCGCCCTACGACGCGGCGGGCGGGTCGGGTCCGCCGATTGAAGTTCCCCGTTACGAGGAGACCCTGCCGGGCGGCGTCAAACACCAGATCATCCAGATCCATGGCGACGACGGCGAACTCGCCAACACCGGCGTGTTCGAGGTCCCGCCGGGTCATTACTTCATGATGGGCGACAACCGCGACAATTCGTCGGATTCGCGCGACCCGCGCGGCGGCGTCGGCTACGTGCCGTTCGAGAACCTCATCGGTCGCGCCGAAGTGATCTTCTTTTCGCTGGACGACGACCAGCCGGCTTGGGAATTCTGGCGCTGGCCGTGGACCGTGCGCTGGCACCGCCTGTTCCAACCCGTCCGTTAGCGCCGTGGCCAGGAATTCCAGGGCTTCGCCGATTCGCAACGGTCAGGCGGGGAGGTGATTGTTCGATGAGCGCGGGCGAAGGGGTGAACGGGCGCGCGCCGGCGCGGGCGTCGAAGGGCGCCAAATCCAGCGGCGCGCGCGAATTCTTCGCGATCATCGGGCTGGTCCTGCTGGTCTGGGCGAGCGCGCGAACCCTGCTGTTCCAGCCCTTCAACATCCCGTCGAGTTCGCTGGTCCCGACCCTGCTGACCGGCGACTATCTGTTCGTATCGAAATATGCCTACGGCTATTCGCATTATTCATTGCCGGATCTACTCGACCCGACGCCGGAGGTGACGCCCGGATCGCGCGACCTGCGGCTCGGATTCGTCAAGATCCCTTCGCTCGCCTCGATGCTGGCGTTGCTTCACGCGCCGCCGCTGCCGGCCCCGGGCCGCATCCTCGCGACGCCGCCCAAGCGCGGCGACATCGTGGTGTTCAAGCTTCCGCGCGACGGCGCCACCGACTATATCAAGCGGCTGATCGGCCTGCCCGGCGACACGATCCAGTTGCGCCACGGCCGGCTGTTCATCAACGGGACCATGGTCGAGAGGACGCCGCTGCCCGCCTATCCGACGCCCGACCATTTCGGCAGCCTCGTGGCCGTCCCGCACTATATGGAGACGCTGCCGAACGGAGTCAGCCATGAAATCATCCAGGTCGACGGCGACGAGGGCTATTGGGACAACACGGCGGTCTATGAAGTGCCGCCGGACAACTATTTCATGATGGGCGACAACCGCGACAATTCGAGCGATTCGCGGCTCTCGGCGCAGCAGGGCGGCGTCGGCTACGTGCCGTTCGAGAATCTGGTCGGCCGCGCCGAAGTGATCTTCTTCTCGCGCGCGGCCGCGCAGCCGGAGGGCGAGGAAGCGGGCTGGCCGGGTCTGGTGCGCTGGCGCCGCCTCTTCCAGCCGGTCCGATAGCATGGCCAGGAGAGAAAAGCCGCCGCTCGCGGAGCTCGAGGCGAAGCTCGGCTACGCCTTCCGGGACGCCGATCTCGCCGCGCGCGCGCTCACCCATCTCTCGGCGCAGACCGCAGGGACGCAGGGGCGGCTCGGCTGCTACGAGCGGCTCGAGTTTCTGGGCGACCGCGTCCTCGGCCTCGCCGTCGCCCAGATGCTCTACGAGGCCTATCCGCAGGCGAGCGAAGGCGAGTTGTCGATGCGGCTCGCCACGCTGGTGCGACGCGAGACCTGCGCGGAAATCGCCCAGCAGTGGGACGTGGGTCCGCACATCGTGCTCGGCCTCGGCGAGGGGCAGGCGGGCGGACGCAAGAAGATCGCCATCCTCTCCGACATCGCGGAATCGCTGATCGGCGCGGTGTTCGTCGAAGCCGGTTTCGATGCAGCCCGAAAGGTCGTCGCCCGATCCTGGCGCGAGCGGATGAACGCCACGCTGACGCCCGAACGCGACGCCAAGACCTCGATGCAGGAATGGGCGCAGGCGCGCGCGCTCGACGCCCCGAGCTATGTCGAGGTCGAGCGCTCCGGGCCGGATCACGCGCCGCGCTTCACCATCCAGGTCTCGCTCGAGGGCTACGAGCCGGCGCTGGGCTCGGCGGCGTCCAAGCGCGCGGCCGAACAGGCCGCCGCCCAGGCGTTCATGGCGCGCCGGGCCGCCCCGGACCACCGGCATGAGTGACACGGCCTGCGGCTTCGTGGCGCTGATCGGCGCGCCCAACGCCGGAAAATCGACGCTGATCAACGCGCTTGTCGGCTCGAAGGTGTCGGTGGTCTCGCGCAAGGCGCAGACGACGCGCACGACCGTGCGCGGCATCGTCATCGAAGGCGCCGCCCAGATCGTGTTCGTCGACACGCCGGGCCTGTTCGCGCCCAAGCGGCGGCTCGATCGCGCGATGGCGGCCTCCGCCTGGGGCGCGGCGGCGGACGCCGACGCGCTCGCGCTGCTGATCGACGCGCGACAGGAATCGGCCGGATCGGCCAGTGGCGGCGAAGGCCCCGGCGCTGCGCTCAGCGAGCAGACCGAGACGATCCTCGCCGCCCTGCGCGACATCCGCCGTCCGAAGGTTCTCGTGCTCAACAAGATCGATCTGGTCGACCGCACCGCGCTGCTCGGCCTCGCCCAGACGCTCAACGCCGCGATGCAGTTCGAAGCGACATTCATGATCAGCGCCGCGACCGGCGACGGCCTCGACCGATTGCGCGAGCGGCTCGCCCGCATGATGGCGCCGGGGCCATGGCTGTACCCCGAGGACCAGATCACCGACGCGCCGATCCGCGCCCTGGCCGCCGAGATCACGCGCGAAAAGCTGTTCGAGCGGTTGCACGACGAACTGCCCTACCAGACCACGGTCGAGACCGACAGCTGGAAGGAGCTGCCCGACGGTTCGGTGCGGATCGAGCAGACGATTTTCGTCTCCCGCGACTCGCAAAAGAAGATCGTGATCGGCGAGGGCGGGCGCACGATCAAGTCGATCGGCACGGCCGCGCGCAAGGACATCGCCGAGGCCAATGACGGGCCGGTCCATCTCTTCCTGTTCGTCAAGGTGCGCGCCGACTGGCTCGACGATCCCGAGCGATACCGCGCGATGGGACTGGAGTTCCCGAAGCGCTGACTTTCCCGTCGACGCGGAAACGGTGGCGATCTTGCATGGTCTTTCGCGCGCGCTGAACATCGTCGCGATCATTCTTCCGGCGAAGTCGCGAGCCCGCCGGAGGCCCCCGGCCGCGCTGGCGGCAGCCTCCGCGGGATGAGCGACGATTTCGAGGGAACTCGAAGGAACGAGGAAAGGACGGCTCGTGGAACCGCCGGGCGTGGCCGACTTGTCTGCGGCGGTCGAGGACTCCCCGGCGCGGATCGCGCGCGGCGACGCCGACTTTGGGCGCGTCGTCGCCGCGCTGTTCTTCGGGGGCTTCTCCACCTTCGCTTTGCTCTACAGCGTGCAGCCGCTGATGCCGATCTTCACCCGCGTCTTTCAGGTCTCGCCGGCGGTCAGCAGCCTTTCGCTTTCGGCGACCACCGGCGTGCTCGCGGTCTCGATGATCGCCGCCGGCTCGCTCTCCGAAGTCGTCGGACGCAAGCCGATCATGGTCGCCTCGCTCGCCGCCGCCGCCGCCGCCACCATGCTCGCCGCGCTCGCGCGCGACTGGACCCAGTTGATCGCCCTGCGCGCGCTCACCGGCCTCGCGCTGTCGGGCCTGCCTGCCGTCGCGATGGCCTATCTTTCCGACGAAATGGACGGCAGGGCGATCGGCCTCGCGATGGGGCTCTACATCGCCGGCAGCAGCCTCGGCGGCCTCGCCGGACGGCTCGCCGCCGCCATTCTCGCCGATCTCTGGGACTGGCGCTCGGGGTTCGCCGCGATGGGCGCGATCGGCCTCGCCAGCGCGGGGCTGCTCTGTTTCGTCCTGCCGGACTCGCGCCGCTTCGTCGCCCGACGGCCCGACCCCCGGGCGCTTGTGTCTTCGCTCGCCGGCCAGTTCGCCGATCCGGGCCTGCGCCTCCTGTTCCTGCTCGCGTTCGTGCTGATGGGCGGCTTCGTCTGCGTCTACAATTACATCGGCTTCCGGTTGCTGGCGGCGCCGTTCTTTCTGAGCCAGACCACGATCGGCTTCATTTTCGTCCTCTATCTCACGGGAACGGCGAGTTCGGCGCTCATGGGCGATCTCGCCGGCCGGTTCGGGCGCCGGCGCGTGCTGTGGATCGGCGTGGCGATGATCCTGGCGGGCGTGGCGGCGACGCTGCCCGACAATCTTCCCGCGATCATTCTCGGCGTCGCCCTGATCACGGCGGGCTTCTTCGGCGCTCATTCGATCGCCTCGAGCTGGGTCGGACTGCGCGCGCAGACGGCGCGCGCCCAGGCCTCCGCGCTCTATCTGTTCTTCTACTATCTCGGCTCGAGCGTGGCCGGTTCGGCGGGCGGGTTGTTCTGGGCGCGCGGCGGCTGGCCGGGCCTCGCCGCAATGGTCGGCGGCCTCGGCCTCGCCGCGCTCGCGATCGCCTGGCGGCTGGCGAACGTGCCGCCGCCGCGCCATCTTCCGAAGCGCTGACGGAGCCGGTTCGATGGAATGGCGCGACGAGGGGATCGTCATCGGCGTGAAGCGGCACGGCGAATCCGCCGTCATCGCCGAGGTGATGACGCGCGCGCATGGCCGCCATCTCGGGCTCGTGCGCGGCGGCCGCGGCGCGCGCCTGCAGGGCTGGCTGCAGCCCGGCAATTCGCTCGCCCTCGTCTGGCGGGCCCGGCTCGAGGAGCACCTCGGCGCCTTCGTGGTCGAACCGCTCCATCTGAGAGCGGGGCGGCTGATCGCCAGCGGCCTCGCGCTCGCCGGCCTGTCCTATCTCGGCGCGCTCCTGCGGCTGCTGCCGGAGCGCGATCCGCACGAAGCCCTGCACGGGGCGCTGGAAATCATCGCCGATCATCTCGAGGCGCGCGAGGTCGCGCCCGCGCTGGTCGCGCGCTTCGAAATGGCGGCGCTCGCCGAACTCGGCTTCCGCCTCGATCTCGAGCGCTGCGCGGCGACCGGCTCCCGCGACGAGCTGATCTATGTCTCGCCGAAGTCCGGCCGCGCGGTCAGCGCCGCCGCCGGCGCGCCCTGGCGGGATCGTCTGCTCGCGCTGCCGGCCTTTCTGCGCGCGGCGTCGCCGGCGGACTCGCCGACCGCCGCCGACCTCGCCGACGCCTTCCGGCTGACCGGCTTCTTTCTCGAACGCGACCTGTTCGGCCCGCGCGGCCTGCCGCTGCCCGACGCGCGGCGGGCGTTTCTGGGCGCCGCAACGAAGCGCGCCGCGGCCGCGGACGACGCGGGTTGACCGCGAGATCGGCGCGTCCGGGACGTCGCCGCGCGCCGCCCGACCGGCGCGCGGGCCGAAATTGCGTGCGTTCCCGGAGCGCGCGGGCTAAGAGCCGGTTTTTGCCCGCGCCGCCCGCACATGTTGCGCGCGAATCGCCAACGGGCTCGCCGTCCGGCGCCCGCGCCGAGCCGTCGGCCTAATAGGTGTGGCCCGTCTCGAGCTGGGTTTTGGCGTCGAGCTTCTTGTGCGGCGGCGGCGGCAGGTCGGCCTGGGGCGGCGGCGGCGGGGGCGCGCAGGCCGCGAGCGACAGCGCCAGGACCATGGCGGCGAAGGATCGGACGAGTGTGGACATGATGGCTCCAGTTTCCGCAAGGCGACGCGCGCGCGGCCCGCAACCCTTCTCTTCATGCCGATCATGGCGGATTCGCGTTGCGGACATGGCGACTCCAAGGGTCCTGCGATGACGCCGGGCGCCCGGGTCGCCGCCGCGATCGAGATCCTGTCCGACATCGAAGACCGCCGCCGCCCCGCCGCCGAATCGCTGAAGGATTGGGGCATAGCCCGCCGCTTCGCCGGCTCGAAGGATCGCTCGGCGATCGCCAGCCTCGTCTATGACGCGCTGCGGCGCAAGGCGTCGTCGGAATGGTTGATGGGCGCGGCGGGCGCGCGCGCCGGCGTGATGGGGGCGCTCCGGCAATTGCGCGGCCTTTCCGAGGCCGAATTCGACGCGCTGTTCTCCGGCGAGGGTCACGCGCCCCCGCCGCTGACGGCGCCCGAACGGGAGCGGCTCGCGCGCGGCGGTCTCGACGAGGCGCCCGCCCATGTGCGCGGCGATTATCCGGAATGGCTCGCGCCAGCCTTCACGGCGAGCTTCGGCGCCGAAGCCGCCGCCGAGGGCAGGGCGCTCGCCGAGCGCGCCCCGGTCGACCTGCGCGTCAACACGCTGAAGGGTGATCGCGCCAAGGCGCTTGCCGCGCTCGCGCATCTGGAGCCGGCGCCGACGCCGTTCTCGCCGGTCGGCCTGCGGATCGCGATCACCGCCGAGGGCAGGGGACCGGCGCTCGCCGCCGAACCCGCCTACGCCAAGGGTCTGGTCGAGGTCCAGGACGAAGGCTCGCAGCTCGCCGCCCTGCTGTCGGGCGCCGCGCCCGGCGCCCAGGCGCTCGACCTCTGCGCCGGCGGCGGCGGCAAGAGTCTCGCCATGGCGGCGATGATGGCCAACCTGGGCCAGATCTATGCGACCGATCCGGACGGGCGCCGCCTGATGCCGATTTTCGACCGGTTGGAGCGGGCAGGGGCGCGCAACGTCCAGGTGCGCGCGCCCAAGGGCGCGCGCGAAATCCTCGGCGATCTCGCCGGGCGGTGCGACCTCGTCTTCGTCGATGCGCCGTGCAGCGGCTCGGGCGCGTGGCGGCGCAATCCCGACGCGAAATGGCGGATGCGGCCCGGCGCGCTCGATCAAAGGATCAAGGATCAAACGGAAACGCTTGAAAAAGCTGCATTGTACGTCAAACCAGGTGGGCGCATCGTCTATGTCACCTGTTCCGTGCTGCGCGCGGAGAACGAGGACCGGGTCGCCGCCTTCCTCGCCGGCCGCGCCGATTTCCTGCCGCTCGACGCCGCGCATCAGGCGCGCGCGGCGGGCCTGCCCGGGCTCGCGGCGCAGGCCTCGAAATTCGGGCCGGGATTGCGCCTCAGCCCGCTCCGCACCGCGACCGACGGCTTCTATGTGGCGGCGCTGGCGCGCGCGTGAGCGCGTCAGCCATCCGTCGGCGCTGCTTCCCCGCGGCGTCGAATTCTGAGACATTGTCGCCGCGCGTCCCGCCCGCCGTCGCCGCGCCCGCGGAGTCCGTGATGGTCGTCCTGGTCGATACGATGAACAACGATCCGCGCAAGCCGCCGGACGGGATCGCGCGCCCGCGCCATCCCGAGAAGGCGCATCGGCCCGATCAGCCGGTAGCCCGCAAGCCCGACTGGATCCGGGTCAAGGCGCCCGGCTCCGAGAAATTCATCGAGACCAGGCGGATCGTTCGCGCCAACGGCCTGGTCACGGTCTGCGAGGAGGCGGGCTGTCCCAACATCGGCGAATGCTGGGAGAAGAAGCACGCGACGTTCATGATCATGGGCGACACCTGCACGCGCGCCTGCGCCTTCTGCAACGTGCGCACCGGCGTCCCCCGGGCTCTGGAGGCGGGCGAACCCTGGCGGGTCGCGGAGGCGGTCGCGACGCTCGGCCTCGCCCATGTGGTGGTGACATCGGTCGATCGGGACGATCTCGTCGACGGCGGCGCCGCGCATTTCGCGCGCACGATCCTGGCGATCCGGGCGCTTTCGCCCGCCACCACGATCGAGGCGCTGACCCCGGACTTCCTCCGCAAGGACGGGGCCCTGGAGACGGTGATCGCGGCGCGGCCCGACGTCTTCAATCACAATCTCGAAACCGTGCCGTCAAAATATCTGGCGGTGCGTCCGGGCGCCCGCTACTTCCATTCCCTTCGGCTGCTGCAGCGGGCGAAGGAACTCGACGCCACCCTGTTCACCAAGTCCGGCATCATGGTCGGTCTCGGCGAGGAGCGCGCCGAAGTTCTGCAGGCGATGGACGATCTGCGCTGCGCCGCGGTCGACTTCCTGACCATCGGCCAATATCTCCAGCCGACTCGCAAGCATCATCCCGTGGTGCGCTTCCTGACCCCCGAGGAATTCGCGTCCCATGCCGCGATGGGCGCCGCCAAGGGCTTTCTGCTGGTCGCGTCCTCGCCGCTGACCCGCTCGTCGCACCATGCGGGCGAGGATTTCGCCCGGCTGCGCGCCGAGCGCCGCGCACGCCAAACGCCCGCCGGCGGCGCGGCCGGCGCTTCTATTGACCCCTGACGGGCGAGTCTATAGGCACTGCCCACCCGCGAACGGGAGCGCGTAGCTCAATAGGTAGAGCATCTGACTTTTAATCAGAGGGTCGTGGGTTCGATTCCCACCGCGCTCACCAACAAAAACAAGGACTTAGACAGAAAAAATCACTCCCGATCGAGCTGTTCGCGCTCTACCAGGCTGTTGAAGAGGTCATCCGTTTCGCTTTGAGGACGGCTTCGTCCCCATCACGGTAGGCGAACTCAATTTCGTTTGTGCCGTCGTCGAGCAATTCGCGGGTCCTTCGCCCTCGACCTGGTCACCCGCGTCGCCGCCAGTCTCACCGGCGCCACGGCGAGGCGCACGTCCGGCCGACGGCCGCCCGCGACTCCGGGCCGCCTAGGGGACGTTCAAATGCACCGCCCGCCGTCGACCTCGAGCACCACCCCGGTCAGGAAGTTCGCCTCGTCGCTCGCGAGATAGAGCGCG
>JBEKEI010000140.1:0-12308 GCA_050013915.1 Roseiarcus sp.
CCGTAGGAGTTTGGGCCGTGTCTCAGTCCCAATGTGGCTGATCATCCTCTCAGACCAGCTACCGATCGTCGCCTTGGTGAGCCATTACCTCACCAACTAGCTAATCGGACGCGGGCCAATCCCTCGGCGATAAATCTTTCGCCTCTCGACCGTATTCGGTATTAGCTCAAGTTTCCCTGAGTTATTCCGAACCGAGGGGTATGTTCCCACGCGTTACTCACCCGTCTGCCACTCCCCTTGCGGAGCGTTCGACTTGCATGTGTTAAGCCTGCCGCCAGCGTTCGTTCTGAGCCAGGATCAAACTCTCAAGTTGAATTGAGATCTTTGACCTGACTGGTCACTTTGCGCAACCTCTCGGTTGGCGCTTCTCATTGACGAGTTCCGAGCACATCTGCCATTGACCGAAGCCGCCGGCACGATGAACTCTTATACGTGACCGTCAGAGTATCTCTTCGATCGCCCTTTTGAGGGAGCGATCCGCAAGGACTCCGCCGTCCACGTTTCTCTTTCTTCCTATTCAATTGTCAAACAGCAAAAGTTCCAGCGCGGACTTTCGTCCCCGAAAAGCCGGACCGATTTTGCCCGACCTTTCGGTCAGGTGGTTCGATACCCGAGATACTCTCGAAAACCAGATGGCTAATCGACCGCCCAAGGCGTCGTCGCCGTCGGTGTGCGGTTTATAGGAGCGCGCTTCGGGGCTGTCAAACATTTTTTCAAAAAATCTTCACGCCGTCGACCACCCGCCAGCGCTCGCGGCGAACCAGAGCGCGGCGCGATCGCAAGACGTCCGGCGGCCCTACAAGCGCCATGGTTTGGCCCGAGGGCTCGGCGGCGGGGGTCCGACGAGCCCGCGCGGCTTGACGGGGCCGGCCCGGCGGCTAACGTCCCGCCCCGCCGCTTTCCGGACGACGCGCGGCTTTCGGGTTTGATCCATGGAGCACAGAAACATTGGCCGCGCTTGATGCGACTGGGTCGCGCCGTACGGATCGCCTGCGCGCGGTCCTCGATCTCGGGCGCGAGGCGCCGATCGATTCCGGCGCCAGGCGGTTGCACGCGCTGGACCGGCGCGGAATCTCTTACCGCTGGCTGTTCGGCGCCGTTCTCACCGGCTTTTGCGGCGTCGCTCTCATCGGCTCGGCGCTGTATCTGGGCCTCGACAGCCAGTCCAATTTCGCCCAGGCGCCGGAAATCGCCGTTCCGCAGCGTCACGAGGGCGCACAGGAGCAAGGGGTCAACCCCGGCAAGGGCGACCGGCTCGTGCGTCCCGTCGACATCGTCGCCGCCAAGCAGACTTTCAAGGCGCCCACGACCATTCGCATCGGCGACAAGGAAGTCGTCAAGGCGCGCGCTTTCACGCTGGTCGCCACGACGCTGACCCTGACGCCGACGGGTTTCGCCGACGCGGTGCCGGAATTCAACCCGCTGAAGCTTACCGCCGGCACCGCCGAACAGCCCGATCCGCCCGCCGACCCGGGGCCCATGCAGGACGACGCCGAAGTCGCCTTTTCGACCCGCGACCTGACCGCCGACGACGCCGCGTCGCTGAAGGGCGAGCTGACGCTGGCGGAGGCGCAGGCCCAGGTCGTCGAGTCGATCCGCGCCGCGGCCATCGCCGGCGCCAAGGCGCCCCTGCCGCTGCCCCCGCAGATGCTGCTGATGCGCACGAGCCGCGCCGGACTCGATCCCGTCGGCGCGCTCGGCTACGCCGTGACCGGCAATGTCGGCGCCAACGCGCCGTTCTCCTCGATCGAGGTTCGCATGGTGCCGGAGAACGTCACCAATGCGGAGCGCGCCCGCGCCGCGCCCGGCCAGTCCGGCGCCTCCGAAAGGCTGGTGGTCGTGCGCCACGGCGAGACCATGGAGGACATCCTGCGCGCTTCCGGCGCCTCGCGCGAGACGATCGGAGCCATCGTGGCGGCTTTCGGCGCCAAGAGGGGCGAGGCGATCGTCGGCGAGGGCCAGAAGGTGATCCTCCAATATGACGAATCCTCGCAGCCGGACCGGATCGGCCGGATTTCCATCTATTCGGAGGAGCAGCTCAAAGCGACGATCGCGATCAACGACGCCGGCGCCTATGTCCCGGTGACCATGCCCGCCCCGGCGCCGCGCAAGACCGCGAGCGACGACGAGCAGGACGAAGGCGGCATGAGTCTCTACCAGAGCTTTTTCGAGACCGCGCTCAAGCAGAGCATCCCGCGCCCGATCATCGACCAGATGGTCAAGGCGTTCGCCAACGACGTCGATTTCCAGCGCGCGACCGCGGCGGGCGATTCGGTCGAGGCCTTCTATTCGGAACCCGACGAAATCGACGACCACGCCGAATTGCTCTACGCTACGGTGACCGCGCATGAGCAGACGTTCCGCTACTACCGGTTCGAGACGCCAGACGACCGTCTGGTCGACTATTACGACGAGAACGGGCGGTCGGTACGCAAGTTTCTCATCCGCAAGCCGATCGTCGCCGGCGAGCTTCGCTCGGGGTTCGGCATGCGCTATCACCCGATCCTGCGCTACGCGCGCATGCATACCGGCGTCGACTGGTCGAACGCGATCGGCACGCCGATCCTGGCGGCCGGCAACGGCACGATCCTCAAGGCCGAGTTCACCTCGGGCTACGGCCGGCGCGTCGAGATCCAGCACGCCAACGGCTACGTCACGACCTATTCGCACATGTCCGGCTTCGCGCGCGGGGTCACGCCCGGCGCACGGGTCACCCAGGGCCAGGTGATCGGCTATCTCGGCCAGTCCGGTCTGGCGACCGGCCCGCATCTGCACTACGAAGTGATCGTCAACGGCCGCTTCGTCGATCCCATGGCGATCAGGCTCGCGCGGACGCGCGAATTCGACGGCAAGATGCTCGCCGCGTTCAAACGGGAACGGGACCGCATCGACGGCCTGCTCGCCCAGGCGCCCAATGCCGGGCCGGCGCAGGCGAAGGTCAACTGATCTCGACGCGCAGGGCGCCCGCGCGCGGCGCGCAGAAGCCGAGCGCCGCGCGAACCTCCTCGGGGTCGACCCCGTCGCGGCGCAAGGCGTCGAGCGAGGTCGCGCGCGCGCTCTTGGACAGCTTGGCGCCGACGGCGTCGCGAACGAGGCGGTGGTGGCGGTAGACCGGGGCCGGCAGGCCGAGCAGCCGCTGCAGCAGACGGTGCGCCGACGTCGCGTGATAGAGATCGCGCCCGCGCATGACGTCGCTGACGCCCTGCAGTGAGTCGTCGACGACGACGGCCAGATGATAGCTCGCCGACGCATCCCGGCGCTTCAGCACGAAATCGCCCCACGCCGCCGGCGCGGCGCGAACCCGCGTCTCTTCCGTCCCCTCGCCATATTCGCGCCACTCGAGATCGGCGGGCGCGAGCGCCAGGGCGCGCGCCATGTCAAGCCGGACGGCCGCGGCCTCCCGGCCGGCCAGCCGGGCCGCGCCCGCCGCCGCGGTCAAGCGACGACAGGTCCCCGGATAGCGCGGCGCACCGTCGGGATCGCGGGCGCCCGCGGCGGCGCGAGCGACATCGCCCCGGCTGCAGAAACAGGGGTACGCGAGTCCGCGCGAGGCAAGCACGTCCAGCGCGGCGGCGTAATCGGCGCCGTGCTCGCTCTGGCGGCGCGGCGGCGCGGCGAACACGAGGCCGAGCCAGCCGAGGTCGGCGACGATCGCGCGCTCATACTCAGGCCTGCAGCGCATGGGATCGATGTCCTCGAAGCGCAGCAACAAGCGTCCGGCGGCCGCCGCCGCTGCCGTCGCATTGAGCAGCGCGGAATAGGCGTGGCCGAGATGCAGGAGCCCGTTCGGCGAAGGCGCAAAGCGGAAGACCCGTCCGGCCGTCAAGGCGCCCGCCTATTGCTTCGCGATCGCGGCGAAATCGCGCGCGCCCGGCGCCTCGAGAGCGGGTGAGAACCCGGCGAACCCGGCCCCTCCGCAAAGGCCGCCGGGAACCCTCGCGATCCCGTTCCGCGCGGGTTCGGCGGTTCGCGTCGCCGCGAAACTCCAGGGAGCGAGGAGAACCGGCGCGGCGCGAACCATGGGCGAATCTCATCGGTAGCCGATTGCATCATAGCAGGCCAGCCGCGCCGCGGGTGACTCTGGACGGGCGAAGCGTTCACCTCCAGCATGTCACGATGTAGTGACAGGACGTGGCGGAGGACTTCGAGCGCGTCCGCTCCTCCGGCGCCCGCGCGTTCGGCGCGCTCGACGACGCGAGGGTCGCGATGTTCGTTGAAGGCCGGACGGACCTACTCGAGCGGCGGCTGGCGCGCTTTCTAGGAGAATGACGATGACCGGCGCCGCGATCGTCCACGACCTCGTCCTGTTCGACGGGCTCATGGAGGCGATGCCCTGGATCGATCGCGAACTCCGCGCGCGACGGATGTTCGGCTGTCCGGCCGCCTTTGTCGCCGGCCGGCTCGCATTCTGCGTCCATGAGAATTCCGTCGGGGTGAAGATTCCCGAAGCGCGCGACGAAATCTCGCCGACCGCGCGGCGAGGCATCACGGGCCGCGGTCCCGCAGGCGGCGATTTGCGCCAGCGCGCCGCGGTACTTCACCGCGACGGCGCCGGCAGCCGTTTCCAGACGACGCCGTCGGTCCACCGAATCGTCGTTCGGTCGTTCGACAGCGCGCCGAGCTTGTTGAAACACGCGATCGAATCGGCCGCGAGCAACCGGCCGCGGAAGAGGCCGCCCAGTTCGTTCATGCAATCGGCGGCGTCGCCGTTGATTTCGATGCCCGGGTCGACGTCGGTCATGCGGCAGCCGTAGACGCAGCGGTAGACGCCGGCGATCGATGCGGCGCCGTCCGCGCGCGCCGGGCCGAGGCCCGCGATCAGCGCGAGGACCGCGAGCGGGGCGGAGCGGGACTTGAAATGCGCGACAGCCATGCGATTCCTGGACCGGTGGATGCGTGTGGAGGTTGGGCCCCCGACCCGCCGCCGAGTCCAAGCTTGCGCGAAGGCGGCGGGCCGTGACACCCTGCGCACCCGGCCGACCGAGGGACTGCGGATGCGCGGCGAGCTTCCACGAAAAGGCGCCAAAGGCAAGCGGCCGCCGAAGTCGCGGGTCCCGGCCAAGAAGCCGGCCAGGAAGAAAGTCGAGCCGAAACGCGCCTCGAAGCCCGGACCGAGCGCAAAGACGCGCCCCGGCGAGCCCCGCGCCCGCGCGGCGCCCGCCGGCGCGCTCCGACCCGCCATCCTCTACCACCCCGGCCCGCTGATCGACAGCGAGCTGGCGTTGGAGGCGGCAACCGCGCGCCTGCTCGCGCTCGATCCCGAAGTCGTCGGACTGCTGGTCGCGATCGGCGGCGCGCCGCCGCTCCGCCGGCAGCCGCCGGGCTTTGCCGGACTGGCGCGCATCATCGTCTCGCAGCAGGTATCGACAGCGAGCGCCAATGCGATCTTCGCGCGCGTCGAGACCAGTCTCGCCCCGCTGTGCGCGCAGAGCCTGATCGTCGCCGACGATGCGGCCTTGCGCGCCTGTGGGCTGTCGGCGCCCAAGATGCGCGCGTTGCGGGCGCTCGCCGAGGCGGACGCGCAGGGCCGGCTCGACCTGACCGGGCTGGGCGCGCTCGGCGCCGAGGACGCGCATCGCGCGCTGGTCGCGGTCAAGGGCATAGGCCCGTGGACGGCCGATATTTTCCTGCTGTTCTGCCTGGGCCATCCCGACGCCTTTCCTGCAGGCGATCTCGCCTTGCAGGAAGCCGCCAGGCTCGCGCTCGGCCTGAAGAAACGACCCGACGCGCGCGGGCTGGAAGCGATCGCCGAGCGCTGGCGGCCGCTGCGCGCAGTCGCGGCGCGCGCGCTGTGGGCCTATTATCGCGTCGCGCGCCGGCGTTCAGGCATGGCGCTCGAAGGCGCGGCGGGTTAGACCGGCGCCCCGCAGGACCTTTTTGGAGCGCCGCATGGCCGATCCGATCGCCGGCCCCCGCCTCGAAGCCAAGAGCGGCCGGGCCAAACAGCTCGTCGTCTTCCTCCATGGCTACGGCGCCGACGGCAAGGATCTCATCGAAATCGGCCGGCAATGGCGCAACTGGCTGCCCGACGCCGCCTTCGTGGCGCCGAACGCGCCCGAGCGCTGCGCAATGTCGCCGATCGGCCGGCAATGGTTCGGCCTCAGCAACCGGCGCCCGGACGATCCGCGCGGGGCGGACGAACGCTGGACCGGCGCGGTCAAGGCGCGCCCCGCGCTCGACGCCTTCCTCGACGCGGAACTCGCCCGGCTCGGCCTCGACGAATCGCGCCTCGCCCTGGTCGGCTTCAGTCAGGGCACGATGATGGCGCTGCACGTCGGCCTGCGCCGCCGGCTGGCGCCCGCCGCGATCCTCGGCTATTCCGGCGTCCTGATCGGCCCCGAGCGCCTCGCCGAGGCGACCGCGCGCGACCTCCGCGGCGCGCCGCCGCCGATCCTGCTCGTCCACGGCGACCAGGACGAGGTCATTCCGCTCGAGGCGCTGTTCATCTCGTCCGAGGACCTCGCCAAGGCGGGATTTCCCAACCAATGGCATCTTTCGATCGGCGTCGGCCACGGCATCGACGCCGGCGGCCTGCGCCACGGCGGATTGTTCCTGGCCAAGGCGTTCGGGGTCAAGGTCGGGTGAGGGGGCTCAACGATCCGCGCGCCCGCGCTGACGGATGCGTTCTCGAACGCGCGCGGCGCGCCACCGTCGCTAGCCCCGCGCCGCGGCGAGCTCCGCCTGCGCCGCCGCGCGCAGCAGCAGCGAATCGGTCGAGACCGAGCACAGGAGATAGCCGCGCGCGGCCAGCTCCTTGGCGCGCCGGCCGTCGAAGCAGAAGGCGGCGGCGAACTTGCCGTGCGCCCGGGCGCGCGCGACGACCTTGGTCATAGCCGCGTCGACGTCGGCGCCGTGCGGGTCGACCATGCCGCCGCGGTTCAGCGCGATCGACAGATCCGATGGGCCGACGAAGACGCCGTCGATTCCGCGCGCGCCGAGTATGTCGTCGAGCGCATCCAGCGCGTCGACCGTCTCGACCATCGCGATCGCGAGCGTGAACCGGTTGGCGGCCTGGAGATAGGCGGGCCCGGCGAGCCCGCTATGGGTCAGCGCCGCGCGCGGCCCCCAGGAGCGCTGGCCGACCGGCGGATATTTCATGAAATCGGCGAAGCGGCGCGCATCAGCGCCGCTGTTGATCATCGGCGCGATCACCGCCGCCGCGCCCGCGTCGACCACCCGCGAGGCGGTCGCGAAATCGCCGATCGGGATGCGCACGATCGCGGGCTTTCCAGCGGCGGCGATCGCGGCGATCCCGCGCATCGCGCCGGCGAGGTCGACGGCCCCGTGCTGCATGTCGAGCACCACGGAATCGTAACCCTCGCGCGCAAGCTGCTCGGCGACGGCGGGGGCGTTGATGCCGATCCAGGCGCACAGCGCGCATCGGTCGGCGCCGATCTGGCGCGCCAGCGCGCCGACGAGTCCGCCCTCGGTCATGATGGTCTCCATGCTGCGCCCCTCGGCCCGTGCGCCGGGCCACCATTGTGCGCCGCGGGCGCGCCGTCAATGGCGGCGGATGCGGCCGCGGTCCGAAACCGGAACACCGCGGTGCGCTTGATATCCGCGTCCTCGAGGGCGCGCGTCACCGGCACGCTGAACTCGGCGATCGGCTCGAGCAGGCCGCGCGCGAGATAGCTTCGCCAGGGATCGCCGATCAGCACGGTCGCGCCGCGGCGGGCGAGGCCGGCGAGCCAGGCGGTGACCGCTTCGGCCATGTCGCGCTGGTAGGAGACGTCGCCGGCGAGCACCACCTCCCAGCCTTCGTCGGCGCCGATCAGGTCGCCGCTATGCACGCGCACCGCGGCGCCGTTGCGCGCGGCATTGAGCGCGATAGCGGCGCAGGCGAAGTCATCGATCTCGCTCGCCTCGACGCTCGCCGCGCCCGCAATCGCGGCGGCGATCGCGACGAGCCCGGAGCCGGAGGCGAAGTCGAGCACGCGCCGCCCGGCGACGAGCGCGCGATGATCGAGCAGGTGGCGCGCGAGCGCCTGGCCGCCCGCCCAGGCGAAGGCCCAGAACGGCGGCGGCAGACCGATTTCCCCGAGCTGCTCCTCGGTCTTGCGCCATAGCTCCGTCGCCTCGTCGGCGACGTGCAGGCGTATTTCGGGCGCGAGCGGCGTTTGCAGGACGCGCGTATGGGCGAGGATGAAGCCGGCCCGGTCGAGGATCGCCGCGCTCATGCCTTCCAGTGCAGCGCGCAGATCAGCGTGAACAGGCGGCGCGCCGTCGCGGCGTCGACGTCGACCTTGTCGGCGAGCCGCTGGGCCACCAGCTCGGCGCCCTCGTCGTGGAGCGCGCCGCGGCTGCGATCGATCGCCTCGATCTGCGCGGCGCTCGCGGTGCGGATCGCGGCGTAGTAGTTCTCGCAGACGAGGAAATAGTCCTTGAGGATCGAGCGCAGCGGCGTCAGCGAGAGTCCGAACGCCAGCACGGAATCGCCGGCCTGCGTGCGGATGTCGAAGGCAAGTCGGGCGTCCTGCAGGCCGATGCGGAGGTCGTAGGGGCCGTCGTCGCGATCGGGCACCGCGAAACTGTTCTCCTCGACCAGGTCATAGATCGCGATTGCGCGCTCGTGCTCCTGGTCCGGACTGCCGCGATCGATCGACCCGTCGTCGATGGAAACCGAGGCCAGCCGGCGGCGGCCGCGCGCCTCGTCCGCGCTCATCGGATCCCGCCCGGGCCGAGGCGCATCGCGACGGAGCGCGCGTGGCCGGCGAGGCCCTCGGCCTCGCCCAGAGTGACTGCGGCGGGCCCGAGCGCGTCGAGCGCCGCGCGATCGCAGCGCAGCAGCGAGGTTCGCTTGAGGAAGTCGAGCACGCCGAGGCCCGAGGAGAAGCGCGCCGACCGCGCCGTCGGCAGGACGTGATTGGAGCCGCCGACATAGTCGCCGATCGCCTCGGGCGTATGTTCGCCGAGGAAGATCGCGCCCGCATTGCTGATCGCCGCGCTCAGCGCGTCGGCGTCGCGCGCAATGATCTCGAGATGTTCGGGCGCCAGACGATCGACCAGCGGCGCCGCCGCCGCGAGGCTGCGCGCCAGGATGATCGCGCCGAAGTCGCGCCAGCTGGCGCCGGCGATCGCGCGGCGCGGCAGGTCGGCGAGCTGGGTCGCGACGGCGGCGGCGACCGCGCGCGCGAACGCTGGGTCGTCGGTGATGAGGATCGACTGCGCCGCCTCGTCATGCTCGGCCTGCGCGAGCAGATCGGCGGCGACGAAACGCGGGTCGGCCGAGGAATCGGCGAGCACGACGACTTCCGAAGGGCCGGCGATCATGTCGATGCCGACGACGCCGAACACCCGCCGCTTGGCCGCGGCGACGAAGGCGTTGCCCGGCCCGACGATCTTGGCGACCGGCCGGATGGTCGGCGTGCCATAGGCGAGCGCGGCGATCGCCTGCGCGCCGCCGACGCGGTAGATTTCGCCGACGCCGGACAGCCTGGCGGCGGCGAGCGCCAGCGGGTTGATCCGCCCGTCCGGCGCCGGGACGACCATGACGACGCGCGCGCAGCCGGCGACCTTGGCCGGGACGGCGTTCATGACGACGGAGGACGGATAGCTCGCCGCGCCGCCGGGCACGTAGAGGCCGACCGCGTCGATCGGCCGCCAGCGCCAGCCGAGTTCGACCCCGATCGAATCGACGAAGGAGACGTCGACCGGCTTCTGGCGCCGGTGATAGGCGAGCACGCGATCGTGGGCGAGTTCGAGCGCCGAGAGCGCGGCGCGGTCGCAGGAATCGAACGCCAGGTCGATCTCCCGCCGGGTCACCGCCAGGCCGAGGCGCGCGAGATCGACGCGATCGAAGCGCAGGGAATAATCGACCAGCGCCGCGTCGCCGCGCGCGCGCACGTCCGCGATGATCGCCGCGACGGTCGCGTCGACGTCGGGCGCCGCCTCGCGCTTGGAGTTCAGCAGCGCCTCGAATTCGGCCTCGAAACCTTCGGCGCCCGCGTCGAGGAAAACCGGCATCGCGTTTCTCCTGCTGAGCGCCGTCAGGCCCGCCCGCGAGTCGGCGGCGCTTCATGGTCGAGGCAGGCCTCCGCCTCCACCCGCGGGCCGATGTCGCGCAATTCGCCTTCCAGACACTCGACTTCGAGCCGCACCGCGGCGCCGCCGAAGAAGGCGAGCGTCACGAATCCGGACGGCGCGTCCGTCTCCTCGAACCCGACCGCGAGCAGATTGAGCGAGGACGGCGACTGGCGATCGCCGAGACCGATCTGCTCCACCTTCATGACGCGGTCGAAGCGGAGCGCGGCGCCGACGCGCTCGTGACGTCCGCGCGCCGAAGCGCTCCAGTCGTAGCGCATCGCCGCCAGGACGAACCGCTTCTGCGCCGGGATCCAGGTCATTTCGTCGCGCTGAACGCAGGAATCCTGGACATGGGCGGAGATGACGGCGAGATCCTCGGCGTCGAGGGCGATCAGCTTGAGCGCGGTGTCGGTTTCGGGCATGGCTCAACCGGAAATGCGCGTGATGTCGGCGCCGCAAGCGGCGAGCTTCTGTTCCAGGTTCTCGAAGCCGCGATCGAGATGATAGACGCGGTTGACCATCGTCTCGCCCTCGGCGGCGAGAGCCGCGATGACGAGCGACACCGAGGCGCGCAGGTCGGTCGCCATGACCGGGGCGCCGCACAGCCGGTCGACGCCTTCGACGATCGCCGTGTCGCCCTCCAGCCTGATATGGGCGCCCAGGCGGACGAGTTCCTGGACGTGCATGAAGCGGTTCTCGAAGATCGTCTCCCTGATCCGCGAGACGCCCCGGGCGCGGGTCATCAGCGCCATGAACTGGGCCTGCAGGTCGGTCGCAAAGCCGGGGAACGGCGCCGTCGCGATATCGACCGCGGCGATCCCGGCGCCGTTGCGGCGCACGCGCACGCCGCTGTTGTCGCTGGTGATGGTCGCGCCGGCCGCGGCCAGCGCATCGAGCGCCTCCTGCAAAAGATCGGGCCGGACCCCCTCGAGCAGGACGTCGCCGCCGGTCATCGCGACGGCGGTCGCATAGGTGCCGGCCTCGATGCGGTCGGGCAGCACGGAATGGCGGGCGCCGCGCAAGCGCGCCACGCCCGTCACCTCGATCGTCGCGCTTCCCGCGCCGTGGATGCGCGCGCCCATCTTGTTGAGGCAATCGGCGAGATCCTTGACCTCGGGCTCGCGCGCGGCGTTGCGGATGACGCTCGTCCCATGGGCGGTCGCCGCGGCCATCAGCGCGGTATGGGTGCCCCCGACGGTGACCTTGGGGAATTCGATCTCGCCGCCGACGAAGCCGTTCGGCGTCGTCGCCACGACATAGCCGGCGTCGATGTCGACCTTGGCCCCGAGCCGTTCGAGCGCCATCAGCAGGAGATCGACGGGCCGGGTGCCGATCGCGCACCCGCCGGGCAGCGAGACCCGCGCCTCGCCGGTGCGCGCGAGCAACGGCGCGATCACCCAGAAGCTCGCGCGCATCCTGGAGACGAGTTCGTAGGGCGCGGTCGTGTCGACGATCTCGCGCGCCGTCAGGTGCGCGGTCTGGCCCGCGTTGGTCTCCCCGGCGCGGCGCTTGCCGTCGAGCGAATAGTCGACGCCGTGATTGCCGAGGATGCGCACGAGCTGGTTGACGTCGGCGAGGCGCGGCAGATTGTCGAGCGTCAGGGTCTCGTCGGTCAGCAGGCTGGCGATCATCAGCGGCAGGGCGGCGTTCTTGGCGCCCGATATCGGGATCACGCCCTCGAGTTTCGCTCCGCCTCTGATTTGAATGCGATCCATCGTCGAAAAACTCCATCGATGCCCTCACCGGGCATGGTCTCAGCCCTGGGGCTCCCCGGTCGCCGATGCGCCGTCCGGCGCCGGCTCGGCGCTCGCCGGAGCGCCGGCGGGCGCGCCCGCGCGCGCGCGTTCGCGCTGCTGGGCCTTGCGCCGTTTCAGATTCTCGCGCAGCGATGCCGCCAGCCGTTCGCGCCTTCGCCGCGCTCCGGTTTCCCGTCCGTCGTCCGACGCCATCGTGCCCTCAGCGCCCCAGTCCGGCGCAGCGCTTGATAGGCCGGCGCTCGAGCCGGGGCAAGCCCGGCGCGGCCCGAGCACAGTGTGACGGACCAATGGATCGCTTGCGCCGCAGGCCGAGCGGGCGTCCGCACTGGCAGGGCCGGGCGCGCGCGTCAATGTCGCGCCGGGAATGGCGATCCCGGTCGGAATCGGCCGCCGGCCGGATCGCCCGACAAAGCCTTTCGTCGTGGAGAGATTTGGCGGTTCATTGCTCGTCCGATCGCGGCAAATCAGAGGGTTGCAGGCCAAAGGAAGCCCGCGCGCAGCGCCCCGGGCCGCGGTCCGCCATCCCTC
>JBEKEI010000141.1:0-12181 GCA_050013915.1 Roseiarcus sp.
GCTCCGAACGTTGACGACGGAACCAGCGCCGTTCGAATTGGCGCCGTGTCACCGACGCTCGGACTCTCCAGCAACGAGACGCGGAAGAACCAAGCGCCGGCGTGGCGGCCGTCGTACTGGGGAGACAGGGGTCTCCATCGAGGAGATGATGAAGGCTCGGGTGCCTGCGAGACGACGTCGGTTCAACTCGTGGCGAGCGGCTGATCGGTAATCGCGAGCAATTCCCTGCCCTGGACGAAGTCGACGGTCCGGATGCCGAGGACGGAGCGCAGCTTGTCGGCTGGAACGACCAGCGGGAGCGGCGCGGGGGCGGCGCCGGGCGCCGGCTGCGGAAAGGCCGTCGACCTGGCCGTGTAAAAGCTGACCTTGCCCTCGACCTTCTGCATCAACTGGTGAATGTGCCCATTGAGCACCGTCACCGACCCGAAGCCCTTGAGCAGCGATAGCGCCTGCTCCGAATCATCGGTGCCCCAGCCCCAATCCTTGGAAATCGTCCACAACGGGATGTGGGCGAAGACGACGATCGGCGTCGAGGCGGAAAGGCCCTTCACGTCGTCGGCCAGCCAGGCGAGTTGCTCCGGCCCAAGCATGCCCATGCCGCCGGCCTGTAGGTTCATCACATTGACGAGGCCGATGAAATGGACGCCGTTCTGATCGAAGGAATACCAGCCTGAGCCCTTGGTACCCTTGCCGTAGCGTTCAAGATAGGACTTGCCCGGAACCTCATCGAGGTTGTCGTGCTCGCCCGGCACGTAACGCACGTCGAGACCCGCGCCATTGATGACCTGATCGGCGTCGTCGAATTGTTTGGGTTTCGACAAATGGGTGATGTCGCCCGTATGGATCATGAACGCCGGCTTGGTGGGAAGGGCTTTCACCTTGGCGATGGCCTCTTGCAATGTGCCAAGGGCGTTTGGATTGGCGGCCTTGTCGAAGCCGACATGACTGTCGGAAATCTGTAAGAACGTGAATGAACTCGCGGCCGTCGCCGCCTCGGCCTCGGTCAGCAGGCCAAGCGACTTCGGTACGCCGCCCGACACCATCCAGAGCACTCCGGTGCCGGCCCAGAGCATGCATTCCAGAGCGTGCCGGCGGCTGACGCCGTCTTCTTGATTATCGTGATCGTGCGCCATGTTGTCTTCACTCCTGCTAGAGAGCCCTTCGATCGGGCCAGACGGTGAGAAGACCGAGGGAGCGAAGGAATTATTCCCGCACGTCGAAAATGTTTTCGGAATGGATATTCCTGCATCGAGTCTCAGGTGGACGGGTCTCATCCGTCTGGGGCGCTTGCGCCAGCTCCAGTCATTGATGCGCACGACGCGGAGGGTCGTCATGGCGCCGCGCGCGAAGGCTCGCAGCTGTAGCCGCGGAACAGTGCCGTCGCTCATCGGCGCGCCGAGGCGATTCATCGGTCGCTCTGACGGCTATCCGCCCACGCGATGCTCACCAGGATGAACGATTTCAGCTCCTCGCAAGTCTGACGCGCGTGGCGGGACGCCATTTCGGGCAGTCGATCAGCGAATGTCTGGCGCTCACACTCCCCGTTGCAGCGTCGCAAACGGATTCCTCAAAGCCTCAGGATCGCCGCCATCCCTTGGACCGCGTCGTTGAAGGACGCGCTGGCGAACCGCGCGGCCGCAGGGACCGTGCAGCGCCTTGGTCGAGACGATCGAGGCGAGAGCCTGCGACCCCAAGGTCCCTCATCCGCCGCCTCCGGCATTCAACCACGCGTAGCCGACGAGAGCCGACGTCGCGCGCCAAACCGCCTCCGCTCTGTCTGGAGCACAATCGTTCGCATTCCTGGCGGCATGCTCGGATTCTCTCGGCGCCGGCGCCCGAGAAGCGGAGTATTGGCCGCGTCCCGGGTGGTTGGTCGCGGCTTTGGTCGGGCTGGCGCCATTTTCGGCGGTCGCCGCGGAACCAGCGAGCAGAATAGAACGAGAACCTGTTGAAGCCGATTCATTATGTCCAGCTCTTCGCGCCTTCATTGGCGCGCCAACGATCAGACTCCGAACCATCGAGAATTATTCCCCGACGCCCGATGTCACTCGGAAGGCGATGGCGTGCATTCGTCACAGACATTTCTACGATTTGCGAGCGTCCAGTTATCGACCTCTCACCGGGCCGCATTATTGGCAGCGGGGACAATGTTTGATCGAGCCGGCGACCAGAGTTGTGCGAAGCGCGCGGAGGTCGGGAATAAAGGCGCATCCAAATCGGTCCAGCTCTCGATAGCGGCGAGAACCTGGACGGAGGATCGAATATGGCGCGCAACAACATTCGACGATTCGGCGCGGTGGCTGTCGCCGTCGCTGGGATGCTTGGGGTTGCGACGGCGAACGCCAGCCCGTGCACGCGGCAAATCGCGGAATTCCGCGGTTCGCTTCCACATGACGGGGACGGCAGGCCAACCTTCGTCGGCAGCACGCCCCAATCCATAGCGGCGCAACTCGAGCACCAGCCAACCCGAGAATCAGTCGAACGGGCCAAGAAGCAAAGCCAGACTCAACTCCTGACCGTTCTCGCGCAAGCCGAAACGCTCGACTTGGAAGGCAGGCGGCGGGAATGCCTGGATGCCTTCGCCCGGGCGAAGTTGATGCTAAATCCATGACGAGCGCGAGGGTAGAAGGGGGCTCCAGAAGAGTTGGTCGGCGCCCAGAAAATAGAACTGACATTGATTGTGGACCGTTTGATGCGGCCGTGGGGATCGCGGCGAGTTGGCGCCGAGGACGCATCCGCCCGCTCCGGACGATCGAACGTGTCCGCGCCATCTCATGACTTGCCGAAAACGACGCCCGCGAGCTCGGCCTTGGCCTGCGAGAATCCCGGCTTCAACGAGATCGAATGCGCAAAGAACATTCGGAATTGACTGTTGAAAGCGGCGTTGGCGGGTCCGCGGGGGTTTTGGCGCCGTGGACCGGCTGAGCGGGCTCAGGGGCGATCGTCCATCGATTTGTCCGTTCCCTTCATGACGGTGCGGCTCAGCCTGTCCATCGCGTAACGATGGTAAGCGAGGGCCTCGGGCGCCATATCGGACGTCGGCGACGGCTCATGCTCGAAGTTGCCGTAGCGGTCTGCGCCGCGCACGAGGGTTGCGCCGTCGGTTTGCGATATCGTCTGCTTGACGCGCGGGGTCATGTAGCGAACCGCGAAACCGACGCGGCGGCGGTCCGAAGCGTTCGGTTCGGAGCCGTGGACGATGCCGACATGGTGCAGCGACATTTCGCCGGCCTCGAGGCCGAGTTCGACCCAGGCGCGATCGCCGAGGTCCACCGCGACCTCCTGGCCGCGCGACAGCATGTTGTCCTTCGCGAAAGTATCGACATGCGGCAGGTCGACCAGATGCGTGCGCGGAACGACGCGCATGGCGCCGTTTTCGGCGTCGCTGTCCGTCAGCGCGATCCACGCGGTCACCACGTCGCCGGAACTGAGGCCCCAATAGTGCGCGTCCTGATGCCAGGAGACGTAGGATGGATCGTGCGGCTCCTTGATGAAGAAGCTGGAGCTGTAGACCATGAGGTCCGGGCCGAGGATGTCCTCGACCGCATCGAGGACGGACGGCATGCGCACGATCTCGTCGAGCCACGTGAGATAGAGATGCCCCTTGTGCCTCATGCTGCCCAGAAACGGCCCGTGCGCGGCTTCGTGCGCCCGGAGTTTGCGCATGTAGCCGGCGGCCAGTTCCGCGCTCATCACGCGTACGGGATAGTGATAGCCGACTTCGCGATAGAGCGCGACTTCCGCCGGACTCAGGCGAACAGCGGACTCATTCCGGGATGCGGCCTTCATGAGTTTCCTCCTCCAGAGCAGGTTTGTCGATGCGCGACGCGCGAATCCAGGGCGGGTCTCGAAAATTGTCCCAGGTCGCGCCGATGCCGGCGTCGACGGGAAGCGCGACCCCGGTTATTCCGGCGGCCGCCGATGAAGCGATGAAGGCGATCGCCGCAGCGATGTCGGCAGGCGTCAGCACCCGCCCGAGCGGATGACGCTCGGCATAGGAGCGCAGCACGTCCTCGCCGTTGGGCAGCGCCGCGAGCCTCCCCTCGAGCAGGGGCGTGCGGGTGACGCTCGGGCAAACACAATTTACCCGCACCCGGTCGCGCGCCAGATCGAGCGCCGCCGCGCGCGCCAGGTTGAGAAGCGCGCCTTTCGACGTGCAATAGGAGAACATGCCGTGTTCGGCCTGCAGTCCGTCGAGGCTCGACAGCAGCACGATGGCGCCGCTGCGGCGCGGCCGCATCTGGCGCGCGGCTTCGCGCACCAAAAGGAAGGAGCCGCGCACATTGACCCCCATGACGCGCTCGAAGTCCGCCATCGAGGTCTCGAACACCGGACCGCCCTCGCCGAGCACGCCGGCGCAGGCGACCGCCGCGTCGACGTCGCCGAGCCGGCGCCGGGTCGCTTCGAACGCTTCGACGACCGTCTTTTCGTCGCCAGCGTCGCCCTCGAAGGCGATTGCGCGACGCCCCATCGCCTCGACCCGCTCGGCGGTGGCGGCGGCCGCCCCGGGCGTCCAGTCGAGGACCGCGACGCGAGCGCCGAGATCGGCGAAGGTCAGCGCCGTCTCGAGGCCGATGCCCGAGCCGCCGCCGGTGACGAACGCGGTCCCGCCTTCGAACGAGAGGCCGCCGAATGGCGCGCGCCCGTTCATCGATGCGCCCCGCCCGCGATGCTGCCCTTGTAGGTGGGCGCGCCGCCGCCCGGGACGCGCAGGCGCCAAAGTTTGCCCGTATCGGACGGCTCGGCGCTGGCGGCCAGGACGCCCGCGTCGGTCACCCACAGGATCTCGCCGTCGAAGGCGCAGTTCGTCGGCGCGCCGCCGCAAGAAATGAAGCCTTCGGCCTTTCCATCAGGCGCCAGGACGTGAATGCCTTTTGCGACGAGGTCGGTGACATACAGACGCCCGTCGGCGCCGATCTTCATGCCGTCCGGAACCGGATTGTCGCCCGGCAGCCGGCCGAGGTCTTCGATCGCACCATCAGGCCGGCGCCGACCGACATGGCCCGTATAGGATTCGTCCCACACGATCGAGCCGTCGGCTTCGACCGCGACTCCATTGGGAAAAACGGGCTTGGGAAACGCTACGACCACGCTTGCGGTCCCGTCGGGATCAATCGCGTAGATGTAGCTGGGGTCGGGGTTCTGCGGGTTGTAGGTTCCCGGATCGGTGAAAATGAGGCGTCCGTCGCGCGCAAAGACCAGATCGTTGGGCCCGTTGAGCGCGACGCCGTCGACATGGGTGAGCACAATTTGCGCGCTTTCGGCGTGGCGCAGTCGCTGGATCGAGGGCGTGGTCATTTCCGCGGCGCGCCATGGGCCGACGGTGCCGCCGTTCTGGCAGACATAGAAATCGTCCGACGCCCCGAGCACGCAGGAGTTGGGCGCGCCGGCCGTATAGGCGAAACGCCGCGCGACGCGGTCGGCGCCGACGATCGTCAACTGGCTCAGATAGCTCTCGACGAAGACCAGGCTGCCGTCGGGCAGGACGGTCGGGCCCTCGGGCCAGCCGAGTTTGGCGGCGATGAGTTCGGGGCCTTCTTGCTTCGCCATGCTCATTTTACGGCTCCGGCAGTGAGGCCGCGCACGATGAACCGCTGCACGACCAGCGAAAAGATCAGGATGGGGATCACGGTGACGACGCCGACGGCGGCGGCGATGTTCCAGTCGATCGGGCGCTGGGCGCTGACGAGCGTGGCCGCGCCCAGCGAGATGGTCTGCAGGCTTCGCGAATCGATGACGTAAAGCGCCACCAGGAACTCGTTCCAGATGAAGATCGCGCTGAACAAGGCCGCCACCACCAGCCCTGGGCGCACCAATGGCAGCATGACGTGCCACAGCACGCCGGCCGGCGTGCATCCGTCGATCAACGCGGCGTCGTCGATCTCGCGCGGCACTTCGTCGAAGAAGCCGATCATGATCCAGACGACGATCGGCAGCGAGAAAGCGACGTAGGGCAAGATCAGGCCGAGATAGGTGTCGCGCAGGCCGATCCCCTTCATCATCAGGAACAGGGGGATGGCCACCGCGATCGGCGGCATGAAGCGCATGCTCAAAATCGCGCTCGCGAGATTGTCCTTGCCGCGAAACGGCAACCGCGAGAACGCGTAGGCTGCGGGCGTGCCGAGCACGAGGGCGAAGAACGTCGCCGCGCCGACGATGATGACCGAATTCTCGGTGAAGGCGAGCATGCCTTGGCTGAACAGCACTTCGCGGTAGGTCTTGACGATCACGCTCCAGTCGAAGTCGAGGTGCGGCGGCACCTGGCTCAGGATTTCGATGCGCCGCTTGGCCGAAAGAATTGCGAGATAGACGAAGGGGGCGATGCCGATGACGCCGAGGGCGATCAGCACGAAATAGGCGATCGTTCGTCCTGCCAGCCGCTTCATCGAGCGTGCCCCGGCCGGAGCTGGACGAAGCGCAGCAGAACCGTCGTGCCGGCGATCAGGATCAACAGCATCATGTAGGCGACCGCGGCCGCATAGCCGTAATTCTGAAACTGGAACCCGTTCTGAAAGGAGAAGAAACTCAACGTCGTCGTGCTGCGCGCCGGGCCGCCGTAGCTGAGGCCATAAATGAGGTCGAACGAGCGGAAGGCGTCCACCGCCCGGAACACGCCGGCGAACGCGATCGCCGGCGCCAGCAGCGGCAGCGTGACGTGGCGGAACATCGCGAACGGACCCGCGCCATCGATCTGCGCGGCCTCGAAGACGTCGAGCGGCAGCGCCTGCAGCCGCGCGAAGACGATCACGAATACGAATGGCGTCCACTGCCAGACATCGACGATGATCAGCGTCTTCATCGCCATGGCGATCGAACCCAGCCAAATCGGCGGCTCGAATCCGATTGATCGGATCGCCCAATTCACCAGGCCCCAATCCGGATTGAGCAGCGCGCGCCACATCACGCCAACGACGATCGGGGTGATCAGCATCGGCAGCACCAGGATGCCGCGAACGATGAACGCGCCCTTGAGCTGCAGATTGAAGAACAGCGCAAGCGCCGTTCCCAGCACGATCTGGATGGCGATCGAGGCCGCCACCATGACGAAGCTGTTTTGCGCGGCGTTCCAGAACTGCGGGTCCGACAGCAGATCCGTATAGTTCTTGACGCCGATCCAGCGCCCCGCGCTGTCAGCGGCGGTAAGGTCGGTCAGCGACAGCCGCAGGCTATAGATCAGCGGATAGATCGCGAACGCCGCCAGGTAGAGAATGCATGGCCCCAGAAGCGCCGAAACGCTCGCCGCCGGGCCGTGCAACCACGCTTCCCCGCGGCGCCTCGCAACGAGCTTCCGGTCCATGCCGCTCGGCTCGCGACGGCCTGTCGCCCAACCTGCGCTCAGGTGAGATGGCCCCCTTTGCGCAGGATCGCCTCCCATTGCTTCTGCACGTTGGCGCAGGCGGTCTTGGCGTCCTGTCCGCCGATCAGCGCCTTGTTGAACTCGACGTTCATAACGTCGTTCATCTGGAAGAATTCGTCGATGCGCGCGGTGGGAATGATGTCGGCGTTCGCAATGGCGGTCATCGAATCGGGCAGGTAGGGGAATTGCTTGAGCAAGTCGGGATCCTGGAACGCCGACGTGCGGTTGGCGTCGATCTGGTATTTCTCGATCGCGTAGCGGTTGGATTTCTTGTTGGTGATCCAGGTGAGGGCGCGCCACGCGGCGGCCTTCTTGGCCGGATCGACGTTTTTCGGGATGCCGAGCCCCCAGCCGCCCTGGATCGCGCGCGGCGTCTGCCCGGCGCCGGCGGGAACCGGCCCCGTTCCCGTCTTGTCCGCCACCATGGACTTCTCCTTGCTGAAGATCGGGCCGGCGATCGTCGACCAGAAGATCATCTGCGCGATCTTGCCGGTCGAGAACCCGTCGACGTTTTCGGCAAAGCCATAGGAGGTCACGTTTTTCGGCGCGAAGGGGAGGACGTCGATCAGCATCTGCAGCGCGCCGACGCCTTCGGGCGTGTCGATGTGCGGGCGAAAATCCTTGCCGTTGGGGTCGCCGCTCATCAGGACGCCGCCGGTGGTGATGAACCGCGTGTACCAGTCGACGGCGGCGAGCGAGAAATCGTTCGCGCCGATGAAGCTGCAGCCGGCGACGTCGCCCTTGTGCAGCTTTTGCGCGGCGGCCTTGAAGTCGTCCCAGGTCCTGGCCGGCTTCAGACCGGCGGCGTCGAAGAGATCCTTGCGGTAGAAATAGATCACCGAGCCGGAGTGCAGACCGGGAATGCCATATACGTCAGAACCTTGACCGAGCGTATGGGCCTTGACGTCATAGATGCCGACGTTCTTCATCGCGCCCGGAATGAAGTCCTTGAAGTCCCAGTCGGGCGGGGTTTCGTTGGCGTCGTCGATGTATTTGTTGAGCTGCTCGAAATAGCCGCCGCCGACCTGCTGGGTGGTGAGGAAGCCGAGATATTCGACGAGTTCGAAGTTGGAGCGGTCGGACTTCAGATTCTGCAGCGTTTTTTCGATCAGCGCGCCGAGCGCGGGCGAGGTGATCTCCAGCTTGATGCCGGTCTCGGCCTCGAGTTCGGGCAGCAGGTCGCCGAGCGCGCGGTGATCGTTTTCGTCGCCGGTCATCAGGATGCCGAGCTTCGTCCCCGCATATTTCTTGGGGTCGTAGCCGGCCGCGAGGGCCGGGGCGGCGGCGCCGAGCAGGGCGCCGGCAGCGGAGCCCGACAGGGCCTGCAGCACGCGGCGACGGCTCAATCCGTTGACGAATGGCATTACATCCTCCCTTGCGCTGTTCGCTATACCTATCATACCATCTGAAGCGGCATGATCGGATCGGCAGCTTGGAGGGCAGACTACGCCTGCCGGCGAAAACGAGTCAAGACAACGAGTATCCTGTTGGGCTATTATACCAAATCAACGCAACACGAGCCGCGAATGATCCCTGCTTCGCCGATCCGCCGCCGCAAACTCTATGAGGAAGTCGTCACGCGGCTGGAGGCGCTGATCCACGAAGGCGAACTCAATCCCGGCGATCCCTTGCCCTCCGAGCGCGAGCTGATGCAGCATTTCGGCGTCGGGCGTCCCGCCATCCGCGAGGCTCTGTTCGCGCTGCAGCGCATGGGCCTCGTCGTGGTCGCCAATGGCGAGCGCGCGCGCGTCTCGGCCCCGACCTCCAAGACGCTGCTCGGCGAACTCGCCGGCGCCGCGCGCCTGATGCTCGCCAAGCCCGAGGGAATCCAGCATTTCCAGCAGGCGCGCACATTGTTCGAATGCGCGCTCGCCGAGGAGGCCGCGCGCGCCGCCACTCCCGAGGACGTCGCCCGGCTGGAAAGGGCGCTCGCCGCCAACGCCGCCGCCCTCGGCGACAACGTCCAGTTCGTAAAGACCGACGTCGCGTTTCATTTCGCCATCGCCACCATCCCGCGCAACCCGATCTATGTCGCGTTGCACGAGGCGATCGTCGAATGGCTCGTCGACCAGCGCAGCGTCTCGCTGCGCCGCCCAGGCACCGATCTCCTCGCGTATGAGTCGCATCGGCGCATCTTCGAAGCGGTCAAGGCCAATGAGGCGGCCGGGGCAGGTCAGGCGATGCGCCGCCACTTGTGTGAAATCGCAGACCGCTACTGGAAGGTCAAGGAGAACGACGGGTGACAAGGCTCGCGGTTCTCGTCGCCTTCAGCGTCCGACCGGACGCGCGCGCGGCCTTCCAGCGGCTGGTGATGGACAATGCCGCCGCTTCGCTCGCCAACGAGCCGGGCTGCCGGCAATTCGATGTGCTGGTCCCCGAAAAAGGCATGGCGGGCGAATTCGTCCTCTATGAAATCTATGACGACGCGGCGGCGTTCGACGCGCATCTGGGCTCCGATCACTACCGCGCGTTCGACCAGGCCGCGGCGCCGATGGCGCTGACCAAGACGGTGAAACGGCTGCTGTTCGCCGAGCCGTCATGATGAGCGGACGCGACTGGCGGCGCTGCGCTCGCCGCCTGGAGGCGACGCGCCAACTGGCGCGCCGCGGCTTGCCGCTCCTGGTCTTCGGCTTCGCCGACCGCGGCGCCGAGGACGAACATGCGCTGAGGCGCAACGAGGCGGCGCGCGTGTCCTCGAAATTCCGCGCCAGGAGATCGATCGCGCGATGGGGTCGATGTCGGCCGTGAAGGTCGCGGAGATGGGGCGCCACTGTCTGTTTTGCCCAGCAGAGGACAATATCCGCGAGAGGCGACAAATATTGCCGCGCTTGTCGCAGCGGTCGTCGACCGCGGCGGCGCGACGCGCGATCCGCGACCGCGCCTGCAGGCGGCGGTCGTCGATTGCGGCCTGGATGCACTTCCGTCACCTTCCGTCCCGTCGCCTTGACGAAGCGCCGGGAGCCTCGGGGGGCGTCGCCGACCGCCCCTCGGCGATCTCGATCGTCCTTTCCGATTCGACGATTGCCGTGACGAAATCGGGAATTTCGAGGCCGGCGTGCACCTTGGCCTCGAGCGCGGCCTCCGCCGCGCGCACCGCGTCGAGCTGCGCGAGAACGGCCTCGGCGTCGGCGAGGGGAACGATCACGACGCCGTCGCGGTCGCCGATCACGATGTCGCCCGATTCGATGCGGACGCCGCCGACGACGACCGGCAGGCCGACAGTTCCCGGCCCGTTGCGCGCCGGCGAATTGGCGGTGGCGCCCGCGCAATAGACGGGAAGGCCGACGGCGAGGATGCCGACGATGTCGCGCACAAGCCCGTCGGTGACGAAGCCGGCGACGCCGCGGTTGCGCGCCATGCCGAGAAGGAGATCGCCGGTGACCGCAGTGGCGGTGAAGGAATCAGTCGCCGCGATCAGGATGTCGCCGCGCCGCGCAGCGTGGAGCGCGCCGAACAGGGCGAGATTGTCGGCGGGACCAGCGTCGCAGGTCACCGCCGTTCCGACCATCACGCGCGCGTCGGGCGCCAGCGGCTTGATGCGATAGTCGAGGCAGCCGCGCCCGCCCATCGCGTCCACCACGTTGCCCGTCGGCGCGCCCGCAAATCCCGCGAGGAGTTCCGCGGAGGGGCGCGCAAAGTCGCGCCGGATCTTGAGCAGCGGCGGATCGACAATCATGACGTTCGTCCTCGACAGAAAGGGGATGACGGTGGGCAATCGGCCTACAGCATCGCGAGCATGCCGCCGTCGACCATGTGATAAGAACCGCTGATGAAGCTCGCGTCGTCCGACAGCAGGAAGGCTGCGAGCCGCGCGACTTCGATCGGCTGGCCGATGCGGCCGAGCGCGTGCTTGGCGCCCCATTCGGCGAATTTGGCGCCTGGATTGCCGGGGACGTACATTTCGGCGACCGCTTCGGCGAGCGGCGTCTGGATCGTGCCGGGGCAGATCGCGTTGACGCGGATGTTCTGGCGCCCGTGGTCGACCGCCATGACGCGGCTCAGCGAGATCACCGCGCCCTTGGTCGCGCTATAGGCGGCGACCTCCGGTTGCGTCGCATGCGCCTGCACCGACGACATGTTGACGATCGCGCCGCCGCCGCCGGCCGCCATGTGCGGAATGACGTGTTTCGAGAGCAGGAAGATCGCCTTGAGGTTCACCGCCATCACGCGGTCCCAGTCGGCCTCCGCCATGTCGACGACGGTGCCGTGGATCTCGAGGCCTGCGCAATTGAACAGGCCCGTGACGCGCCCGAGCGCGGCGGCGCGGTCGGCGACGCGCCGGCAATCTTCCGCGCGCGTCAGATCGGCGTGGACGGTGCGGATGCGCGCGTCCTGCAACGACGCGAGGCTCGCGCCGTCAATGTCGGCGGCGACCACGGTCGCGCCGCATTGGGCGAAGTGTTGCGCCGAGGCGCGGCCGATGCCCGAGGCCGCGCCGGTCACCACGACGATCCCGTCAAGTCGCGCCATCAACGCCCCCTCCGCCAGGCTCCTTCGGATCGGCGCCATACCTATCACCCCATGAGGCCAAAGGCAAAAGAGCGACGACGACGCGATCGTCGACCCGACTTCGCGCACAGAGGGGGATTTTCGACTCTCCGCAGGCAGGCGCTTCCTGGCGGATCGGCGTATGGCGCAGACCCCGGATCGCTGCGCATCGTTGAGCCAGACGTCGAATTTCTGGGCCGCATCCCGGGACGGGCCGCCGGGGCAGCCGGCTGGTTACGCTACCAGCGCACTTAACTCGCGTCGCTCCCGGCGGCGCCCTATCTCGTCCGGGCCGCTGACGCGACATTGCCGGCGGGCCGCGCCGCCGAGCCGCCG
>JBEKEI010000142.1:0-12003 GCA_050013915.1 Roseiarcus sp.
GACCTCGAGGCGGGGCCGGCCCGGCGTGTGGCGCAGCAGGTCCGTTGGTCAGTCCGTCAGACTCTGCCTACACTGGTCCCATCTTCTCTCGTCGAGGCTCCGATGCAGGACGAACCCATTCTCGACATCGCGCATCTCGGGCATGTCGAACTGCTGACCCCCAGGCCCGAGGAGAGCCTGCGCTTCTTCGTCGACACGCTCGGCATGACCGAAAGCGGGCGGGCGGGCGAGTCGGTGTTCCTGAGGGGCTGGGACGATTACGAGAGCTTCAGTCTGCAACTGACCGGCTCGAAGACCTCGGGTCTCGGCCATGCCGCGTTCCGCGCGCGCAGCCCGCAGGCCCTGCGGCGGCGGGTCGCCGCGCTGGAGGATTCGGGACTGGCGATCGGCTGGCGCGACGGCGATTTCGGCCACGGCCCGGCGTTTCGCTGTCGCGATCCCGACGGCCACGAAATCGAGATCTACTGGGAGACGCAATGGTACGAGGCGCCCGCCGGGCTGCGTCCGGCGCTGAAGAACCAGGCGCAGCGGTTTCCGGCGCGCGGCGTCGCCGTGCGCCGGATCGACCATTTCAATTGCCTGGCCGCCGACGTCGCCGCCAATCGCGAATTCTTCGAGCGCCGTCTCGGCTTCCGCCTCACCGAACAGATCGTCCTCGACGACGGCGCGGAGGCCGGCATGTGGCTGACGGCGACCAACAAGAGCTATGACCTGGCCTACACGCGCGAAGCGCATGGCGTCGGCGGCCGCTTCCACCATGTCGCCTACGCGCTCGACAGCCGCGAGGAGATCCTGCGCGCCGCCGACATTTTCCTCGAAGCGGGCGTGTTCATCGAGACCGGGCCGCACAAACATGCGGTGCAGCAGACGTTTTTTCTGTATGTCTACGAGCCTGGCGGCAATCGCGTGGAGGTCGCCAACGCGGGCGCCCGGCTCGTGCTCGCGCCCGACTGGAAGCCGATCCGCTGGACCGAGACCGAGCGTCGCAAGGGGCAGGCCTGGGGACTGAAGACGATCGAGAGCTTTCACACCCACGGCACGCCGCCGCTCGACGGCGAATGAAGGGCAAACCAGGGAGGATGGGGTGACGAGGCGGGACGAGACGGGGCTGGTGGTCAGCGCGCATTCGGCCGACTTCGTCTGGCGCGCGGGCGGCGCGATCGCGCTGCACGCCGCGCGCGGCGCCGCGGTGACGGTGGTCTGCCTGTCCTATGGCGAGCGCGGCGAATCGGCCAAGCTGTGGCGGCTGGACGGCATGACCCTGGAGCGGGTCAAGGCCGCGCGGCGGCGGGAAGCCGAGGCCGCGGCCGCGGCGCTCGGCGTCGCCGACCTGCAGTTCTGGGACCTCGGCGACTATCCGATCGGCCTCACCGATGCGGCGCTGTTCCGTCTCGTCGACCTCTACCGCAGCATTCGTCCCGCCTTCGTGCTCACGCATTCGGAACGCGACATCTACAATCACGATCATCCCGCAGTGACCGAATTCGCCCAGCACGCGCGCATCATCGCGCAAGCCCACGGCCACAATCCCGGTCAGGAGGCGCTCGGCGCGCCGCCGGTGTTCCTGTTCGAGCCGCATCAGCCCGAGCAGTGCGGCTGGACGCCCGACGTGCTGCTCGACATCGGCCCGGTCTGGGACAAGAAGCGCGCCGCGATCGAATGCATGGCCGGCCAGGAGCACCTCTGGGAATATTACACCCGGGTCGCGCTCCAGCGCGGCGCCCAGGCCGCCCGCAATTCCGACCGGAAGATCACCCATGGCGAGGGCTATCAGGCCGTGTTTCCCCAGGTCGTGGAGGGCCTCGCATGAGCCTCGTCGTCACCGAAATCGCGCGCGTTGCGCGCCGCGTCGCCGAGGCCTATGCGCCGTTCGGCGTCGCCACCGTGCACGAGGCCCAGGGCCGCATCGGGCTGATGGCGGCGCACATGCGTCCGGTGTGGCCGGGCGCGAAGATCGCCGGCAGCGCGGTCACGGTGTCGATTCCGCCCGCCGACAACTGGATGCTGCATGTCGCGGTCGAGCAATGCGAGGCCGGTGACGTGCTGGTGGTCGCGCCGACCTCGCCGTGCGACGCCGGCTATTTCGGCGAGCTGCTGGCGACCTCGCTCGCCCATCGCGGCGTCATCGGGCTGGTGATCGAGGCGGGCTGCCGCGATGTCGCGGCGCTCGCGGCGATGCGGTTTCCCGTCTGGTCGCGCGCGATCTGCGCGCAGGGCACGGTCAAGGAGACGCTCGGCTCGGTCAATACGCCGATCGTCTGCGCGGGTCAGCTCGTCCATCCCGGCGATCTCGTCGTCGCCGACGACGACGGCATCGTGGTGGTGGCGCGCGCCTCGGCCGAGGACATTCTCGGCAAGAGCCTCGCCCGCGAGGAGAAGGAGACCGCCACGCGCGCCCGGCTGCGCGCGGGCGAGCTCGGGCTCGATCTCTATGAAATGCGCGACCGGCTCCGCCGGAAGGGGCTCGTCTACCGGCGCCAGGGCGAGCCGGGCTGAGGTCGCAGCCATGAGCGCACCGCTGCGAACGGCGATCGGCGATTATCCCCACACGCGGGCGCTGAAATCGGGCGCCGTGCGGTCCGATGTCGTCGCGTTCGACTTCGCCGAGGTCGCGCCGATCAACCGGGCGTTCGCGCCGATGGTCCGCGAGCAGAAATTCGACGTCTGCGAAATCGCGATCGCGACGTACTTCCAGGCTCGGGCGTTCGGCAAGCCGCTCGTCCTGCTGCCGATCGTGCTGGCGGCGCGCTTCCAGCAATCGGCGCTGCTGTGCCGCGCCGACGCCGACATCGCGGTCCCGCGAGACCTGGCGGGCCGGCGCGTCGGCGTGCGCGCGTACAGCCAGACCACCGGCGTATGGCTGCGCGGGATGCTCGCGGACGACCATGGCCTGAGGCCGGACGACATCCGCTGGGTGACATTCGAGGACGCCCATGTCGCCGAGTTCCGGGATCCGCCGTTCGCGGCGCGCGCGCCGGCGGGCGCGGACATGCTCGCGATGCTGCGCGCGGGCGAGCTCGACGCGGTGATCGTCGGCAATGATCCGCCGGCCGACCCCTCATTGCGGCCGGTCTTCGCCCGCCCGCAGGAAGAGGCGGCCGCGTTCTGGGCCAAACATCGCTTCGTGCCGGTCAATCACATGGTCTGCATGCGCGCCGCGCTCGCGAGCCAGGAGGCGGTCGCGGAACTGACGCGGCTGTTCGCCGCCGCCCGGACGTTCGCTCCGACCCCCGCCGACGGCCGCGATCCCTTCGCTGCGACGCGCGAATCGCTCGCCCCGGCGCTCGGCCTCGCCCTGCGCTACACGCAGGAGCAGGGCCTGCTGCCGCGGCCGCTGAGCGTCGCCGAGCTCTGGCGCCGGCCGTGAGCCAGTCAGTAATTGACCGTGACGGTCACGGAATCGACATAGGAATCGGGGGCCGGCGTCGCCTGCGCAGGCGTCAGGCCGTAGACCGTGAGCGTCTGGGCCGAGCCCGTGCCCGTGGCCGACTCCCAGAATCCTGCGGTATTGCCCCAGTTCACCGAACGGGCGGCGTCCTGATAGAGCGAATAATTGATCAGCGCCCCGGTCGCAGCGCCCCTCATCCGCCGGTTCGTGACCGACCCGCCGTTGGCGCCCTGGTCGAGGCCCAGACTGAACGGCGTCGCGTTCTGGCAGGTGACGGTGAAAGTGCCGGTCGCGGTCACCGCCGTGGTCAGCAGGCCCGCGCCGCCGAACGCCATGGCGGCGCTGCTGCCGACCGTGCAGGTCGAGACGATCGTCATGCTGACGGCGAGGTGGCCCGTCGCCGTCGACGCCTCGGCGCGCGCCAAAATGAGAAAAGGCGAAACCACGACGAGCGCCCACTGGAGTCGCACGCAGACCATTTTGGCGAACCTCGTCGGTTCCGGGTCTGCCCGCGCGTGCGAATCGGCTTGCGTTCGGGCCGCCAGGAGAAGCCTCCTGGCGGGGAATGTCGTCGCGCACGGGGGTGGCCCGAAACTACGCTCGAAGACGACGAGCTCGGCGCTCGTCGTCGCGGGCGCTCAGTAGTTGATGGTGATCGTCACGGTGTCCGTGTAGCTGTCGGGCGCCGGCGTCGTCTGGACCGGAACCACGCCGTAGACGTTCATCGTCTGCGACGCGCCGGTGCCTACGCCCGCCACCCAGGAACCCGCGGTGTTGCCCCAGTTGGTGGTGGCGGCGACGTTCGAGAAGATCGAGTAGTTGACCAGCGCCGCCGAACTCGCGGCCTTCATCTGCCGGGTCGTGACCGAGGCGCCGTTGGCGCCCTGGTTGAGGCCGACGTTATACGGCGTCGTGTTGGTGCAGGTCACGCCGAACGAGCCGGTCGCGCTCACCGCGGTGGTCAGCAGGCCGACGCTGCCGAAGGCGAGCACGCCGGAGGTCGTAACGGTGCAGGTCGAGGCGATCGTCATGGTGACGGCCAGGTTGCCCACCGCCGTCGAGGCATTGGCCAGGGCGGGGAACAGGCAGGACGACGCCGCCACGGCGGCGAGAAGCAAACGCTTGGAGAACATTGGATTACCCTTTCACGACTCGGACGCACGACTGGTTTGTTGTCGTCATGCCGATGTGTATAGCACCGGTTCTGGCGATTGCACGGGCAAACCAGAATGAGCGTCAGTGATCTCTTAGACAATTCGTAGATTTACCGATCGTTTGGAGATAGATTTGAGCAATAGATAAAAGTAAACGCGCGTTCACAAGCGAGGTTGGTCTTCTATTTTATAAATTCATTGGATATAGAGACATTTATTACCGTTATCGATCTTTCGTCGACGACGAATACTTTTGGTCAACCGGAAAGGGTAAACCACCGTTCACCGCCGCGCGTCCCGGCCTGAAATTGCTGGCGGATCGGGCGATGGGCCGGCGCGGGCCGGGCGCCCCGCGCTGCGCGCAATCGGTTAACCCGCGTCAATCATGAACCCGGCGGGCGGCGCGCTTCGGCGGCATTCCGGCGCGCTCGCGTCGCCCCGTATCGGGCCGCCGCGCTGCGTCCGGGCCGCCTCATGAACGATTGCTTCGGCGCGGAATCGCCGATTCCGCCGGCGCTCGCGAAACAGGCAAGGCCGATTCCGCGGCCGATCGGCCTGGACGGCGCCCGTGCTCGAAGCGCCGCCTCATCCGCGCGCGGCCGAGCGCGCGGCGACGATTCGCGCGAGAAATGCGTGGCGCGCGCGCGCGTCGTCGGCTGCGGGCCGCGACGGCGCGTCGATCGCCATCGCCAGCGCCGGCGCGGCGCGCCACCGGGGCCAGCGGGGCAAGCCGGCGCCGTTGGGATCGCCGGTCCTGACGAAATTGACCCAATAGGCCGAGGCCGTCGCCGCGACCGCCCGGTCCGCTGCGTCGCAGAGCCAGGGCATCAGGTCGAGATTGTCGAAGACATAGGGGATTTCGCCGGCGTGGAACGCGCCCGCCTCGCGGCTCGGCGCGTCGCCGAACCAGCCGTCGGGGGTCAGCGGCGCCCGCTCGAAGCGGAAGCGAAAGATCTCCGCGCGCCCGGTGGCAGTATGCGCCTCGATCCAGGCCCAGGTCGGATGGATGATCGTCAGATCGCCGCCGAGCGCGCGCGCCGAGGCCTTGTCGGTCTCCGGCCCACCGGCGGGATACAGGGCCAGCGCGGCTTGCGCGTCGGCGCCCAACAGCGCGCGCGCGAGATCGGGATAGGCGCGTCCGGCGTTCTCGCCCTGGACCAGCGTGAAGTTGAAGCCTTCGTCCTTGTTCCAGCCGGCGAGCAGCGGCACGTCGCTCTGTTCGCCGCGCGCGAAAATCTCGGCGGGCGCGCGCGGCAAGAGATGGCCATCGACGATCGGCCGGAAGCCGAGCCCCGGCGCGGCGGCGAGGATCGCCTCGGCGGGCGCGGCGCGCAAGGCGCGAAGCGAAGTCGCGCCGGCCCGGCGGGCGAAGGCGAGGCCGCCCGCTTCGGCCGCGGCGAGGTCTTCGGGCGCGCGGCTCGGCGAGGCGAACATCGCGCCGCTCTGCCCGATCGCGCGCGCGAACAGGCCCCGGGCGAGCGGCGAGGCCATCAGCGCGCTGACCGCTTCCGAGCCGGCCGATTCGCCGGCGATCGCCACCGCGGCGGGATCGCCCCCGAAGGCGGCGATGTTGCGCGCGACCCAGCGCAGCGCTTCGAGCAGATCGAACAGCCCCCAGTTGCCCGAGGCGCCGCGCCCCGATTCTGCGGTCAGCTCGGGATGGGCGAGGAAGCCGAAGGCGTTGAGTCGGTAGTTGACCGTGACGACCACGATCCCTCTGGCGGCGAGCCGGCCGCCGTCGTAGCGCGGCTCGCCGGCGGAGCCGACGGCGAAGCCGCCGCCGTGGATCCAGACCATCACCGGGAGCCGTTCCGCCCCGCCCGGCGCCGCCGGCGTCCAGACGTTGAGAAACAGGCAATCCTCCGAGACGCCTGGCTTCGAAGGATCGATGTCGGCGAAGACGATGCCCTGGATGGCGTTGGCGCCGTAGGCGTCCGCCCGCCGGACGCCTGTCCAGGGAACGACCGGGGCCGGCGTCCGCCAGCGCAGGGCGCCGACCGGCGGGGCGGCATAGGGCACGCCCTTGAACGCGCGCACCCCGGCGGCGTCGGCCTGGGCGATTTCGAGTTCGCCGCCTTCGATGGAGAGGGAACGGGTCATGGCGCGCCTTTCCGGGACAAGCGGCGATAGTGTCGCGCGCGCGAACCACAGGCAAGCCGCCGCGCCCCGTCGCCGCCTCGCCGGCGCCCCGGTCCCTCGCCGTCCCGTAACCCCATCCTTCCCGCCGCAACCCCCGAGATCCGATGAAACCGCTCACCGCCGCCTCGTTGTTCGCCCTCGCGCTCGCCGCGGCGCCCGCCGCTGCGGGAGCGCCGGTGAGGCTGCGGCACCCGCCCGATCTGGCCGAGGACGTCGCCGCCTATCCGCGGCTCGTGGGCGGGTCGGCCGCCGTCGCGAAAATCAACCGCGCGCTGGACGCCGCCGACGCGACGACCCGGCGCGGGGCGCGCCAATGCCTGCGCGACGCGCCCGACGGCGAATGGCTCCAAGGCGTCGATACGCCGCTGTTGGGCGCGCACTTCGTCGCCTTCATGGCGCATGGCAGCTTTTCCTGCGGCGGCGCCCATCCCGATTTCATCGCCGGGGCGATGGTCTTCGACCTCGCGACCGGCGCCCGCGTCGACTGGAACGCCTTGCTGCCCGCCAGACTGCGCGCCGCTCCCGGACCCGGGGCCGCGACGCTCGGGCGCGACAGGATCGCCTCGCCGGGTCTGACCGCGCTGTTCCGCGACCAGGCCGCCAGCGACATAGCCGATGCCGATTGCCAGGAGGCTTTCGCCCACGAGCCGCTGACATTCCTGGCCTGGCCCGATTCGAAGGCGAGGGGCCTCGCACTCGCCGCGGCCAACCTGCCTCATGCGGTGGCGGGCGTATGCGGCGAGGCGGTGATCGTCCCGGTCGCCGCGCTGAAGCGCCTCGGCTTCGATGCGGCGCTGGTGCGCGACATCGAGACCGGCGGGCCGTGAAAATCTGCAATGGGCGCGCGTGCTCTCTGATAGTCTCGAATCTCGGACCCCCGGAAAAGTCTGCGCAAAGCGGGACAGGCGGCGATTTCCGGGCGGGGTCGGCCGGGCGGAGCGGGAAATCGCTCGCATGGCGGGCCCAATTCGGATCGTCGCGCCGCATTTCTTTCGCGCGGCGTGTCGAAATCCCGGGGGCTCGCGCGTCAATGGGACAGCGGGGCGCGATCGTCCCGCGCAACGCCAGAAGGGGAGACGGTCATGCAATACATGTTGTTGATCTACGGGGACGAGTCGGCGATGGCGAGCGCGAGCCAGGAACAACGGGGGCAGATGTTCGCCGCCTACGGCGCCTATACCGAGGCGATGAAGAAGGCCGGCGTGTTCAAGGCGGGCGATCCGCTGCAGCGCTCCTCGACCGCGACCACCGTGCGCGCGCCCGAGGGCAAGGCCAAGGTGCTCAACGGCCCCTATGCCGAGACCAGGGAGCAGCTCGGCGGCTATTACCTGATCGAGGCCGCCGACCTCGACGCCGCGATCTCCTGGGCCGGGCGCTGCCCCGGCGCCCAGTTCGGCGCGATCGAGGTGCGGCCGGTCATGGCGATGTGACCCGAAGCCCGGCGGTGGCGCTGGAGGGCGACCCGGGCGCGGCGGCCGCTGCCGCCGAGGCGGTCGCCCGGCGCAGCTACGGCCGGCTGATCGCCATTCTCAGCGCGCGGCTGCGCGACGTGGCGGGGGCGGAGGACGCGCTGTCCGAGGCCTTCGCCGCCGCGCTCGCCGACTGGCCGCGCGGCGGCGTGCCCGACAGCCCGGAAGCCTGGCTGCTCGCGGTCGCGCGGCGGCGGACCGTCGACGCGGCGCGCCGCCGCGGCGCCGCCGATGCCGCGCGCGATCATCTGCGGCTGCTCGCCGAGGAACTCGAAGCGATGGCGGACGAGGCCCCGGAAATTGCCGATCCGCGCCTCGCGCTGATGTTCGCCTGCGCGCATCCGGCGATCGAGGAAGGCGTCCGCGCGCCGCTGATCCTGCAGACGATCCTCGGCTTCGACGCCCAGGCGATCGCCTCGGCCTTCCTCGTGTCGCCTGCCGCCATGGGCCAGCGGCTCGCGCGCGCCAAGTCCAAGATCCGGGCGGCGGGGATTCCGTTCCGCATTCCTGGACGCGCTGACATGGGCGAGCGGCTCGGCGCGGTGCTGGAGGCGGTCTATGCCGCGTTCACCGAGGGCTGGAGCGATCCCGCCGGCGCCGACGCGCGCCGACGCGATCTCGCCGGCGAGGCTATCTGGCTCGGCCGGCTGATCGCGAGCGTGCTGCCCGGCGAGCCCGAGGCGCTCGGTCTGCTCGCGCTGATGCTCTATTCCGAGGCGCGGCGCGGCGCGCGGCGCGACGCCGCCGGGGAGTTCGTGCCGCTGGCCGAACAGGACGCTTCGCTCTGGGATGCGGCGCTCGTCGACGAGGCCGAGGCGCTGCTGTTCCGCGCGAGCGGCTTTTGCACCGTCGGCCGCTACCAGCTCGAGGCGGCGATCCAGTCCGCCCATGTCGCGCGCCGGCGCGCTGGGCCGACCGACTGGGCGGCGATCGAACAGCTCTACGACGGACTCGTCGCGCTCACCGGCTCGCCGGTGGCGGCGATCAACCGCGCGGTCGCGCGCGCCGAGACGCGTGGCGCCGCTGCCGGGCTGGCGGCGCTGCCGACGGCCGAGCCCGGCTCGCGGCTCGCCGAATACCAGCCCTACTGGGCGGCGCGCGCGGCGCTGCTGGCGCGGCTTGGCGAGATCGCGGGCGCGCGGGAAGCCTATGATCAGGCGATCGGGCTGGAGGCGGACCCGGCCGTGCGGCGGTTCCTGCAGAAGCGACGGGCGGCCGCCGGGCTGTAGGCGCGGCCGTCGGCAGCGCCGCGCGCCCGACGCGGTCGGCGCCCGCGTCTACAGGCGGCGCGCGGGCCCCGCGCCCCTCAGCCGCCCGACGATCCCCGTCGGCACGAAATACACCGCCAATATGAACAGCACGCCGAGCCAGAGCAGCCAGCGGTCGGGATGGAACAGGCCCGGCAGGATCGGCAGGCCGGCCTGCGCGGCGGCCGAGGACAGCTCGCCCATCAGCGCCTGCAGGTAGTTCTGCGCGAGCACGAACACCGCGGCGCCGGCGATCGCGCCGTAGAGCGAGCCCATGCCGCCGATCACCACGATGACCAGCACGTCGATCTGGATCGAGAAGCTCAGCGCAGTGTCGGGCCCGGTGTAGCGCAGCCAAAGCGCGCCGAGCGCGCCCGCCAGCGTCGCGGCCGCCGCCGAGATGCAGGTCGCCAGCGTGCGGTGAACGACGATGCGATAGCCGAGCGCCTCGGCGCGCAGCGGATTCTCGCGGATCGCCTGCAGCACGCGCCCGAACGGCGAGTTGACGATGCGCAGCAGCACGAGGAACAGGATCGCGCAGGCGAAGAACACGAGATAATAACTCAGCGTGCGTCCCGTCACGACGAGGCCGAGCCGATTGCCCTCGAGCAGGCGGAAGCCCGGGCGCAGCAGCTCGGGAACCTGGAACGAGCGGCCGTCCTCGCCGCCGGTCAGCCAGGACAGCTGCGAGGCGAGCACGTTGAAGGCGTACGCCACGGCGAGGGTCACCATCGCGAAGAAGATCGTCTGTACGCGCAGCGAGAACAGTCCGATGGCGAGCGCGAGCAGGATCGAGACCGGCAGCGCGGCGGCGACGCCGATCGTCAGCGCGCCCCAGTCCGGCCCGAGGCCGTAGAGGGCGAGCGCGACGCCATAGGCGCCGATGCCGAAGAACATGACATGGGCGAAGGACACGATACCGGCGTAGCCCAGCAGCAGGTCGTAGGCGGCGACCAGCAGCGCATAGATACAGATTTGCGCGGCGACGTTGAGCGGCTTGGCGCCGGGGAACAGGAACGGCGCCAGCGCGAGCGCGAGGACGATTCCGATCAGCAGGATCGACAGCGCCGCGCCGCGCGGCGGATCGCCCGAGAGAATCATCATCGCCCGCTCACCGGATAGAGCCCGCGCGGGCGCCACAGCAGGACGACGACCATCAGCAGGATGTTGGAGACCAGCGCAAGCTTGGGGACGAGGAAGCCGGCGTAATTGGCGATCAGCGCGACGAGGATCGAGCCGACGAAACAGCCGCCGACCGAGCCGAGCCCGCCGACGATGATGACGATGAACGTCAGCACCAGGAGTTCGCCGCCCATCGAGGCCTGGACCTGGCCGCGGTAGAATGCCCACATCACGCCGCCGAGCCCGGCGAGCGCCGAGCCGGCCATGAACACGCCGACGAATAACCGGTCGATCCGGTAGCCGAGCGCCTCGACCATCTCGCGGTTCTCGACGCCGGCGCGGATCAGCAGCCCGATCTTGGTCCGGTTGAGGACGAGCAGCTGCCCGGCGAAGACGGCAAGCCCGACGAGAGTCGCGAGCACGCGGTATTTCTCGATCGCGGCGTCGCCGAGGATGAAGGCGCCGCGCAGCGCGGCCGGCAGGGCGAGCGGGATCTGCTGGGGGCCGAACAGCGCATAGAGCAATTGCTCGGCGACGATGCTGCCGCCGATCGTCACCAGGATCTGCTTGAGGTGCTGGCCGTAGACCGGCACGATCAGCACCCGCTCGAACACGAAGCCGAACGCGCCGCAGACGAGGATCGCGGCGAGCGCGGCGAGCAGCATGACGGCGAGGTTGGGGCCGAGCGCATCGGCCTGCGCCCAGGGCGCGAGCGGCGCCAGCGCGAGGGTCGCGACATAGGCGCCGAGCGCGATGAAGGCGCCATGGCCGAAATTCAGCACGTCCATCAGGCCGAACACCAGCGTCAACCCGGACGCCATGGTGAAGATCATCATCCCCATCGCGAGCCCGGCGATGGTCAGCGTGACGAAGGTCGACGGCGAGCCGATGAAAGGCGCCGCGATCGCGACGACAAGCAGCGGGGTCAGCGCGGGAAGCAGGTCCGGTCTTTGGCGCGGCAGCGCCGCTCCGGGGTCGATCGCGCTCATTGGTGGGCGTCCAGGGAAAGGCCGAGCAGGCGGCTCTGCAATTGTTCGTCCTCGGTGAGCCCGGCCATCAGGCCCTGGTGGACGATGCGCCCGCCGTCCATGACCCGGACATGGTCGCCGAGTTCGCGCGCAACGCGGAAATTCTGCTCGACCAGCAGGATCGTCACCCCGGTGCGCTTGATCTCGCGCAGGCATTCGATCAGCGCGCCGATGATCGCCGGCGCGAGCCCCTTGGTCGGCTCGTCGATCAGCAGCAGCCGCCGCGGCTCGACGATCGCGCGCGCGATCGACAGCATCTGCTTCTGGCCGCCCGACAGCGTTCCGGCGCGCGACAGCCAGAACTTCTTCAGGGCGGGGAAGAAGCCGAACATCCACTCGACCCGGCGGTCGTCGAGCGGCCCCTCGCGGGCGCCGAGCACGAGATTGTCGCGCACGCTGAGATCGGAGAACACCGCCATCGTCTCGGGGACATAAGCGACGCCGGCGCGCGCGATC
>JBEKEI010000143.1:0-11927 GCA_050013915.1 Roseiarcus sp.
GCCGGCAGGCGGCCACGCCGCGGGCGCGCCGTCAGGCGACCGGCGTAGCCGGCTCGACCTCGACGCGCGCGCCCGGCCCTGGCGGCGCCGACGCGCGCTCGGCGCATGGCGCAGCAGATCCGTCGGTCCGGCCCCCGGACTCTGCTCAGATCATCGCCAGCGGCGTCTTGCGGCGCGGCGGCGGGAACGCGCCGTCGAGCGCGGCGAGCGCCGCCTCGTCGAGCGCGAGGTCCCAGCCCTTCCGGTTGGCTTCGACATGGGCGATCGTCGCCGCCTTGGGGATCGCGATGAGGTCGGGGCGGCTGGACAGCCAGGCGAGCGCGATCTGGAATGGCGTCGCCCCATGGCGCCGCGCGACTTCGGCGAGCACGCCGGAGCGGGGCAACCGCCCCTGCTCGATCGGGCTGTAGGCGATCGCCGGGATCGCGCGCGCGGCGAGCGCCGGCAGGAGATCGAATTCGGGGCCGCGTCGCACGAGATTGTAGAGGATCTGATCGGCCGCGCAGTCCACGCCGCCCGCCGCAAACAGGTCGTCCATGTCGTCGGCGTCGAAATTGCTGACGCCCCACGCGCCGATCTTGCCCTCGCCTTGCAACGCGGTCATGCCCTCCACGGTCGCCTTCAGCGGCACGCCGCCGCGCCAGTGCAGGAGGTAGAGGTCGATCCGGTCGGTCGCCAGGCGCCGCAGGCTGTTCTCGCACGCCCGCCGCAGCGCCGCGCCGCCGGCGTTCTGCGGGTAGACCTTGCTGACCAGGAAGACCCGATCGCGCAATCCGCGCAGCGCCTCGCCGAGCAGCGTCTCGGCGCCGCCCTCGCCATACATTTCGGCAGTGTCGATCAGCGTCATGCCGAGTTCCACGCCGCGCCGGATCGCCGCGACTTCGCCGGCGCGGGCGGCTGGGTCCTCGCCCATCCGCCAGGTCCCCTGGCCCAGGCGCGGCGCCCGGCGGCCTCCGGGCAGCGGCGTCGTTGCAATTGCCTGGCTCATGCGCCCTCCGCAGCGCCGGTTCTCGTCGACGCGGGCGGTCGCGCGAACGCGCCCGATCGCGCTGCCGCCATCAGGTGGCCATCGCATGGCGCGCCGTCAAGCGCGCCCGATCGACGGGATCCCACGCGATCGCAATCCGGCGCGATCGAGGCGCCGCACGGCCGTTTCTGGGGCGCGCAGACCCGGCGCTCTCCGCTCCATTTCGCCATCGGCGACGAAGTCAGGCCGAGGCCGCTGATCCACGCGCTGGGCCTCGTCAAGCGATCGGCCGCGCCGGCGAACCGCGATCCCGGCCGGCGCGCCCCGTGGCTGGCCGACGCGATCGCGCCGGCGGCCGGCGCGGTCGCCGCCGGCGCGCACGACGCGGAATTCCCGCTGCGCGTCCGGCGGACCGGGTCGGGCGCGTTCGCCGCGCGCCGCTGCGGCGGCCAGCGCGCGCCCGTGAAGCGCAGACGCGCGCGGCCGCCGACCCTCCGGGCGCCGGCGCACGAGATTCCGGGCCCGGCAAAGCCATTGTCAGGTCAGGCGAACAGACGTAAAATTAACCGTTGTGCGGCGGCGCGGGTCATTCGCACGGATGCGGAATATGCCCGCGACAGGCGGGGTCCGGCCGGCGCTGTCGGTTGAATGATCAGACGGGCCGAAGGCGCGGAGCGCCCAAGCGCCCGGGTCGGACGGGCACAGCAGTGGGGCGTGTTATGAAATTGAGTCATTTCCTGTATTTCGGGGATTTCGTGGCGATCCCGGTCGCGATCCTCCTGCTCGTCGCGGCGGCGATCTACGAGCGCGGCCTCGCCGGCGCCGGAATGTGGCTCGGCTGGTTCGTCGTCGGCCTGTTCGTCTGGACGCTGGTCGAATATGTCGTCCACCGCTGGGTCTACCACGCCATTCCGTTTTTCGAGAAATTCCATGACGCCCATCACGACGATCCGACGGCGCTGATCGGCGTGCCCTCCTTCATCTCGAGCGGGCTCATTCTTTCGGTGTTCTTCCTTCCCCTTCTGTTCACGGTCGGCGTCGTGGTCGCGGGCGGCTTCGCCAGCGGCGCGCTGCTCGGCTATGCCGGCTACATGCTCGTCCATCACGCCTCGCATCACTGGACCCTCGAGCCGGGCAGCCTGCTCTACCGGGCGCGCGTCCTGCACATGGCGCATCACTACAACGGCGCGCCCGGCAATTACGGCGTCGTGACCTCGTTCTGGGATCAGGTGTTTTCGACCTGCGTCGATCGCCGGCGCCGCGCGGCGAGAGGCTGATGCGGCGACGCGGCGGGGCGCGGCGACCGGTCGGCGGCTCAGGCGGTCTTGCGCAGCGCGCCGCGCTCGAACATCGCGCGGATTTCCCGCTCGGGAACCGCGGGGCTGAACAGGAACCCCTGCACCTCGGCGACCGAGCCGAGATCCTCGACGAATTGCATCTGCTGTTCGGTTTCGACGCCTTCGACGAGCACGTCCATTCCGAGCATCTTGCACATGCCGGCGACGCTGGCGATCACGATCGAGGCGCGATGATCGGACCCGATCGCCATCGTGAACGAGCGATCGATCTTGATCTTGTCCAAAGGGAAAGTATGGAGATAACTCAGGCTCGAATAACCGGTCCCGAAGTCGTCCAGCGCGATCCGGATGCCCATTTCCCGGATCGATCGCAGGGTCTGGCGCGTCGAGGGGAGATCGTGGAGGATCGTCGATTCCGTGATCTCGACCTCGAGCCGTCGCGTCGGCAGTCCCGATTCCGCCAGCGCTTCGCCGATCGCGGCGGCGACGCGGCCGCCGCGGACCTGCAATGGCGACAGATTGACGGCGACGAAGACCGGTTCGGGCCACATCGCGCAGTCCAGACAGGCGCGTCGCAGGATATTGCGCCCGAGCGCGTCCATCAACCCCAGCTCCTCGGCGATCGGGATGAACTCGGCGGGCGAGATGCGGCCACGGGTCGGGTGATTCCAGCGCACCAGCGCCTCGCAGCCGACGAGCTCGCGGGTCGCCACGTCATTGATCGGCTGATAGTGAACCTCGATCGTCTCGTTGGCGACGGCGGCCCTGAGATCGACCTCGAGACTCCGGCGTTTCTGGGCATGGAGCCCGAGTTGCCCCTCGTAGGCGCGCCAGCGATTGCGGCCCTCCGCCTTGGCGGCGTAGAGCGCGAGATCGGCGTTGCTCATCATGGTTTCGAGCGTCAGGCCGGCGCGGTCGATCGCCACGATCCCGGCGCTCGCGCCGACCTGGATCTCATAGCCGTCGATCTCGAACGGGCGGTTGATTTCCGCGATGATCCGCTGGGCGATCCTCGAGGCTTCTTTCGCGTCGGCCCTGGGCGCGAGCAGGATGGCGAATTCGTCGCCGCCCCAGCGCGCGACGGTGTCGGGATCGTCGAGGATGGGGCGGATGCGGTCGCCGACCTTGGAGAGGAGCTTGTCGCCGCGGGCGTGGCCCAGGCTGTCGTTGATCTGTTTGAAGTCGTCGAGATCGAGCAGCATGACCGCCCCGGCGCGCGCCTCGTCCTGGGCCGCGATCAGGGCCTGGGCGAGCGCCTTCTCGAAGCGCCGCCGGTTCGGCAGGCCGGTGACCGGATCGAACCAGGCCATGCGATAGATCGCAGCCTCGGCCGTCCGCCGTTCCGTGATGTCCTGGACGACGACGACCGTGCCCTCGGCGCCGATGCGCTGGATCGTGACTTCGAGCGCGCGCCCGTCGGTGGTGTCGAGCGGCAACGGCAGTTCGCCGCGAACCTCCGGGAACAGCGCCTCGGCGAAGCGCTGGCATTCGGCGCGCGCGAGCACGCCGTTGTGCACCAGCCGCCGCAGGATGGACCGCAGATCGGCGCCGGCATGCGCCTCGCCTTCGGTGAGCCGGAACATCCGCAGGATTTGCTTGTTGGTGAGGGTCAGCTTGCCCGCGGGATCGACCATGCAGAGGCCATGCGACATATTGTTGAGCGCGGTGTCGAGCCGCGCGGCGAGCGTGACTACCTGATTCCTGGCGGCCACTTCGGCGAGGAAATTCTCCTTCATCCGGCTCGACGAGGCCTTCATGAAGAGAAAGGTCGGGATGAACCCGACAAAAATCGTGACGGGGTACCAGCCGCCGGCGACGATCATCGCTGCGCTGAGCGGAACGAAAGCGACTATGATATGCGCATTGATCCCCTTGTCGATCGCGAAGCTTCGCGTCCACATGCCGAATGCGTAGACGAGGGTCGTCGACGCCGTGAGGAAGCGGGTGAATCCGTCGTCCGTCACCAAAAAGGCGACGAGCGTCCATATCGCCAGCAGGGCCATATGGGCCACTGCGCCGATGACGAACCTGTTCTCGCGCCGGCGCGCGATCGCCACGTTGGCGCTCGGCCGGCTCCGCGCGTGCACAATCATCATGCGCAGCCGGATCAGGCCGACGAGCAGCATGATCGCCGTGCAGACCGACAGGCCGAGGCTGTGCGCGGCCGTCGCGGTGGCGATTCCCGCGGCCGTGACCGCCACGCAGGACAGGACGAGTCCCTTGATCTCGACCAGGAGGCTGTCGACGAAGCCTATGTACAGGGCGTCCGGCATCTTGCTGGCGTTGCCGGAACCTGCGCCAATTCGTCCAGCTCGCATAATCTTTCCGAAGGTGAGCCCCGTGAATTTTGAACTATCCGCGCGGGCTGTTAAAAATTTGTTTAGTTTAAGACCGTATCCATTTCGTCGATGAGCGAACATGATCCGGAGACTCGCGATCCCCCCGGCCCCGATTTTCTCGAGACGCTGCCCCACGGCGACGATCGAACCCGATCGGAACGTCGATGCATGCGCCAGTCAGCCGAGGTCGGACTCGTCTGTGATCATCGCGCTGCTCGGCGAAGATGAGTTCGCGCGGGCGCGCAGCTTCATCCCGGACCTGCGACTTCATTGCGACTACGCAGACTGGCGCGATTCGTGTGAGGCCCTGCAGATCGGTCTGGCGATGGCCGGCGTCGACGCGAGGCTGGCGCTCGTCGCCCTCACGCCGTTTCTCGCCTGGCGCCGCCTGACCGGGACCCCGGCCAGCCAGGGCGGTCTCGATTTCTTCGCAGCGAAACTCCTGGCATTCAGAACGCCGCCCGAACCGATCGTGCTCGGCCTGGTCGAAGAGCGCGATTTCGCGGCGCATTCGCCCGCCATCCGGACGCTCCTGCAGCAGGACGATTATGGTCAATGGCGGCGCGAACGCGAAGTCCTACGGCGGGAACTGGCGCTCGCGGGCCGTCGGGTGGAAGAATTGCCGGTTCGGCTCGATAATTTCATCCTCTGGCGCACCTGTGTCGGCGACGCCCCATCCTCCTCGATCGATCGCTACGCCCACCTCCTCCTTGAGCATTTCGCGTTTGACTTCAAGGATCAGGGCCCAGGCGTCAGCTGAGGAGCGTCACAAAAAACCGTCCTGATCGTTAACCATTTCAATTCGATTGCCTTTACATCTGTTCACTTCCCGTTAACCTCAATCACAGATCAGCGATGAGTGAGCATCTGTGATGGAAGTTGGCGTCAGCGGAACAATGTCACGGCTTTCGGATCGGGTTCTGCGAGCTCTCGAGCGAGTCGAGTATCGCTGCGCGCGCACGAGCGTCGAGAAGGAAGCCGTCTACCGGCTCCGCTACGAAGCCTATATTCGGCAGGGATTGATCACGACTCGCGCGGATGGACTGCTCTACGACGAGGGCGTCGACGACGCGCCCAACGCCTGGATCACGACGATGTTCATCGATGGCGAGTTGGCCAGCACGGTGAGGATCCACGTCGCCGATCGCGCGACCGCCGCGCTTCCGTCGCTCGACCCTTTTTTCGACCTCATCATGCCCCACCTGGGCGCCGGCCGGGTAATCGTCGACCCGACCCGCCTCGCGGCGGATCTGGAATTTGCGAGGAGATTCCCTGAACTTCCCTATCTCGCGCTCCGACCGGGATGGATGGCGGGGGAGCATTTCGGCGCCGATTTCGGCATTGTCTCCGTCGTCGGGCAGCACCAGGCCTTCTACCGACGGGTGTTTGGCTACGCGCCATGGTGCGAACCGCGAGACTACCCCGGCTTCAATCTGAAGGTCGCCTGCATGGGCCTGGATTTCCGGGCCGCCAAGGCGCGGGTCGAGGCGCGGCATCCGGCGTTTCGTTCGACCAGCGCCGAACGTGAGAACTTGTTCGGACGCACCGGGTCGCGACCGCGCTACCTCGAGTCGGGCGGCTCCGTCGGCCTCCTCAGCGCCTGCGCCGGCGCGCCGCAGCAATAGCGCGCGTCCGCGTGGGCGCGTCGCCGATTCACGGCCCCAGACGCCGCCCCGGCACGAGCATCGCCCGGAAATCGTTGACGTTCGTTCGCGTCGGACCGGTCACAACGAGATCGCCGAGCGCCGCGAAGGCGCCATAGGCGTCGTTGTCGGCGAGCCGCGCGGCCAGATCGATCCCCGCCGCGGCCGCGCGCGCCGGCGTGTCGGGCCCGATGATCGCCCCGGCATTGTCCTCGCTGCCGTCGATGCCGTCGGTGTCGGCGGCGAGCGCGCTGATCCCGGCGCGGCCGCCAAGCGCGATCGCCAGACCGAGCAGGAATTCGGCGTTGCGCCCGCCGCGCCCCTTGCCGCGCATGGTGACGGTCGTCTCGCCGCCCGAGATGATCGCGCAAGGCGGCGCGACCGGCTGGCCCCAGCCGGCCGCCTGCAGCGCGATTCCGGCATGAACGATCGCGCATTCGCCCGCCTCGCCCTCGATGGCGTTGCCGAGGATCAGCGGGGCGAAGCCTGCGCGCCGCGCGACCTCCGCCGCCGCCTCCAGGGCGCCCTGGGGCGTCGCGATCAGGATGTTGGTCACGCCCGCGAGCCGCGGATCGCCCGGCTTGGGCGTCTCGAACGCGGGATCGGCGAGCCGCGCGCGCACGGCCGGCGGGACTTCGATGCGATATCTGGCGAGCGCCGCGATCGCATCGGCCTGGGTCGTCGCGTCGGCGACCGTAGGGCCGGAGGCGATCACCGAGAGGTCGTCGCCCGGCACATCCGAAATGATCAGGCTGACCACCTGCGCCGGCGCGGCGGCGACGGCGAGCTGGCCCCCCTTGATCGCCGACAGATGCTTTCGCACGCAGTTCATCTCGCCGATATGCGCGCCGCTGCGCAGCAGCGCGCGGTTTATCGCCTGCTTGTCGGCGAGTGTGACGTCGCCGGCGGGCAGCGCGAGCAGCGCCGAGCCGCCGCCGGAAATGAGGCAGAGGACGAGATCGTCGGCGCCGAGGCCCGAGACGAGATCGAGGATGGCGCACGCCGCGGCGGGGCCGGCGGCGTCAGGCACAGGATGGCTCGCTTCGACGACCCGGATGCGAGTGGTCGGCGCGCCGTGGCCGTAGCGGGTGACGACAAGCCCCTCGAGCGGTCCCTCCCAGTGCGCCTCGACCGCGGCCGCCATCGCTGCCGCCGCCTTGCCAGCTCCGACCACGATCGTGCGCCCTTTCGGCGGCGCCGGCAGATGCGGCGGCACGCAGAGCGCCGGCGCGGCGGCGTTGACCGCCGCCTCGAACATTGCGCGCAGCAGGGCCCGGTGATCGCCGTCGAACGCCATCGCTCAGTCCTTCTGGCCGAGCTCGTGATCGCTCATGACCTCCAGAGCGCGCACCATCGCCGAATGGTCCCAGGCCTTGAGGCCGTGGGCGACGCAGGCGCTGAACAATTGCTGGGCCGAGGCGGTGTTGGGCAGCGCGACGCCGAGCGCGCGGGCGCCCTGCAGGGCGAGATTGAGATCCTTTTGATGCAGCTCGATCCGGAACCCCGGATCGAACGTGCGCTTGACCATGCGTTCGCCATGGACCTCAAGGATCCGGGAGGCGGCGAAGCCGCCCATCAGCGCCTGGCGCACCCGCGCTGGGTCGGCGCCCGCCCTGGAGGCGAACACCAGCGCCTCGGCGACCGCCTCGATATTGAGCGCGACGATGATCTGGTTGGCGACCTTGGTCGTCTGGCCGTCGCCGTTGCCGCCGACCAGAGTGATGTTCTTGCCGAGCTTCTCGAAGATCGGCCTGACTGCGCCGAACGCCGCCTCCGATCCGCCGACCATGATCGTCAGTGAGCCCGCCTTGGCGCCGACCTCGCCGCCCGAGACCGGCGCGTCGAGATAGTCGGCCCCGAGCGCCTTGACGCGCGCGGCGAAATCCTTGGTCGCAATCGGCGAGATCGAACTCATGTCGACGACGATCTTGCCCGCCGCCAGCCCCTCGGCGACGCCGGCCTCGCCGAACAGGATCGTCTCGACGTCGGGCGTGTCGGGCGCCATCAGGATGATCACCTGCGCCTTCTCGGCGACCTCCCGGGCGTTCGCGCAAGGCGTGCCACCCGCCTCGATCAGCGCCTGCGGGACCGCGCGCCGCGTGTGCAGGAACAGCCTGTGGCCCGCGGCCAGCAGATTGGCCGCCATCGGCGCGCCCATGACGCCGAGGCCAATGAATCCGATGTCGCTCATGGCGAGACTCCTTCGCGCTCAGGATCGATAGGCTTCGAACCAGCCGAGGCCGGCCAGCGTTTCGGTCAGCGGCTTGTATTCGCAGCCGACCCAGCCGGAATAGCGGATCCGGTCGAGATGGCCGAACAGGAAGGGGTAGGCGATCTCGCCCGTTCCCGGCTCGTGGCGGCCGGGATTGTCGGCGAGCTGGACATGGGCGATGTGCGAAAGATTGGTCTCGATCGTGCGCGCGAGATCGCCCTCCATGATCTGCATGTGGTAGATGTCGTACTGGACGAACAAGTTACCGGATCCGACCTCTTCGATCAGGCCGAGCGCCTGGGCGCTGCGGGTCAGGAAAAAGCCGGGAATGTCGCGCGTGTTGATCGGCTCGATCAGCAGCTTGATGTTCTCCTTGGCCAGTTCGCCCGCCGCATAGGCGAGATTGGCGACCAGCGTCGCGCGCAAGGCGCCGGCGTCCGCGCCCTTGGGCGCGACGCCGGCGAGGCAATTGATCAGCCCGCAGTCCAGCGCCTTGGCGTAGTCGATCGCCTGGGCCACGCCACGGCGGAATTCCTCGACGCGATCGGGCAGGATCGCAATGCCGCGCTCCCCCGCCCCCCAGTCGCCCGCAGGCAGGTTGAACAGGACCTGGCTCAGCCCATCGTCACGCAGCCGCGCGGCGATGTCGCCTTTCGCCTCGCCGTAGGGCGACATGTATTCGACGCCGCGAAAGCCTGCGCGCCGCGCAGCGCCGAGGCGGTCGAGGAAGGGCAGTTCGGTGAAGAGGAAGGTGAGATTGGCGCTGAATCTGGGCATGATCGCTCCTGGCGATGAAGGCTTTCACGTTCTCTCGGGCGCTCAGGTCCCCGCGGTCTCGATCACGTCCATGTCCTGGCTGTTGCGCAGCGACAGGTTGGGATCGAGGCACAGGATCTCCTCGAACTCGTTGACGGCGTTGACCTCGGTTCCCATCGCGATGTTGGTGACGCGCTCGAGGATGAACTCGATCACGACCGGCACGCGATGCGCCTCCATCAGCGCGCGCGCCCTGGCGAAGGCGTCCGCGAACTCGTTGGGGCTCTTGACCCGGATCGCCTTGCAGCCGAGCCCCTCGGCGACGGCGACATGGTCGACGCCATAGCCCGCCGGCGCATCCCCTTCGGGCGTCGCATTGATGTTGTCGAAGCCGAGCGAGACCTCGAAATCCATCTGGAAGCCGCGCTGCGCCTGCCGGATCAGCCCGAGGTAGGAATTGTTCACGACCACATGGAGATAGGGCAGTTTGTGCTGGGCGCCGACCGCGAGCTCCTCGATCATGAACTGGAAGTCGTAGTCGCCCGACAGCGCGACGATCGTCTTGTCCGGCAACGCCGCGCGCACGCCGAGCGCGGCGGGCAGCGTCCATCCCAACGGGCCCGCCTGGCCGCAATTGATCCAGTTGCGCGGATGGTAGACGTGGAGGAACTGCGCGCCCGCGATCTGCGAGAGCCCGATCGTCGTGACATAGCAGACGTCGCGGCCGAACGCCGCGTTCATCTCCTCGTAGACGCGCTGCGGCTTCAGCGGCACCTGGTCGAAATGGCTCTTGCGCAGCATGTTGGCCTTGCGGTGCAGGCAGCGCGCCGCCCATGCCTCGCGATCGGCGAGCCGGCCCGCGGCCTTCATCTCCCGCGCGACTTCGATGAACTGGGTGAGTGCCGCCCCGGCGTCCGACACGATGCCGAAATCGGGGCCGAACACCCGTCCGATCTGGGTCGGCTCGATGTCGACATGCACGAACTTGCGGCCCTTGGTGTAGATTTCAACCGAGCCGGTGTGGCGGTTGGCGAACCGGTTGCCGATCCCGAACACGAAATCGGATTCGAGGAAGGTCGCATTGCCGTAGCGGTGGCTCGTCTGCAGCCCGACCATGCCCGCCATCAGCGGGTGGTCGTCGGGAATTGTCCCCCACCCCATCAAGGTCGGAATCACGGGGACGCCGGTCAGCTCGGCGAATTCGACGAGCAAGTCGGAGGCGTCGGCGTTGATGATCCCGCCGCCCGCGACGATCAGCGGTCGCCGGGACTCGTTGAGCATCGCGATCGCACGCTCGGCCTGCGCGCGGGTCGCCGAGGGCTTGTAGACGGCGAGCGGCTGATAGGTCGAATCGTCGAATTCGATCTCGGCGGTCTGGACGTCGACCGGAAGGTCGATCAGCACCGGCCCGGGCCGGCCCGAGCGCATGACGTGGAAGGCCTGGGCGAAGACCATCGGCACGAGCGCGGGCTCGCGCACGGTGACCGACCATTTGACGACCGGCCTGGCGATCGTCTCTATGTCGACCGCCTGGAAATCCTCCTTGTGCAGCTTGGCGCGCGGCGCCTGGCCGGTGATGCAGAGGATCGGAATCGAATCGGCGATCGCCGCATAGAGCCCGGTGATCATGTCGGTGCCCGCCGGTCCCGAGGTGCCGATGCAGACGCCGATATTGCCGGCCTTCGCGCGGCTGTAGCCGTCGGCCATGTGCGAGGCGCCCTCGACATGGCGCGCCAGCACGTGGCGGATCGTCCCGCGCGCCCTCAGCGCCGCATAGAGCGGGTTGATCGCCGCGCCCGGCACGCCGAAGGCGCACGCGATCCCCTCCTTCTCGAGCACGCGCACCGCCGCCTCGATCGCCTTCATCCTCGCCATGACGGACCTCCCGATGCAGGGTGCAATGGCCGCGGCGCGGTCGATCCCGCAACGCCCCCGCGGGCTTCACGACGCCCTTTATGATTGAGCATAGCGCCTTTCTCAACGCCGGCGTATTTGTTTTCCGCCAGACGGGAGGGTTGCTAAAACCGCCCCGATATCAGGGTGTTGCCGGACTTCTCGCGCAGGATGAATTGACGCGGAGGTCAAAAGGGGGTTTCGCGCAACGCTCCCGTGATCCGGAGTCCCCGAGCCTCGCCGGCAAGATCTCGCCGGGCGGGAGAGTCGTCATCGCGACGATCGACGAATCGGAGTGTTCCGGATATGAGCATGAAATCCAGGACCGATGGCGCCGTCCTCGTGGCGCCACTCGAATCGGTCCTGGTCGATGAAACGTCGGCGATTTGGAGTTGCGCGCCGGCAAGACCCCCTTGCCATCGCGCGCGAACGCCAATCTACTGGTCGTCGCAAAAGGGATGAGCGCCGGGCTCGAGCCAGAATGGAGGCATCGCATCCGCCGTCCGTTCGTCGATTCCGCGCTAACGATCTGGGAGGGCGTCGTGAAAATCGGCTTTAATCTGCTGCTGTGGACGGCGCATGTTCAGCACGAGCACTGGCCGATTTTCGACGCGATCAAGGGCGCGGGCTATGACGGCGTCGAAATCCCGATTTTCGAGGGCGCGCCCGAGCACTATGCTGAGATCGGTCGCCATTTGACCCGCGTCGGCCTTGAGGCGACGGGCATTGCGCTGTTCCCGGGCGTCGAGATGAATCCGATCGGCGCCGAGCCGAGCCAGCGCGCGGCCGGGCTCAGACATATGCAATGGATCGTCGAAT
>JBEKEI010000144.1:0-11756 GCA_050013915.1 Roseiarcus sp.
CTCGACTGGAACGAAAAAATGCCCTCGCTGACGCTCGAGGTCGACCAGCCGCGCGCGCGCGCGCTCGGGCTGACCCCGCAGGACATCGCGCAGACCCTGCAGACGCTGATCGGCGGCGTGACGGTGACGACGATCCGCGACCGCGAGGAGAAGGTCGACGTCGTCGCCAGGGCCGTGCCGACCGAGCGCGCCGCTCTCGATCAGCTCGACAGCCTCACCGTGCTGAGCCGCGACGGCGTCGTGGTGCCGGTCTCGCAGATCGCCCGCGTCCGCTACGGCGCCGAAGAGCCCATCATGTGGCGGCGCAACCGCGACATGGCGATCACCGCGCGCGCCGACGTTGTCGACGGCGTGCAGCCGCCGGACGTGTCGGCCGCGCTGTGGCCTAAGCTGCAGGGGATCCGCGACAGCCTGTCGCCGGCCTATCGCATCGAGATGGGCGGCGCGATCGAGGAATCGCAGAAGGGCAATTCCTCGATCTTCCTGCTGTTCCCGATCATGCTGCTCGGCATGCTGACCCTGCTGATGATCCAGCTGCAGAGCCTGTCGCGTCTGGTCCTCGTCTTCTTCACCGCCCCGCTCGGCATCGTCGGCGCCTCGATCGCCCTCAACCTCGCCCACAAGCCGTTCGGCTTCGTCGCGCTGCTCGGCCTCATAGCGCTCGCCGGCATGGACATGCGCAACACGGTGATCCTGGTCGACCAGATCGAGAGCGACGTGCGCGAACTCGGGCTGACCCGCGGCCAGGCGATCGTCTCGGCGACCGTGCGCCGGGCGCGGCCCGTCGTGCTGACCGCGCTCGCCGCGATCCTGGCGATGATCCCGCTCTCCGAGAGCGCGTTCTGGGGCCCGATGGCGGTGACGATCATGGGCGGGCTGTCGGTGGCGACCTTCCTCACGCTGCTGTTCCTGCCGTCGATCTACGCGCTGTGGTTCCGCAACTCGCTCGGCTTCCGCGCGGCGCCGGCGGCGGCGCCGAGCGGGACCGGCTTCGCCCCGGCGCTCGTGCCGGCGGCGGAATAGGCCATCTTCCAGGAATCGGAGTTTCGCAATGCTGATCGATTGGGCGCTCGCCAGCCTGCATCATCTCGCGATCTTCGCGCTGGCGGCGATCCTGGCGGCCGAACTCGCGATCCTGACAGTCGACATCGACGCGCGCGGCCTCGCGCGGCTCGCTCGGATCGACCTCGGCTATGGCGTCGCCGCGGCGGTCGTCGTGATCTTCGGCGTCGCCCGGGTGATCTGGGGCGCGAAGGGCTATCAGTATTACGTGGAGAACTCGGTCTTCTGGACGAAGATGGCGCTGTTCGTCCTGGTTGGCCTGCTGTCGATCGCGCCTACCGTTCGCTACATCGGCTGGGGCCGGCGGCGGCGCCGCGACCCGGCGTTCCGTCCCGGCCCGCAGGACATCGCGCGGGTTCGCCTCTGGCTCTGGGCGGAAGCCGCGCTGTTCCTGGCCATCCCGGTCGCCGCGGCGGCCATGGCGCGCGGCTATGGAATGCCGTCCTGAGCCCGGATCGTCGGCTCGGATGACAGCGTGACATTGATCCGAAATCCCGCTCGGCCGTTCAATAGAAGCTGATCGGGAAATGTTCGAGATAGAGTTCCGCGTAGACGCCGCGCGCGGCGAGGCGGGCGAGCGCCCAGTCCAGCGCACGGCGCAGCGCGACGTCCTCCTTGCGCAGGGCGATGCCGACGCCTTCGCCGAAGAACCGGCTCTCGGTGTAGGGGCCGCCCTTGAAGACGCAACAGGCGTCGGACCCGGCGCCGTCGAGCCAGATCGCGAGCGACAGGCCGTCGCCGAACAGCGCATCGACGGCGCCGCCCCGCAGCGCCTCCCGCGAGGCCGCGGCGTCGACAAAGGCCTTCACGACGATTCCGGGGAAAAAGGCGTCGAGATAGGCCTGGTGAGCCGAGCCTGCGACGACGCCGACGGTCTTGCCGAGGAGCGTGGCGGGCGTAGCGTCCTGCAGGCCCGAATCCCGGCGTGCGACGAAGCGCGCGGGGGTCCGGTAGTAGGGCTGGGTGAAATCGATCCTGGCGCGCGCCGCCGGCGTCGCGGCGATCGAGGCGACGACCGCGTCGCCCTTGCCGTCGAGCAGGGAATCGGTGAGCGTATCCCAGCGGCGCGCCTGGATCGTACAGCCCACCTGCAGTTCTTCGCAGACGGAGCGCGCGATCGCCACGTTGAATCCGGCGAGCGTGCCGTCCGCCAGCGCAAAATTCAGCGGTGGATAGTCGTCGTCGGTGAGGAAACGGATGACGCGGACGCCCGACAGGTCGGGCCGCGCGATCTGGAGGCCCGGATCCCAGAAGCTCGGCGTCGCGACGCGCACCTCCTGCGCGCTGGCCTGAACGAGGGCCAAAAGGAGCGGCGCCACGCGGATAGCGGCGCCGAGAATTCGCGACGGCAGCGTCTTGATTGGATCGCCTCGGGGCTGGGTTTTTCCAGGTCGCCACCCTATTCCGCCGCGCGGCCTCGATCAATACTCCCGGCGCTGCGCTTTACTGGGACGCGCCGCCTCACTATTAATGCTCCGGTCGTTGGCGTTGAATTTGTCGGCGTACCGCGTGAGTGTCTTCGAGTCGCAAGCCCCATTCGTCGCGCCGGACCGGACGCCGGCCGGATCGATTTTCGCGGCCGCGGCGCCGACGGGGGCACGGGCGCGCGACGAGCCAGGCGACGGCGTCGCGCCCGAGATCGCGTTTCTCGCCGGGTACGGCGTGCCGCGGGAGGCGTTGCTGGCCGCCACCCGGACGGCGACTGGCGGCGTATATCCCGAGCAGGCGTTCCTCGGCGCCGGTCACATGCGCGAAGAGGACTTCTACCGGCTGCTCGCGGCGCATCTTGGCCTTTCCTACTATGTCGGCGAGTTCGCGATCGTCGGATGCGACGATCCCGCGCAGGCGGCGATGCGCGGGGGCGCGCGACTCGCGCCGAACGCCAGCGGCGCCCGCGCCGTCCTGGCGCCGCGCGGCCGGGCGCTCACCCTGCTACTGCTCGTATTCGCGGCCGGCCGGCTGCCGCAATCCTTCGTCATCACCTCGCCGCAGACGCTCGGCGTCGTGGTCCGCCGTCAGATGGGGCGACAGGTCGCCGAGCAGGCCGCGAGCGCGCTGGAAATGGCGGATCCGCGCCTGACCGCCCATCCGCTGTTCGCTGACGGCCGGATCGGGGCGGCGATCCTGCTGGCGCTCGGCGCGGGCTGGGCCGGGGCCGTGCTGTGCGAATCGTTCGCCGTGTCCTGCGCGATGGCGCTCTGGCTCGCGTTCGCCGCATCGGCGGCGCTGCGCCTGGCGGCCGCCGCGGCGGCTGGCCGGCGGGGCGCGGAGGCGGCGGCTGTCGACGAAGCGGATCTGCCCGCCTATTCGATCATCGCGCCACTTTATCGCGAGGCGAGGATGGCGCCGCGACTGGTGCGTGCGCTCGAATCGATCGACTATCCGAAAGCGCGCCTCGACGTGAAGATCGTGATCGAGCGCGACGATCGGGATACGCTGGTCGCGCTCGCAAAACTGCAACTGCCGTCGTGGTACGACGTCATCGTCGCCCCGCCGGGCGCGCCGGCGACCAAGCCGCGCGCGCTGAACGTCGCGCTGCCGTTCGCGCGCGGTGATCTGATCGTCGTCTATGACGCCGAGGACATCCCCGCCCCCGATCAGTTGCGGCGCGCCGCCGCCCGTTTCGCGAAGGACGCGACGATCGAATGCCTGCAGGCGCGGCTGGCGATCCACAACGCCGGCGAAGGCTGGATTCCCAAGCTGTTCGCGATCGAGTACGCGGCGCTGTTCGACGTCGTCAATCCCGGACTCGCCGCGCTGGGAGCGCCGATCGCGCTCGGCGGATCGTCCAACCATTTCCGCGCGCGCACTTTGCGCCGCATCGGTCAGTGGGACGCGTGGAACGTGACGGAGGACGCCGATCTCGGCCTGCGCCTGGCGCGTTTCGGCCTGCGCGTCGCGACGATGGATTCCGACACGAGGGAGGAGGCGCCCTCCCGGCTCGGCAACTGGTTCGGGCAGCGCCGCCGCTGGCACAAGGGCTGGGTGCAGACGCTCGCGGTCCACTCGCGCAGCCCGCGCCGCCTCGTGCGGGAATTGGGCTGGGCGCGCGCCCTGGCGGCGCAGGCGCTGATGCTCGGCCCGGTGCTCGGCGGCCTGTTCGGGCCGGCGCTGGTCGGCTTCACGCTCTGGCGCTGGCTCGACGGCCAGCTGTTCACGGCGCGAACCATCGGCGCGGCCGTCGGCGACGCTCTGACGCTGATCCTCATGGTCGCGGGATCGGCGGCGATTCTCGTGCCGATCGCGCTGGCGCTGCGCGGCAGGGGCCTGTCGCGACTCTGCCTGTGCCTGCCGCTGCTGCCGCTCTATTATTGCCTCGTGTCGCTCGCCGCCTGGGCGGCGCTGATCGACCTCGCGCGTCGACCGTTCCACTGGTGGAAGACGGAGCACGGCCAGACGGCCGCCGCCGCCGGGCGGTCGGCGGCGGGCGCGCCTTCACGACCCGACGGGATCGCCGATTGACATGACGGCGGGTCTTTCTAGTGTGCGCGCGATCGGGCCGTCGCGGCCCCGGTTCGAGCCGATCAGAAAGAACGCCCCGAGATGCACTTCGACGCCCCGCGCGATGTCGCGCAGTCTTCGCGGGCATGGCCGTTCGAGGAGGCGCGCAAGCTGATCGCGCGCGTCGAGCGGACTGGCCAGCGCGAAGTCCTGTTCGAGACCGGCTACGGCCCGTCCGGCCTGCCGCATATGGGCACGTTCGGCGAGGTCGCGCGCACGACGATGGTGCGGCAGGCGTTCAGGCTGCTGACGGGCGATGCGATCAGGACGCGGCTGCTGGCGTTTTCCGACGACATGGACGGCCTGCGCAAGGCGCCCGACAACATCCCCAACCGCGCGATGATCGCGGCCCATCTCGGCAAACCGCTGAGCGCGGTGCCCGACCCGTTCGGAGAATACGAGAGTTTCGCCGCCCACAACAATGCGCAGCTGCGGCGATTCCTCGACGCCTTCGGTTTCGACTACGAGTTCGCCTCCTCGACCGCCTATTACCGCGCGGGCCGTTTCGACGACGCGCTGCTGCACATGCTCGCGCGCTTCGAGGCGGTGCAGGCGATCATGCTGCCTTCGCTGCGCGAGGAGCGCGCCGGCACCTATTCGCCGTTCCTGCCGATCCATCCGAGAACGGGCGTGGTCATGCAGGTTCCGCTGCTCGGCCATGACGCCCGCGCGGGGACGATCAGCTGGCGCGATCCCGACACCGACGAGGCGTTCGAGACGCTGGTCACCGGCGGGCGCTGCAAGCTGCAATGGAAGCCCGACTGGGCGATGCGCTGGGTCGCGCTCGGCGTCGACTACGAGATGGCGGGCAAGGACCTGATCGATTCCGTCAGGCTTTCCTCGCAGATCGCGCGCGCGATCGGCGGCCAGCCGCCCGAGGGTTTCAACTATGAGCTCTTCCTCGACGACAAGGGCCAGAAGATTTCCAAGTCCCGGGGCAACGGCCTGACGATCGACGAATGGCTGACTTACGCGAGCCCCGAAAGCCTGTCGCTGTTCATGTTCCAGAAGCCGATGGCCGCCAAGCGACTCTATTTCGACGTCATCCCGCGCACCGTCGACGAATATCTGGGCTTTCTCGACGCCTATCCGCGCCAGGAATGGAAGGAGCGGCTGGGCAATCCGGTTTGGCACATCCATGCCGGCGCGCCGCCGGCGCCCGAGCGGCTCGTCCACGGCGAGAGCGCGGAGACGGCGATCTCGTTCAGCATGCTGCTCAATCTGGCCGCGGTCGCCAACACCGAGAACCCCGGGGTTCTCTGGGGTTTTCTGCGCCGCTATGCGCCGTCGGTGTCGCCCGCGACCCATCCCCGGCTGGACGGGCTGGTGCGCTACGCGGTGGCCTATTTCCGAGACTTCGTCGCGCCGAGGAAGCGCTACCGGCTCGCCGACGAGATCGAGGCCGCCGCGCTCGAAGCGCTGTCGGCGAGTCTGGCGGCGCTGCCCGCCGAGGCGAGCGCGGAGGCGATCCAGCACGCCCTCTATGACCTCGCCCGCCCGATCCCGCGCTACCAGGACATGAACGCCAAGGGCGCGACGCCGGAGCGCCCCGGCGTATCGAACGACTGGTTCAACATGATCTATCAGGTGCTGCTCGGCGAAGAGCGCGGGCCGCGGCTCGGCTCGTTCATCGCGCTGTACGGGATCGAGGAGACCCGGGCGCTGATCGGCAGGGCGCTTCGGGGCGAGCTGGCGGGCAGGCCGGCGGCGTAGGGCTTCTCGCCGCTCGACGTAAGCAGGCGCCCGGCCGGGATCGTGCCTCCGGTCAGCGCAGCTGCGACCCGTTCGCCTCCAGCACGAGGCCCGCCAGATACAGCGATCCGGCGATCAGAATCCGCGGCGGCACGGTCCAGTCGCGCGCGGCCAGAAAGCGCAGCGCGGCTTCGACGCTCGCGCAGGCGGCGGCGTTCAGGCCGACGCTCTGGGCGAAGCCGGCGACTTCCTCGGCGGAGCGGCCGGCATGGTCGCCGACGATCGGCACGGCGAGCGTCTCCTGGGCGAGGCCCTTGAAATGGCGGAGGAAGCCGGCGGTGTCTTTGGTGTTGAGCGTGCCGCAGATCAGCGCGAGCGGACGCGGCGCCTGATCCTCGAAATCGGCCATCGCCTGGGCGAGCGCGCGCCCACCCTCCTCGTTGTGGCCGCCGTCGAGCCAGAGTTCGGCGCGATCGGGCGCGAGATCGACGAGGCGGCCGCTGCGCAGCCGCTGCAGGCGGGCCGGCCAGTCGGCCTCGGAAAGGCCGCGCTCCAGCACGCGCGCGCTGAGGTCGGGCTCGATCGCGCGCAGCGCGGCGAGCGCGGTCGCGGCGTTGACGTGCTGGTGGCGGCCGGGCAGACGCGGCAGGGGAAGGTCGACGAGGCCGAGCGCGTCCTCGAACACGAGCCGGCCGTTCTCCTCGTGCATCGTGAAGTCGCGGCCGGCGACGATCGTCCGCGCGCCGGCCCGCGCCGCCTCGCGTTCGATCACCGCGAGCGCGCGGGCGTCCTGTTCGGCGACGATCGCCGCCGCGCCCCGCTTGAGAATGCCGGCCTTCTCATAGGCGATCTTGTCGACGGTCTCGCCGAGAAACTCGGGATGGTCGATCGAGACCGGCGTGATCACGGTCGCGGCCGGCCGATCGATGACGTTGGTGGCGTCGTAGCGCCCGCCCAGACCGACCTCGAGCAGCAGGTAATCGGCCGCCGTCTCGCTGAACAGCAGCAGCGCCGCCGCCGTCGTGATCTCGAATACCGAGATCGACTGGCCCGCGTTGATCGCTTCGCAGCGGTCGAACGCATGGAACATGCGCTCGTCCTCGACGAGCGCGCCGGCGAGCCGGATCCGCTCGTTGAACCGGATCAGATGCGGCGAGGTATAGACGTGCACCCGCTTGCCCGCCGCTTCCAGCGCGGCGCGCATGAAGGCGATCGTCGAGCCCTTGCCGTTGGTGCCGGCAACGTGGACGACCGGCGGCAGGCGGCTCTGCGGCGCGCCGAGATCGGCGAGCAGGCGTTCGATCCGGCCCAGGGAAAGGTCGATCCGCTTGGGGTGGAGCGGGGCGAAGCGCGACACGATCGCGTCCTGCGGGCTCATGCCTCGTGTCCTGTCGCGCCGGTCGGCGTTGATGCGGCGATGCGGAATGGGCTCACGCCGCCGCCGGCTCCGGCCGGTTCGCGTCGGGCGCGTGAGTGAGGAGCCGGCACAGCCGGGCGAGCAACGGGCGCAGTTCGGCGCGCGGCGCGACCAGGTCGACCATCCCGTGCGCCTTGAGATATTCGGCGCGCTGGAAGCCCTCGGGAAGCCGCTCGCGGATCGTCTGCTCGATCACCCGCGCGCCGGCGAAGCCGATCACCGCGCCCGGCTCGGCGATATGGATGTCGCCGAGCATCGCATAGGAGGCGGTGACGCCGCCGGTCGTCGGATTGGTCAGCACCACGATATAGGGCAGGCCGGCCGCCCGCAGCTGGCGCACGGCGACGGTCGTGCGCGGCATCTGCATCAGCGCGAACATGCCCTCCTGCATGCGGGCGCCGCCCGAGGCGGTGAAGATGATGAACGGCGTGCGCCGCTCCAGCGCCGCCGTCATGCCGGCGATGATCGCCTCGCCCGCCGCCATGCCGAGCGTCCCGCCCTGGAAGGCGAAATCCTGGACCGCGACGGTGACCGCCAGCCCTTCCAGCCTGCCGACCGCGAGGGTGATCGCATCGGGCGCGCCGGTCTTGAGCCGGTATTCCTTGAGCCGCTCGGAATAGCGCTTGATGTCGCGAAACTTCAGGGGATCGGCGGGAACCTCCGGCGTCGGCAGTTCGTCCCAGCGCGCGCCATCGAACAGGCTGGCGAGCCGCGCCCTGGCGCCGATCGCCATGTGGTAGCCCGAGCCCGGGACGACGAACAGATTGGCTTCGAGGTCCTTGTGGAACACGAGCTGGCCGCTCTCCGGGCACTTGACCCAGAGGTTTTCCGGCGTCTCGCGCCTGAGGAAGGACCGGATCTTCGGCGGCACCACATTCGAAATCCAGTTCATCGCAATCCCTTCATGCGCCCGGCCGCCGTCAGCGGACGAGACTCCGCGCTGCGCTGCGCACGCCCCTCGCGATGTCGCCGACGAGGCCGGTCACCGCCGGGAGCGTCGCCGCGCTCGCCTTGCCGTCGACGAGCGAGCCCCGCAACGCCTCGACGATCGCCGAGCCGACCACGACGCCGTCCGCGATTCCCGCGATTCCGGCCGCGCTCGCGGCGTCCCGGACGCCGAAGCCGACCGCCACTGGCAAATGGGTATGCGCCTTGATCCGCGCAACCGCCGCGCCGACTTCGCGCGAGTCGGGCGCCGCCGCGCCGGTCACGCCCGCGATCGAGACGTAATAGACGAAGCCGGAGGTGTTCGCGAGCACGGCCGGCAAGCGCCGGTCGTCGGTGGTCGGGGTCGCGAGGCGGATGAAGTTCAGCCCCGCCTTCAGGGCGGGCAGGCAGAGCTCCTCGTCCTCTTCGGGCGGCAGGTCGACGACGATGAGCCCGTCGACCCCGGCCTCGCCCGCATCGCGCAGGAAGGCGTCGACGCCATAGACATAGACCGGATTGTAATAGCCCATCAGGATCAGCGGCGTCGTCGCATCGCCGGCGCGGAAGTCGGCGACAAGGCTCAGCGTGCGGCGCATCGTCTGGCCGGCGCGAAGCGCGCGCAGGCCCGACGCCTGGATCGCCGGCCCGTCCGCCATCGGATCGGTGAACGGCATGCCGATCTCGATGATGTCGGCGCCGGCGGCCGGAAGCGCCCTCAGAATCGCCAGCGAAGTTGCCGGATCGGGGTCGCCGGCCATGACGAAGGTCACCAGGGCGGCGCGCCCGTCGTGGCGCAGGGCGGCGAACCGCGTGTCGATGCGAGTGGTCATGGCGGGTGGTTAGCATGCTGGGCGGCGTGGGGAAACGGCCGGGGTCACATCCCGCCGAGGTGATCGGCCACGGTGAAAATGTCCTTGTCGCCGCGCCCGCACAGATTCATCACCATCAGGTGATCGCGCGGCTTCTCGGGCGCGAGTTCGATCACCTTGGCGAGCGCGTGGGCGGGCTCCAGCGCGGGGATGATCCCCTCCAGCCGGCAGCAGGTCTGGAACGCGGCGAGCGCCTCGGCGTCGGTGGCCGACAGATAGGTCACCCGGCCCGTCTCCTTCAGCCAGGAATGTTCGGGGCCGATGCCGGGATAGTCGAGCCCGGCGGAGATCGAATGGCCCTCGTTGATCTGGCCGTCGGCGTCCATCAGCAGATAGGTGCGGTTGCCGTGCAGGACGCCCGGCCGGCCGCCCGAAAGCGAGGCGGCGTGGCCGTCGGGCACGTCGAGGCCGTGGCCGGCCGCCTCGACGCCGTAGATTTCGACGCTCGGGTCGTCGAGGAAAGGATGGAACAGGCCGATCGCGTTGGAGCCGCCGCCGATGCAGGCGACGAGGCTGTCGGGCAGGCGCCCTTCGAGTTCGGCCATCTGGATGCGCGTCTCGTTGCCGATGACGCACTGGAAATCGCGCACCATCGCCGGATAGGGGTGCGGCCCCGCCGCGGTGCCGATGCAGTAGAAAGTGTCGGCGACATTGGTGACCCAGTCGCGCAACGCCTCGTTCATCGCATCCTTCAGCGTGCGCGCGCCCGATTGTACCGGGCGGACCTCGGCGCCGAGCATTTTCATCCGGAACACGTTGGGCTTCTGCCGCTCGACGTCGACGGCGCCCATGTAGACGATGCATTCGAGGCCGAAGCGCGCGCAGGCGGTCGCGGTGGCGACGCCGTGCTGGCCGGCCCCGGTCTCGGCGATGATGCGCTTCTTGCCCATCCGCCGGGCGAGCAGAATCTGGCCGAGCACGTTGTTGATCTTGTGGGCGCCGGTGTGGTTGAGTTCGTCACGCTTGAAATAGACCTTGGCGCCGCCGAGCTTTTCGGTGAGCCGTTCGGCGAAATAGAGCGGGCTCGGCCGGCCGACGTAATGCTTCAGGAGATGGTCGAGTTCGGCCTGGTAGGCGGGATCGGCCCTGGCCGCGGCATAGGCCCGCTCCAGCGACAGCACGAGCGGCATCAACGTCTCCGCGACGAAGCGGCCGCCGAATATGCCGAAATGGCCGCGCTCGTCCGGGCCGTTGCGGAAGGAATTGGGCTGGTCGATCTTGGTCACGCGACTCTCCCCTCCGCCGTCGGGCGCTCGGCCATCGCGCCGTCGGCGCGCGCGAAGGCGGCGCGGGCTTCAGCGACGAAGGCTTCGATTCGAGCGATGTCCTTGACGCCCGGAGCGCTCTCGACGCCGGACGACACGTCGACGCCGCGCGCTCCGGTGACCGCGATCGCCTCGGCGACATTGCCCGGATCGAGGCCGCCCGACAACAGCCAGGGGCGTGGCGATTCGAGCCCGGCGAGCAAGCTCCAGTCGAACGCGAGGCCGTTGCCGCCCGGATGCCTGGCGTCCTTCGGCGCCTTGGCGTCGAACAGAAGGCGGTCCGCGGCTTCGGCGTAAGCCCCGGCCGCCGCGAGGTCGCCGGCGCCGCTGACGCCGATCGCCTTGATCGCCGCCAGACCGAACCGGCGCTTGAGTTCGCTCACCCGCGCCGGCGTCTCATGGCCATGCAATTGGAGGAAGTCGGGCGCGACGGCGGCGACGATCGCCGCCAGCGTCGCATCCGAGGCGTCCACCGTGAGGGCGGCGATCCGCGCACGGCCGCGCGCGCGTTCGGCGAGCGCGCGCGCGGCGTCGAGCGCGAGATGGCGCGGGCTTCTCTCGAAGAAGACGAAGCCGACGACGTCGGCGCCCGCGTCGAGCGTGGCGTCGAGCGTCGGGGCGGTCGAAAGCCCGCAGATTTTGATGATCGCAGACACCGCGCTCCTTTCCGTCAATCTGCGCCGCTTGTCAAAAGCCCGGAATCAGGGCGTCTGCAGGTTGCGCCAGACCAGCGTCGCCGCGGCCAGATCCTCCAGCGCCGCCCCCACCGACTTGAACACGGTGATCTCGACCGGCTCCGTGCGCCCAGCGGCGCCCCGGCACGGCGCGCCGAGATCGGCGACGACATCGGCGCGATCGATGGCGCCGGTCGCCGAGCGAGCGCAATGTCCCCGTCCATCTTGCCGAGCGCAATCGGCGCCGGGTCCTTCCTGTCGTCCGGCAGGGTCTCGGTTTCCTCGCCCGTCGCGATCCTCACAGCCTTCACGGCATCGCCGATCTCATCGGCGAGGCGCTCTCGGCCTC
>JBEKEI010000145.1:0-11653 GCA_050013915.1 Roseiarcus sp.
GGCCGGCTTCGTCTCGACCTCCCGGACGAAGCTGCGGTCGACCTTGATCTTGTCGATCGGAAACTGCTGCACGAAGCTCAGGCTCGAATAGCCCGTGCCGAAATCGTCGAGCGAAATGCCGAGGCCCAGCGTCTTCAGCATCTCCAACGATGCGCTCGCCTGGTCCAGATCCTGGATCAGCGCGGTCTCGGTGACTTCCAGATCGATTCGTCCCGGCGCCACTCCGCTGGCCTGGATGATCGCGACGATGCCCAGCAGCGCCTCGCGCGAGGCGAGGTCGCGCGTGGAAAGGTTGAAGGAAACCCGAATCTGCGCCGGCCAGGTCGCAACCTGCGCAAGCGCGCCGCGCAGCAGCGTGCGGGTGAGTTCGTTGATGAGATCGCTGCGCTCGGCGACGCGGATGAAGACATCGGGAGCAACCCTGCCGAGTATCGGGCTGACCCACCTCGCCAGCGCCTCGAAGGCGACGATCTCGCCCCGCTCGACGTCGATGATCGGCTGGAAATGCATCGACAGTTCCGATTCGAGGTCGGCATGGCGCAGGCATTCCTCGATCGTCGCCAATTTGCGGATCTCGGTTTCGTGCTCGATCGAGAAGATCGTCGGGCGTCCGGGCGGATGCTCCCTGGCGTAGGCGAGAGCATAGTTGGCGCGCTCGAACAGCAGTTCGGCGGTCGACCCCGCCTGCGGGAAGATGGCGAATCCGGCCGAGGCCGAAACATGGACGGTGACGCCGGCCCCCGCGAACGGAACCTCAAGCGCCTCTCGTATGCGGTCGCCGAGCGCCTGGACCGCGGTATCGCTGATGTCGGCATCGACGATGACGCCGAATTCGTCGCTGCCGAGGCGTGCGACGAGGGTTTTGGCGTCGCAGAGGTCGCACAGGCGTCGGCCCGCTTCGACGAGCACCCGGTCGCCCACCTCGTGGCCGTGAAGGTCGTTGACGCCCTTGAAGCGGTCGAGATCGATCAGACCGACGACGAAGCGCCTGTTGTCGGATGCCGCCCGGCCGAAGACTTGCCTGAGCGTGGTCAGGAATTTTCGCCGGTTCGGCAGGCCAGTCAGGCTGTCGGTATTGGCGAGACGCGCATTCTCGGCCTGGCTCTCTACGAGCCCGCGCTGGAAGGCGATCATGCTGGCGAAATCGCGCGTAAAGACGATCAGAATATTGACCATCGCCGCCAGCACGAGCAGCATGCTCAGCGCGATGACGAGGAAGACGGGGCGGCGGGTCGCCAGAAAGAAACCAACGAAGGCGATGGCGGTGACGGCGGTCACCGATAGTGCGGCGGGTCGAAGATGCATTTGACAGAAGATGCAGCTGACCATCGCGATGCCGACGGTGAAGACGATCTGGCCTTGCGCGGAGGCGTCCCCGTATCGGATGAGAATCAGCGCCCAGGCGAGGCTCAGCGTGGTGGTCACGGGGGCCTGAATGGCGGTCATCTTGAGCAAATGGCAAGCCTCGGCATGGCTCAGCGGCCGATAGCCCGCCCTCACCCAAGTCCACGCAAGCGCAGAGTAGCCTATGACAACGAGGACCAAAGGTTCGATCGTCATGATATCCGGCGCGACGCCATAATACGTCCAGATGACCGCGACCGTGTTCACGAAACTGATGAACAGGAGCAACGGAAATTGCCTTGAAAGCGCCTTGACCTGCGCCTGCACGAGTTCCGGGTCATCAGTGGCCACGCGAAACTGTGCGCGAAGCGCCGCGATCGACGTCGTGATGCGTTGGCTCGTCGTCATCGTCGCTCCCGCCAGGCCATTCGACTGAGCATCCCGCCGCTTCCCATTCCAACGCCGGCGCGCTCCCTGGTCATGCCGCCGGCTGCTGGCCGCCGGACCTCGACCGAAGGTTCGCCGCCCAATCGGCGGGATCCGAATGAACTTGATAGGGATGTGTTAATTAAGCCTGCACAACCACGCGCGTGACCAGCAGCGCAGCCATTGGCGCAGCCGCGCGCCGCGCCGGCGGCGCGTGCCGGCGCCGGCGTCCCGCCAAGCCCAACTCAGGGATGCCCGAAGGCCGCGAACGAACACTCATGCAGCCGTTCGCCGCGGCGGGCGTCTTCCGCGCGGGCGGCCTCCCAGGGCGCGCCGAGGCACCAGCCGTAGTGTCCCGACCAATTGGCGTTCCAGCGCGCATCGGGGCCATGGAAGCAGCCGGGAATCGCCAGATTGCGATGAAACTGCCAGACGGCCAGATCGGCATAATGATGACAATAGCCTGGATCGGCGGCGACGGCGGGAAGCGAGAAAGACGCCAGGCCGATCGCCGTGGCGGCCAGCGCGAAGATTGTCCTGTGCAAGAGCCCCTCCTGATGATGGTCGGGCGGCCGATCGGCGACCCCCCGGACCCCTTACGGTCCGGTCCGCGCGCCGATCCGCTTCCAGTAGAGCTTCGTCCCGGTCAGGCCGCCAAGCGGCTTCAGCGCATAGTCGGGGATCGTGCCGGCATGGGTGAAGCCGAGCCGTTCGTAGAGTCGCGACGCGCCCTCCTCCTCGGCCGTATCGAGCGTCAGCAGCGTGCGCCCGCGCGCGACCGCCTCCGCTTCGGCCCCGCGCATCAACGCCGTCGCGACGCCGCGCCCGCGATGGCCCGGCCGCGTCATCATCTTGGCGATTTCGGCGCGATGCCGCTGGTTGGGCGGGCAGTCGAGCAGCAGGCTGACCGTGCCGACCAGGACGTCGCCGTCGAAGCCGCCCAGCACGATCCGCTCGCCGCGACCGGCGGCGGCCAGCGCGCCTGCCCAGAACTCCTCGGCGATCCGCTGATCGAGCGGATGCATGAAACCGACCGAGCCGCCGCGCGCCACCGTTCCGACGAGGATTTCGCCGAGCGCGACGATGACGGCGTCACGAAAATGCAGAGGGGCGACGGCGATTTCCGTCATCGGGGCTCCGGCTGATGGACAATCGCGCCGGAGCTTCGGGGCCGGCGCGCGCGACCTGCCCAGCATAGAGGATTTCCCGGCGCGCCGCCGCCGCCAATCTGGCCGCCCTGGCGAGCCCGACGACCAATCCGGCGCGTCGATCGCGCGACCGGACGCGTCGCGCTCGGCCGCCGGCGGCGAAGGACCGGCGGCGCGGCCGAGGCGGCGTGCGGCCGAAACTCGGGGCATTGCGCGCCGCATTTGCGCTGGCGCAATGATTAGACAGATTCGCGAGATATCGAATAGTGTTTCGGCCAGGCTGGCTCGACCGGAGGTGCATCCATGCGTGGCGCTGTCGTCGTCGTTCTCTCGTTCCTGTGTCTCGGCGTGTCGCCCGCGGCCGCGCAGGACCTCACGCCGATCCTGCAACTGCCCAAGGCGCTGGAGGATCTGAAGGGCGCGAAGGCGGACAGCGCCGCGGCCGTGTCGGCCTCGCAGGCCGCCGAGCAGGACGCCGCGCCGATCCTCAAGGAGCACAAGCTCTGGGAAGACCAGCTGGCCGCGCTGAAGCCGAAATACGACGCCTATAACAAGACCGACCTGCCCGCCTATGAGGGCGAAGTCGCCCGTTACAATCCGGTCGCCGACCGCCACAACGCGACCTGCCCGAAGGTCGTCAGCGACAACGGCCAGCTGGCGCGCTGCCAGGGCGAATACGCGCAGCTTTCCGCGTGGAAATCGCGTCTCGACGACCACAAGGGGAAGCTGCAGCAGGAGCTCGCCCAGCTCGACAAGCAGCGCGACCCCATCCTGAAGCGCAGCAAGGAGCTGGAGGACAAATTCCAGCCGATCAAGCAGCGCTGGGACGAGGCGAACGCCAAGCAGCAGGAAGCCGCCAAGAGGATCGACGCGCTGAAGGCGCGGATCGCCGCCGCCTATCAACTTTGCCGGGCGCTCCTGCTGCAGCCGCCGCAGCCCGATCTCAGCAAGGACGTCGGCGAGGCGCTGCATCTGTGCGCTTCGGTTCCGTTCGACAACGCGGATTCGAGCCTGCCGCCGCTCACCGACATCAGGCCGCCCTCCGGCGCGACGACGAACCAATGACCGACGGCGCGCCGGACCCGGCGCGTCGCCCGATCGCCGCCATCCGCGGTCGCCACAGCGAATCGCCGGGAAATGCGGCGTCGATGGGATACTCGTACTTTCCGAGCTAATTTCGCCGCGCCCATTGCGGTCGTTGGAGGCCCGGAATAGATTCGCGCCGATCGAGGATTCATCGAGGGCGACATGCGGAGCATAGACGACATACTCGCTGACGCGCAGAATTCTGTTGCGGCCTCCGTGCACGAGGCTTTCGAGGCGGGACGGCGCCATGCGGCGTCCGAACTGAGGGCCAGGATGGTCGCCTATTTCGACGCTCTGGCCGCTTCGCCCGAAAGTGCGGCGCATGAAGGTTCGCATGTCGAGCCGCCGAGTTCCGAGGAGCATCGTCGCCACGAAGACCATCCTCACCACGAAGGCCATTCCGACCACGGCTGACCGGCCGCGACGCGGGGCGCGGATCGGGGTCGACCGCGCCGCCGCGAAGGCGGACGGGAACGCCGGCGCCACCGCGCGGCGCCGTCCCTAGGCGCCGGCGTCCGGCAGGCGGCCGCCAAGCGCGAGCGTGAGGTCGCGCGCGGTGTCGCGCACCAGGGCGCCGAGTTCGCGGACGCGCGTCTCGGGCACGCGGCTCGCCAGTCCCGACACCGACACGCCCGCGAGCGCTTCAGCCTGGTCGTTGTAGACGACCGCGGCGACGCAGCGAAGGCCGGTCACAAACTCCTGGTCGTCGAGCGCCCAGCCGTCGCGGCGGACGGCGTCGAGGGCCTCGCGCAGCTGGCCGGCGCGCACGATCGACTTCGGCGTCAGCCGCTTCATGCCATGGCGCCGGATGATCGCGACGACGTCCGCGTCGGGATAGGTCGAGAGGATCGCCTTGCCGATGCCGGAGGCCACCATCGGCGCCCGGCCGCCGACGCGGGTGATCGCGCGCATGATTTCGCGGCTCTCGACCTGCGTGAGCACGATCACCTCGCCGTCGTCGATCACGCCGAGATTGGCGGTCTCGTGCGTGAGGTCGCGCAGGCGCCGGAGGAAGGGCAGCGCCGGGGCGACGAAATTGCGCCGGCGGATGAAGGCGGAGCCGATCGCGAAGCTCTGCCGGCCGATATGCCACATGGAATCGCTCGGGTCGAAGGCGACGAAGCGGCGCTTTTCCAGCGTCGTCAGCAGGCGGTGGGCGGTCGACGGCGAAAGGCCGGTGCGGATCGCCAGGTCGGTGAGCCGATAGCCCTCCTCGTCCTCGCCGAGCGCCTCCAGCAGCAGCATTGCGCGGTCGACCGACTGGACGGCGCCGCCCCTGGCGCCGTCCTCGGCGGCGAGGGCGGCGAGGGCGGGTTTGGCGGCGCGGCGCCGGCGGCCAGCTGTCATGATGCGCCTGTTGCGATCGTCGCCGGATTCGTAAGGGCGATCGCGGCGCTTGGCAATCGGCGGCGCAGGCTGCGCGGCGGCCGGCGCCGGTGTAGGATCGCCCGCCGATCCGGGCCCACGAAGCCGCCGGGCCGCATCCAGGGAGGATTCATGTCGCTGTTCGATCTGACGGGGAAGGTCGCCGTCGTCACCGGCTCCTCGCGCGGGATCGGCCGCGCAATCGCGCTGCGCCTCGCCGAACACGGCGCCAATGTCGTGATCTCCTCGCGCAAGGCGGAGGCCTGCGCGGCGGTGGTCGCCGAGATCGAGGCGAAGTTCGGCGCCGGCCGCGCGCTCGCGATCCCCGCCAATATTTCCTCGAAGGAGGAACTGCGCCATCTGGCCGCCGCGGCGACGATGCATTTCGGCGCGATCGACATCCTCGTCTGCAACGCGGCGTCCAACCCCTACTACGGCCCGCTCGGCCAGATATCGGACGACCAGTTCCGCAAGATCCTCGACAACAACATCATCGCCAACCATTGGCTGATCGGCTTCGTCGCCCCGCAGATGATCGCGCGCAAGTCCGGGTCGATCGTCATCGTCTCCTCGGTCGGCGGCCTGAAGGCCTCGACCACGATCGGCGCCTACAACATCTCCAAGGCCGCCGACTTCCAGCTCGCGCGCAATCTCGCCGCCGAATTCGGGCCGCACGGCGTGCGCGTCAACTGCATTGCGCCGGGGCTGGTGCGCACCGATTTCGCGCGCGCGCTGTGGGAGAACCCCGACAATCTGAAGGTCTACAATGCGCGCACGCCGCTCGGGCGGATCGGCGAGCCCGACGAAATCGCCGGCGCCGCAGTGTTCCTCGCCGCGCCGGCGAGCGCTTTCATGACCGGCCAGGCGATCGTGATCGATGGCGGGGCGACGATCAGCTGAGCCCGCCGGACCACGGGCGGGAAGCCCGCGCTCCCGAACGGGCTGGTTGCTTTTGCACAGCGCATTGCCTAGCGTGGCCGCCTCGATCGCGGCGACGCGCCGCGACGCGGAAATCCGGGAGGGAGCGATGACGGCCATGCGGCGCGCGTCGTGCGTCAATTGAGTCCGGTCCTCGACGGCGCGCGACAATCGGCGCCGTCGCGCATTCCCTTCGCCTGGGAGAAGCACTATCCGCGCGGCTTGGTCTGGGACGCGCCAGTGGTTCCTGGAACGGTCCCCGCGCTGTTCGCCGACGCCGTCGCCGCCCACGCCGCGCGCAGCGCGATCGAGTTCCGCGACCGCCGAATTTCCTACGCAGAACTCGCAAGCGCGGCCGACGCGATGGCGGCGGGGTTGTTGCGCCGCGGTCTGAAGCCGCAGGAGGCGGTCGCGCTCTACCTGCCCAACACGCCGCTGCACCCCATCGCATTCTTCGGCGCCCTGAAGGCGGGCGGCAAGATCGTCCACCTCAGCCCGCTCGACGCCGAGCGCGAACTCATGCACAAGCTGAAGGACAGCGGCGCGCGAATCCTGATCACCACCAATTTCGGCGCCTTCCTGCCCAATGCCTGCAAGATGCTCGACGCCGGCCTCGTCGATCTCGTCGTCGTCGACGACGACGCGGCCTGGGGTCCCTCGCCGATCCCGCAACTCGCCCTTCCCGGCCGGCCCGCCGTCGTCGGCTTCGCCGCCTTCGCGGCGCCCGGACCGACGCCGGAGCGCTGGCCCGAGGTGACCGCCGACGACATCGCGCTGCTCCAATACACCGGCGGCACGACGGGCGCGCCCAAGGGCGCAATCCTCACCCATGGCAACCTGACCGCCGCGGTCGGAATCTACGACGCCTGGTTCGCCGGCAACGGCAGCGCGCTGGGCCCCGGCGACAAGATCGTCGCGGTCCTGCCGCTGTTCCACATCTACGCGCTGACGACGGTCCTGCTGCTCAACATCAAGGGCGGAGCCGAACTGCTGCTGCGCATGCGGTTCGACGTCGAGACCGTGCTGCGCGACATCGAGGTCAAGCGCGCGACCGTGTTCCCCGGCGTGCCGACGATGTGGATCGCGATCGCCAACCTGCCCGACGTCGCCAGCCGCGACTTTTCGTCGCTGCGTTATTGCGGGTCGGGCGGCGCGCCGCTGCCCGTCGAGACGGCCAAGAGCCTCCAGCAGAGCACCGGCATCGTGCTGCGCGGCGGCTGGGGCATGACCGAGACCTCGCCCGCCGGCACCGGCCTGCCGCTGAACGCCGCGGCGCCTGCTGGCAGCATCGGCATTCCGCTGCCGCGCATCGAGCTCGGCGTCGTCGCGCTCGACGATCCCCATCGCGCGCTCGGGCCCGGCGAGACCGGCGAACTGCGGGTGCGCGGCCCCAACGTCACCCGTGGCTACTGGGGACGGCCGCAGGAGAGCGCGGCGTCCTTCGCCGACGGCTATTTCCTGACCGGCGACATCGGCTATATGGACGCCGACGGCTATTTCTTCATCGTCGATCGCAAGAAGGACATGATCCTTTGCGGCGGGTTCAACGTCTATCCCCAGATGATCGAGCAGGCGATCTACGAACACCCCGCCGTCAACGAGGTCCTGGTGGTCGGCGTGCCGGACGCCTATCGCGGCGAGAGCGCCAAGGCGTTCGTGTCGCTGCGTCCCGGCGCCGAGCCGTTCACGCTGGAAGCCCTGCGCGAATTCCTGCGCGACAAGCTCGGGCCCCACGAACTGCCGACCGCGCTGGAGTTCCGCGCGGCGCTGCCGCGCACGCCGGTCGGCAAATTGTCGAAGATCGAATTGCGCGCCGAGGCGCGCAAGGGCGGCTAGCAGCATGCATTCCCTCCCCTCTTGTGGGGGAGGGTTAGGGAGAGGGTCGCGCTGTCCTATGTATATGATCATGAAAGGCTTATCTGGATAGGCCCGTGCGACCCCCCTCCCCGACCCTCCCGCACAAGGGGGGAGGGAGGAGGGGCGAAAGCGCGCAATTCGTGTGACGCACCCCACTAGCAGCCCTTCTCCCCAAGGGACCAACCGGCCAGGTGGGAGGCGTCGAGCAATGCCGGTCGCGCGTCGCTCGGCCGACCCCTCCGCGTGACGCCTCTTCCCCGGGGGGAGAAGGGCGAACCGAAAGGCAGCACCATGGACCTGAGATTCACCCCCGAAGAAATCGCGTTTCGCGACGAGGTGCGCGCCTTCGTCAAGGCCAGCCTGCCCGATTCGATCCGGCGCAAGACGGTCGAGGGGCGCCATCCCGGCCGCGACGACATCATCGCCTGGACGCGCATCCTCCACGCGAAGGGCTGGTCGGTCCCGCATTGGCCGAAGGAATGGGGCGGGACCGGCTGGAGCCCGGTCCAGTTGCTGATCTTCAACGACGAATTGCAGCAGGCGGGGGCGCCCGAATCGCTCGCCTTCGGCACCAGCATGGTCGGCCCGGTCATCTACACCTTCGGCTCGGACGCGCAGAAGCGCCGCTTCCTGCCGCGCATCGCCCATCTCGACGACTGGTGGTGCCAGGGCTTCTCCGAGCCCGGCGCCGGCTCCGACCTCGCCGGCCTCAAGACGACCGCCAGGCGCGAAGGCGGCGAATGGGTGATCAACGGCCAGAAGACCTGGACGACGCTCGCCCAATACGCCGACTGGATCTTCGTGCTCGCGCGCACCGACGCTTCGGTCAAGAAGCAGGAGGGCATTTCCTTCATTCTCGTCGACATGAAGTCGCCGGGGGTGACCGTGCGCCCGATCCAGACCCTCGACGGCGGCCACGAGATCAACGAGGTGTTCCTCGACAACGTCCGCGCGCCGCTCGACAACCTCGTCGGCGAGGAGAACAAGGGCTGGAGCTACGCCAAGTTCCTGCTCGGCAACGAGCGCAACGGCATCGCCCGCGTCGGCATCTCCAAGGCGCGGATCCGGCGCATCCGCGAGCTCGCCTCGCTCCATGTCTATGGCGAGCGGCCGAAGATCGAGGACCCGCTGTTCCGCATGAAGCTCGCCGGCGTCGAGGTCGAGCTGAAGGCGCTCGAAATGACCCAGCTGCGCGTGATCGCCGGCGAGCGCAACCGCGAGAAGGGCAAGCCCGACCCCGCCTCCTCCGTGCTGAAGATCAAGGGCTCCGAGATCCAGCAGGCGACCAGCGAATTGCTGATGGACGTCGTCGGCCCCTACGCCCTCCCCTACGAGCCCGAGCGCGAGGACGGCGAGCGCTGGAACGAGCCGCCGGTCGGGCCCGACTGGGCCTCGACGATCGCGCCGACCTATTTCAACCTGCGCAAGGTGTCGATCTATGGCGGATCGAACGAGATCCAGCGCGGCATCATCGCCAAGGCGATCCTGGGGCTCTGACCGATGAATTTCGACCTCACGCAGGAGCAGCAGCTCCTCAAGGACAGCGTCACCCGGCTGCTCGCCGACCGCTACGGCTTTGAGGCGCGCACGGGCTACCGGGCGAGCACGGACGGCTGGAGCCGCGACCTCTGGCGCCAATACGCCGAGCTCGGCCTGCTGGGGGTCGCCTTTCCCGAAGCCGACGGCGGCTTCGGCGGCGGGCCGGTCGAGACCATGATGATCTGCGAGGCGTTCGGCCGCGCGCTCGCGCTCGAACCTTATCTGGCGACGATCGTGCTCGCCGGCGGCCTGATCAGGCGCGGCGGCAGTCCGGCGCAGCGCGCCGAACTGATCCCAGGGATCGCCGCGGGCGACGCGCTGCTCGCCTTCGCCCATGCCGAGCGCCAGTCCGGCCATGATCTCTTCGACGTCGCCGCGACCGCGCGCACGGACGGCGGCGCCTTCGTGCTGAACGGCGAGAAGGGGCTCGTCCTCCACGGCGATTGCGCAGACCGGCTCGTCGTCTCGGCGCGCAGCGCGGGCGGCCGGCGCGACGCCGGCGGCCTCGGCCTGTTCCTCGTCGACGCTCGCGCGCCCGGCGTGGCGCGGCGCGGCTATCCGACCCAGGACGGCCTGCGCGCGGCGGAGGTGACGCTGACCGACGTGCGCGTCGGCCCGGAAGCCGTGCTCGGCGACGCCCAGGGCGCCGCGCCGCTGATCGCGCGCGTCGCCGACGAGGCGATCGCCGCGCTGTGCGCCGAGGCGGTCGGCGCGATGAGCGAGGCGCTCGCCATGACCGTCGACTATCTCAAGACCCGCAAGCAGTTCGGCGTGCCGATCGGCGCCTTCCAGGCGCTCCAGCATCGCGCCTCCGACATGGTGGTCGCGCTCGAGCAGGCGCGCAGCATGATGATGCTGGCGACCATGATGGCGGGCGAGGACGACGCCGCCGAACGCGGCACGGCGATTTCCGCCGCCAAGGTCCAGATCGGCCGCTCCGCCCGCTTCCTCGGCCAGCAGGCGATCCAGCTGCACGGCGGGATCGGCATGACGATGGAATACAAGCTCGGCCATCTCTTCAAGCGGCTCAGCATGATCGACCTCGCCTTCGGCGACGCCGACTGGCATCTGGAGAAGCTCAGCCGGGGCGGCCCGCTGATCGGCTAGCGGCTGGCGTCGAGGACATTTGCGGCGTGATTTCATAAAGCTCGTGGCCACGCGAGAGGAAATGTCAAACTCCCCAGGGGGGGAAGGTCTCCCGATTTTCCGAACGGAGGCGCGCCGTCGTCGCTGGAGCTCCGTTAAGCCGACCGGCATCATCAAACCCTCCCTCCGCGTCGCCCGGTCCCGGAGCAGTGAAATTTTTGGAAATCTTTGGAAATCGTTTGAAATATTTTGAAATCGTTTGAACTCTTTTCGAAATCGTTTGAAATATTTTGAAAATTCTCTATTTCAAACTTTTCGTGGTTATTGCCTGTATTTCAAAGGCTCGCGAGCGGTCGGAAGGACCTTAGACGCCGGGGCGCCCAGGCTACCGGGCTCTCGAAGGTCCCGGGAACGCGAACGCCCCGGGCATTACCGAATATCGGCCGCCATTCGAATTCCGGTCGCCTTTCCCGACCCGCCGCCGCCCGCGCGCCGCCGGACTCTTGATCCAGCCATCCTACGCCGAAGCTGGAAGAAGTCCATCAAAATTTCTGAATATCAGCATGAGCGAGGCGTCGCGGCCTGGAGCGGCCGGCGGTCCCGGGCGAGCGAAGACGGGCGAACGCCCTGCGGCGCCTGCATCGCGGTCATCGTGGAATCCCTTCCAAGACCGAGGCCAGGGCGGGTGCGCCGATCCATCAACTGAACATTTCGACGAGGATATTCAAACGAGCTTCGCCGACCGCCGCTGGAATACGACCGGATCGCTCGAGGACGACCATTCCATGCAGCGCGCTCCACAGCACTTCGGCCAGGACCTCCGGCAGGCGTCGATCCGGCCCGAGCGCGGTGACCAACGTGGCGAAGGCGGCCTGGAGCGCTGT
>JBEKEI010000146.1:0-11648 GCA_050013915.1 Roseiarcus sp.
ACAGGGTTTCTCCGTGCGCCACAACGCCGCGGTCCCGCGTCGGCCGGTCACCCGAGCACGCCGGGCGGAAGCCGGGCGAGCAGGTCGCGCCCCGCCGCTTCGCCCAGGCGGCGCGCGTCGGCCGCAGCGCCGGCTACCGCGACTTCGAAGGTCTGGGAGCCGTCGGGACGCAGCACCATGCCCCGAAACGCCAGCCGACCGGCGTCGACCCGTGCGTGTCCAGCGATCGGCGTCCGGCAGGAGCCGTCGAGCACGCCGAGAAAGGCGCGCTCGGCGGCCAGCGCGCAGCCGACCTCCGCGTCGATGATGGCCTCGAGCGCCCGACGGGTCGCGGCGTCGTCGGCGCGCACGGTCAGCCCGATCGCACCCTGCCCGACGGCGGGCAGGAAGTCGTCGATTTCGAGCAGGGCGGTGGCGCGATGCGCCAGCCCGAGCCGCTTGAGGCCGGCGTAGGCGAGCAGGGTCGCGCCGATTTCACCGGTCTCCGCCTTGCGCAGCCGGGTCTCGACATTGCCGCGCAGCAGCGTCACCGCCAGGTCCGGGCGCAGCCGCCGGGCCTGGGCCTGGCGGCGCAGCGAAGCGCTGCCGAGCGTCGCGCCGCGCGGCAGGCCGGCGATCGACCCGGCCTTCGCGGATATCAGGGCGTCGCGGACATCCTCGCGCGGCAGGTAGCCGGCGATCGCGATGCCGTCGGGCAGCAGCGTCGGCAGATCCTTCGAGGAATGGACGGCGGCGTCGATCTCGCCGTTCAGCATCGCCGCGTCGATCTCCTTGGTGAACAGGCCCTTGCCGCCCGCCTCGGCGAGCGCGCGATCCTGGATCATGTCGCCCGAGGTGCGGATGACGACGATCGCCAACCCGGATTCCTCGCAGCCGTGCGCGGCGGCGAGGCGCCGGCGCACCTCGTGCGCCTGGGCGAGGGCGAGCGGGGAGCCGCGCGTCCCAATCCTCATCGGTCGTTCGCTCATGTCCCGCCGTTCGCGCTCGCGTGCCCGCGGGTGGATTGGCGCTATTCGCTCTGCCGGTCAAGCGGGCGTGCGCGCGCCGCGCGTCGCGGCGAAGGCCGTCCGGACCGTAATCCCGCTCAGTTCCAGTGATTGATCTGGATGATCGCCGGGGTCAGAATCGCGGCGAACAGTCCGGGCAGGAAGAACAGGATCATCGGCACGGTGAGCGCCGGCGGCAGCGCGGCGGCCTTCTTCTCGGCGGCGGTCATGCGCGCGTCGCGGCTCTCCTGCGAAAGGACGCGCAGCGCCGCGCCGAGCGGCGTCCCGTAGCGCTCGGATTGGACGAGCACGGTCACGAGGGCGCGAAGCGAGGGCAGGCCGGTGCGGATGCCGAGATTCTCGAACGCGGTGCGCCGATCCGGCAGGAACGACATTTCGGCGGCCAGAAGCGCCATTTCCTCCGCGATCGCGATCGATTCGGTGCCGATCTCGATGCTGACCTTGCGAAACGAATGTTCGATCGACATGCCCGATTCGACGCAGATGAGGAGGAGGTCGAGCGTATTGGGATAGGCCCGCTCCATCGACTTCTTGCGCTTGGTGATGTTGTTGGACAGAAAGAGTTCGGGCGCCTTGATGCCGCCGTAGGTCGCCGCGATCGCGATCCCGAGCTTCATGAGGAACGGCTTGTCCCACTGGATGATCACGAACAGGTAGAGGATCGCGAACAGGAACAGCGCGATCGGGGTCACGAGCCGGAAGAACAGGAAGGTGTATTCGGCGCCGGCGCCGCGGTAGCCGGCCTGGGCGAGCTGCGCCTTGGCCCGATCGGTTCCCAGCCAGGTCGTCAGGCTCAGACGGTCCACGACGTCCTTGAACAGCCGCTTGGGTGCGACGCGCAACGGCGCCTTGTTCTGCTTCTGGCTCTGGCTCGCGGCGATCCGGTCGCGCTCGCGCTGGCGGATCTTCTCGCGCTCGGTGCTGACCGCCTTCATGCGGCGCCCCAGCGTATCGGTCTGCAGAAGCGGCATCGCCACCGTCAGGATGGTCGCGGCGCATCCGATCGCGACCAGGATGCCGGCGATGAAATGGCCGTCCGCCAGCTTCGCGATGATGAGTTCGATCATTGCCCTGCGCCCTTCAGAAGTCGAACGAGATCATCTTCTTCATCATGGCGATGCCGATCGCCATCCAGCACATGGCGGCGCACGAGACGATTATGCCGTGCGTCGTGGTCCAGAGCAGGCTGACGTAGGACGGGCTCGACATCCACAGCAGCCCGACGACCACGAACGGAACGCAGCCGATGATCGCCGCCGAGGCCTTCGCCTCCTGCGACATCGCGCCGATCTTGCCCTTCATCTTCTTGCGCTCGCGCAGAACGCGCGACAGGTTGCCCAGAGCCTCGGATAGATTGCCGCCCGCCTTCGACTGGATGTTGATGACGATCGCGAAGAAATTGGACTCGGTGACCGGGACGCGCTGGGCCATGCGATCGACGGCTTCGCCGAGGGATAGACCCATCGCCTGCGTCTCGACGATCAGCCGGAATTCGCCGCGCACCGGCTCGGAAGCCTCGCTCGCGATGATGCGCACGCAGTCGCCGAGCGGCAGCCCGGCCTTGACGCCGCGCACGATGATGTCGATCGCGTTGGGAAACTCGGTGACGAAGCGGTTGATGCGCCGCTTGCGCAGCTGGACCAGCGCGAAGTTGGGCAGGCCGACGAGGCCGATGAACGCCGACGGCCCGGCGAAGAAGACGTTGCGCGAGGCCAGATAGACGAAGACGCCGAAGGCGACGCCGACGCCCACCGAAACCATCAGGAACTGCTGGCCGGTCATGCTCAGTCCGGCCTGCTGGATCCTCGCCTCCAGCGTCGGCCGGGTCTGCCCCCGCCGCTTCTCGATGTCCCTCAGACTGTCCGTGACCTGCTTCCGGCGCGCGATCTTCTCGAGGCCGACGTCCTTGACCTTGGCGCCGCCCTTCTGCTGCAGCGCGGCCTGGCGCTTCTTGGCCTTCGAATCGCCGGAACTGAGGAAGAACGCGCCGCCGCCCAGCGCGAGCGCGACCATGCCGACGACGATCATCGAATTGCTCACCACGACTCGGGTCCCTTCTCTTGACGCGGTCAGCCGCCGTCGGCGACTTCGGATACGTCGAGGGCGGCCGCCAGTCGACCCTCCTCGCCGTAGTAGCGCGCGCGGTCCCAGAATCGCGGACGCCCGATGCCGGTCGAACGGTGACGACCCTTGAGCTTGCCTTGCGCATCCTCGCCGATGATGTCGTAGACGAAGAGGTCCTGCGTAATGATGACGTCGCCTTCCATGCCCATCACCTCGGTGATGTGCGTGATGCGGCGGGAGCCGTCGCGCAGGCGCGCGGCCTGCACGATCACGTCGATCGAGGACGTGACCATCTCGCGAATCGTGCGCGAAGGCAGCGAATAGCCGCCCATGGTGATCATCGATTCGATACGGCTGAGCGCTTCGCGGGGCGAGTTGGCGTGCAGCGTGCCCATCGAGCCGTCGTGGCCCGTGTTCATCGCCTGCAGCAGGTCGAACGCTTCGGGTCCGCGCACCTCGCCGACGATGATGCGTTCGGGACGCATGCGCAGGCAGTTCTTGACGAGGTCGCGCATCGTCACCTGGCCGGTGCCCTCGAGATTGGGCGGGCGCGTTTCGAGGCGCACCACATGGGCCTGCTGGAGCTGCAGTTCGGCCGCGTCTTCGCAGGTGATGACGCGCTCGTCCGCCTCGATGTAATTGGTCAGGCAGTTGAGCAAAGTCGTCTTGCCCGAGCCCGTGCCGCCGGAGATGACGACGTTGCAGCGCACGCGGCCGATGATCTTCAATATTTCGGCGCCGGCGGGCGAAATGGCGCCGAACCGGGTCAGCTGGTCGAGCGTCAGCTTGTCCTTCTTGAACTTTCGAATCGTCAGTGCGGCCCCGTCGATGGCGAGCGGCGGCGCTATGACGTTGACGCGGGAGCCGTCCATCAGGCGGGCGTCGCAGATCGGCGAGGCTTCGTCGACGCGCCGGCCGACCTGGCTCACGATCCGCTGGCAGATGTTCATCAATTGGGCGGCGTCGCGGAAGCGGATGTTGGTCAGCTGGATCTTGCCGTTGACTTCGATGAAGGTCTTGGTCGGGCCGTTGACCATGATGTCGGCGATGTCGTCGCGCGCGAGCAGCGGCTCGAGCGGGCCGAAGCCGAGCACGTCGTTGCAGATGTCGTCGAGCAGATCTTCCTGTTCGGCGATCGAGAGAACCAGGTTCTTGATCGTCACGATTTCGTGGACGATATCGCGGATTTCCTCGCGCGCGCTGTCGGGATCGAGCTTCGAGAGGGCGGAAAGATCGATCGCCTCGATGAGGGCGCCGAAGATCATGCTCTTGGTGTGATAGTAGCTGTCGGGACGGACTTCCGTCTGCGCGGCCTGCGCGGCGGCGGCGTTCGAGCCCGCGGGCGCCGGGTCGAGTTTCGACGAGGCCGGTTCAAGGCCACGGACAGGGGTAGGGGACGCCGCGCCGGGCGCCTGATTCGAACGCTTACCGAACATCGCAAACCGTCCTTACGCCGTCGATACGGGATCCAGGGATCGAGTCGATGGGAGTCGGCCCGCCGCACGGCGAGGCCGCGGCGCCCGCGCCATGGCCGCGCCGGGACGAGGCGTTCGCCCGCGCCCCGGTCCCCGACCGGCAGCCGACTCGCGAAATCCGGGTCATGCCTTCTTGCGTCCGAGCTTGGCCATGATCGGATCGAACAAGCCGCGCTTGGCCCGGCGAATTTCGGCCTTGCCGTTGATCGAGCGGGCGAGGTCGGCGAACATTTCCGCGATTTTTCCGTTGGGCTCGATTTCGGCGATCATCTGGCCATTGTTGGCGGCCGCGCCGAACAGCTTTGCGTCGTGCGGGATCACCGCCAGCGGCTCCAGCTCGACCGTCTTGGTGAAATCGACGACGGCGATCTCGGGCCGCTTCAGCAGGCCGACGCCGTTGAGGATGAGCTTGGGCTGGTGATCGTTCGGCCGCGCGCTGCGGATGTTGTCGAGCATGTTCTTGGCGTTGCGCAGATTGGCCAGATCGGGCGCGGCGACGATCACCACCTCGTCGGCGCCGATCAGCATCCGCCGCGTCCACGCCGTCCAGGCGTGCGGCACGTCGAGGATGATGCACGGCACCGACGCGCGCAGGACGTCGACGATCGAATCGAAAGCGGCGCCGTCGAAGTCATAGAGCCGGTCGAGGGTGGCGGGCGCCGCCAGCAGGCTGAGGTTGTCGCTGCATTTGGACAGCAGGCGATCCACCAGCGTGGCGTCGACGCGATCGGGCGCGAACACCGCCTCGGCGATGCCCTGCGGCGGATCCTGGTTGTAGTCGAGTCCGGCGGTGCCGAATCCGAGATCGAGGTCGGCGATGACGGTGGCGATGTCGAGGCCGCTGGCGATCGACCACGCGAGGTTGTGGGCGACCGTCGAGGACCCCACGCCGCCCTTGGCGCCGACGACCGCGACGACGCGGCCCACCGGCGCGGCGCCCGGCGCCGTATAGAGATGCGAGACCGCCTGGACGAATTCGATCACGCCGAACGGCGCGACGAGATATTCGCTGACGCCGCGCAGAATCAGCTGCCGGTAGAGGACGATGTCGTTGACCTTGCCGCAGACGATGACCTTGGTTCCCGCGTCGCAGTACTGCGAGAGTTCGTCGAGGTGGCCGACCAGGGCGTCGCGGTCGTGCGTCGCCTCCAGAATGATCAGATTGGGCGTCGGCGCGTTCCGATAGGCTTCGAGCGCCGCCGGGGCGCCGCCCATGTGGACCTTGACGTGGGCCTTGCTCATCCGCCGATCGGAGATCGCCCCCTGGATGATCGACGCGATTTCCGGCGTCTCGCAGAACGCCTGGATCGAGACCCTCGGGACCGGATTGATCTGCTGACCGATCGGGGCCTGATTGGCCGCGACGCCGGCGTCCATTTCTGTTTGGGCGGCCATGACTCAGTTCCCTCCGACCGCGCCGATGGTGGTCAGCTGGACTTTCCAGGCCGTTCCGGGATCCTGGCCGTTGCGGAATAGATTGTATTTGTTGAGCTGCATCGTGTCATCGGCCGGGCCGAGGGCGCGCGAGCGGGCGAAATCGCGGGGATCGTCGACCTGGGCGGCGAGCATGGACTGCGTCGCACAGCCGAAATTCCAGTAGCTCTGGTTGGTCCAGGTGTCGAGCGAGCCGCCCGAGGCGAGATCCTGAGGCCATTGGCCGCACCGCGAGGCGACTTCGGCCTTCGGTCCCCTGAAACTGAGCTTGATCGGCGCAACGACGTAGTGGTCGGCGACCGGGTAGGAACCGAGGCCGATCGCGCCGCGCACGCCCGCCGAGGCGAGGACGCGGCGGATTTCGTCGACGGCCGCGCCCGTCCAGGGCGTGCGCGCCGCGGGCGACAGGATGACGATCTTGCCGGACCCTATGCTCAGGTAGCGCGCCGCGAACGCCTTGACGTCCTTGACCGAACCGGGATCGAGCTTGCTCTGGCCGGTCGGGAACACGTCGAGCGTCGTCGGGGCCTCGGTCAGCAGGATGGGATGCCGAAGGTGATAATCGTCGAGCCGGGCGTCGACGACGTGGCTCGTTTCCGTCATGCAGCCCGCGAGGGAAATCGCGACGGCCCCGGCAAGGCAAACGGCGCCGATTTTCGCGGCTCTCCGCGACGGCAAGGCTGATTTGAACGACATGGCGAGTACTCTCTTGAATGTTGCGCCGGGAACGGGACGGCGATCGAGTCTTCAATCGTTGATGAAGCCCGCTTTGCCGGAATAGGACGGGATCGGCTGCGACGCGCCCGTCGTCGAGTAGAGCCGATTCACCCGGCCGAGCAGCCAGCTCTGCGGATCGGTCGCGTCGGCGAAGTTGGCGTCGGGCTTGACGACCTGACGCGGGTCGACGGAATGGACGATATAGGGCGTCACGATGATCAACAGTTCGGTTTCGTCGCGCTGATAGTCGCGCGAGCGGAACAGCGCGCCGAGGATCGGCAGGTTCATCAGGCCGGGAACGCCGTTGATGGCCGCCTGGCTCTCGGTCGAGATGAGTCCGGCCGAGGCGATCGAGCCTCCCGAGGGCAGTTCGACGGTCGTCTCGTTGCGGCGGGTCCGGAACGCGGGCACGGCGGTCCCTGCGATCGAGATCGACTTCGAGCTGTCGATGTCCGTCACCTCGGTCGCGACGCGCATCTGGATGCGTCCCTGCGAGAGGACGACCGGCGTGAAATTGAGCGTCACGCCATAGGGCTGGTAGCCGAACGACAGCGAGCAGACGCCGCCGGAGCACGATTCGCCCTGGGGGACGGGAACCGTTCCGCCAGCGAGAAACTTGGCGGTTTCGCCTGACACCGCGGTGACGGTGGGTTCGGCGAGCGTCCTCGCGACGCCCTCGCGCTCGAAGGCCTGCAGGGTCGCGGACAGGCCGGTGCCGCTCGCGTTGGTCCAGCCCAGGACCGCCTGGGTGTCGGTGATCGCGCCGTTGATCGCCAGGGGATTTACGATCTTGAAGGCGTTGGGCGCAGCGCCCGTGCCCGCCATGCTGACGCCGAGCTGCTTCAGTATCTCGCGGCGGATTTCCGTGATCGTGACCCTGACCGAGACCTGGTCCAGGCCGCGGATGGTCAACGAACTGATGAGTTTGCCGGCGATGGGCGAGCCGCCGGCGCCGGCGGTGGCGCTCGCCCCCACCGCGCCGGGCGCGCTCGGGGCCGTGCCCCCTTGAGCGCTCGCGGCGCCGACCGCCGTGACGCCGACGAAGCCGTTGGCGATGTCGAGCGCCCGCGCCGCTTCGGCGGCCGAGTCGACGGAGCCCATGAGGATGATCGAATCTGCGACCGTCTTGACCTGGATGTCGTTGCCGGGAATGGCGGCCTTCAGCAGCTCGGTGAGTTCGACGATGTCGCGGCCGACCGAGATTTCGAAGACGGCGATCTGATTGCCGTTCTTGTCGAGAGCGAAAATGCTCGTCTGGCCGTTCTTCATGCCGTCGATATAGAGCCGCTTGGTCGAGCGCACGATCGCATTGGCGACGGTCGGATCGCCGACGAAGATTTCATTGGCCTCCGAGGGAAGGTCGACGATGACCGACTTGCCGACGCCCATCTGCAGATGATGCGTGATGCCGGGGCCGGGCGTGACCACCCCGGTCGCCGCGTCGACGGCGGCCGCGGGGGTTGAGAGCGGGGCGACGGTCCCGAGAAGGGCGACGATGAAGCCGGCGCGCAGGGGCGCTGACCGCTTGGTGCGATGCATGCTCATCGGCCGTCTCTCATTTCGGATTGAAGGAGCGTGGGACACGAAGGACCTCTCAACGGATGGCTTGCTGCGGAGCGCCGGCGCGCACGATCGTCAGGCCGCCGGACTTGCCTGTCCCGAGGTCCGCGACGGAGTCCGTCTTGCCCTTGGCGTCCAGCATGCTGCGCAGCGTGAGATGGAGATTGCCGGCGCCGCCCATCCGCTGGGCGAGGACGATGAGTTCGGCCTGCTCGGGCGTGAGTTCGAGCGTCGCGTTGGCGCCGAGCACGGTGCCGCCGCCGCCCTCCTTGCCGCCCTTTTCCTGGACGGTCTGGGCGATCGCCAGGACGCGGACGTTGGTGAGGATCGTCTGCGCGCTGCTGACTTCGGCGCCGCGCGCCTTGCTCGCCTCTTCGTCGCGAAAGACGCGGATGACGTCGACATGGTCGTTGGGAAGAATGAAGCCGCCCGCCGAAACGCCGCCGCTCTGGTCGATATTGATCGCCACCGCCCTCATGCCCGAAGGCAGAATGGCGGACAGGAATCCCGAATTGGGTCCCTTGATGAGCTTGTCGCGCCGCATCGGTTCGCCGCGAAGGAACGAGTTGCGCGTCACCGAACCCTTGACGAAGTCCATGGCCTGCGGGCCCTCGGACTTCTTGATCATGAGTTCCGACAGCGCCTCTTTCGGCCACGGCTGCCACTGGACGTCGGGCTCGGCGAGCTGGGTGCCCATCTGCACGTCCCTTGCGGCGACCAGAACCTCGTCGGTCTCGATCTTCGGCGCGGCCTGCACGATGATCTGTTGCGGCGTCTGTCCCGAGTTGAACAGGAAAAACGCGCCGCCGAAGGCCATCACCGTTACGCACAAGACCGCGATTTGTACTCTGTTCATGGCGCTAAACCCTCATCGCGCCGTTTCGCGCAACGTAGGCTTCATATGGACAGCCAATCGTCAAATTAGGGTTAATCAGACGTATCCAATCTTCAATTAGCGGCAAAGGCGACGAACTTGCGGGATCCCGGCGCGCCGGCGCGCGCGGCGACCCGCGGCGCCTCCGCCGGGCCGAGTGCGGCGCGGCGTTTTCGCTGGGGAATCCGAGGCCTCCGGCATCGATCAGGCAGCGCCGCGCGGCGCAAACTCGGTTTGGCGTCAAAGACCGACCGCCTTGCGCCAGATTTCGGTCTGCGGATACATGACGAGACCGGCCGCCGCGAGGGCGATGCCATAGGGAACGCCGCTCTTGGGATGATGCAGGCGGGCGAGCCAGCCGAGACGGGCCGCCCACTCGGGCAACGGCGCCTTGCGGCCGACGATCAACACGATGGTCAGGACGCCGCCGAAAACCGAGGCGATCAGGCCATAATTGAGGATCAGCGCCCAGCCCAGCCACAGGGCGGAGGCCGCCGCGAGCTTGGCGTCGCCGCCGCCGATCCAGCCCTTGGCGAACAGCACGAACGTCGCGGCGAGCACGGCCGCCCCGCAGGACAGATTGATCGCGATCACGTCGTAGGGCAGTCCCACGGCGAGCGCCAGAACGAAATAACCAAGCGCCAGCGCCAGGCACGCGCGGTTGGGGATCGTCATGGTCAGGAGATCGGAAGACGCGGCATACGCCATGACCGCCGGGAACAAGAAGAAGATCGAGTGGAACAATATGCTTGCTGTCATGGCCCGCCGCGATGGTTTGAGCGCTCGAATCGCCCGCAGGCTACCGTCAAGCCGTTGAGGTCTGGTTACTTGCCGCTGGTTTTGCGCCGGCCGTGGAAGTTATCCGGCGGCGCGGGCCCTGCGCCGGCGAACGGACGCCGGGGCTCGTCACGGTCTTTCGGCGACGGTCGCCACGGCGCAGCCCTGGCGACGGCGCATTTCGAATGCCTTGATCGGAGCCCGTGCGGTCCGCGCCAGGCGCGGTCGGGCGTTCGGCTGGCGAAGCGCTGCGCGATCGCCGTCGATTCGCGCGGGATCGGCGCGTTGCCGGCTTTCGTTTTTCGTTCGATCGTGTTGAATTGCGACCCGGCGCGGTCGGGACACGACCCGGCCGTGCGCGGTCTGGCCGATTCGTCGGCCCTGCGTGCGAGGCGAATGGTGACTTCGAGCGCGCCGGCGGCGATCTGCGTCGATTGGGGCACGAGTTCGTTTCGCGCCTATCTCATGGATTCAAATGGCGAAATCATCGCGCGCAGGGAATCGCCGCGCGGCATCCTGACAGTCGCGGCGGGCGACCACGAGGCGGTGCTGGCGGCCGCCGTCGGCGACTGGCGGACGGGCGCCGGCGCGCCGACCATCCTGATGGCGGGCATGATCGGGGCGCGCCAGGGCTGGGTCGAGGCGCCCTATGCACGATGCCCCGCCGGATTGCGCGAAATCGCCGCGGCGATGGTCACCGTCGAAACCGCGAGGCTCGGCGGGATCGGCCTCGTCCCCGGCGTCAGAGGGTCGGCGCCCGGCGGCGCGCCCGATGTGATGCGTGGCGAGGAAGCGCAGATCCTGGGCGCCATCGCCCTGACGGATCGCGCCGACGGCGTTTTCGTGCTGCCGGGCACGCATTCGAAATGGGCGCGCGTCGTGGCGGGGCGGATCGCCTCGTTCACGACCTACATGACCGGCGAGGCGTTCGCCGCGTTGAAACAGCACACGATTCTCGGTCGGCTGATGGAGGGCGAGGCGGAGGACCGCGCCGGCTTCGAGGCGGGGGTGCGGGCGGCGGCGGGGCTGGAGCGGCCGGGCGACCTCCTGCACGCGATTTTCATGACCCGCACGCTCGGCCTGTTCGATCAGCTGGCGCCGAGGCAATTGTCGGACTACCTGTCCGGCCTGCTGATCGGCGCCGAACTCGTTTCGGGGGCGGTCGGCGTGCGCAGCGCGGTCGTCATCGGGTCGCCGGCTTTGACCGCGCGTTATTGCGCGGCCGGCGCCGTTCTGGGCCTTGCTCTCGAACCCGCCCCGCAGGATTGTGCGCCGCACGGCCTGCTCGCGCTGTTGCCGCACTGGCGAGCCCGCTGAGCAGGGATTCGTGGCTGCGCCAACGCCGCGCGCGTGCGTTCGGCGCCGAAGCTGGCCGGGTCGGCGCGGTGTTTGTCGTCCCGACGGTGGAAACTTCACGTTCAGCGCGCCGGTCGCGACGACGGCGGCTGAGGCCGCGCTGTCGGCGGGCGCCGAGGCGACCGGGCGCTCCGTCTGCGCCGCCCTGAGCGTAGTGTAAAAGAGAAATATGAGAATATTATTGTGATATTCCAAAAGATCGGCTATGCTCCCATCATTGGTCCCCAGGCAGGAGCCCCGCAATGCCCGACCCCGCAGCGCCCGCGCCGCCGCCCGCCGCTTGCCTCGGCGCGGCCGGGCGGGAAGTCCGCCGGCATCGGATCGTCGAGCGCGCATGGCGCGGATGGAGCGCCGAGTCGATCGCTGAAGCCGAGGCTCCGACGC
>JBEKEI010000147.1:0-11598 GCA_050013915.1 Roseiarcus sp.
CCACAACGGCGAAAGGATCAGGTTCCAGGAGAAACCGACAATGACCACCGACAGCATGGTCGGCAGAAAAAAGACCGTGCGGTAGAAGCCCTTGAGTTTCAGTCCGGGCAGGCTGAGGAGGCCAGCCAGCGCGATGCCGATCGGATTCTGCACCGCCATGTGGATGGCGAAGAAGATCATATTGTTCTTGAACGCGTTCCAGAACGGCTGGGACCACAGATCGTCCGTCAACAGAGTCCGGAAATTGGCGAGACCGACGAAATGAACGCCGCCGCCGGTCTCGCCGGTGAATGTCGACAATTGCATCGTCGCCAGCAGCGGATAGATCGAAAACGCGGTGTAGATGACCACGGCCGGTCCGAGAAACACGGCCAGCAGGCCAATTAGCTTGGCCTTCGGCATCTGGGCGACGACTTGGGGAACAGGTTCGGCCATAGCCGGGGACTTTTGGCAGGAGGCAGGAGGCAATAGCGTAACGACCACTCCCTCTCCCCCGCAAGCGGGAGAGAGGGGGGATCGTCGAGCCTGTAAAAGCGGCCGAGCGGAGCTTAACGCTCCGCGGGCGCTCGCGTCACGTGGCGGGCTTGTACCAGTTGTCGAGGCCGTCCTGCAGTCGCTTGCCGGCGGCTTCGGGCGTCATGGTTCCATTGATCACCTGAGCCGAGACGTTCCACAGCTCGTTCTCGAGGTTGGGCGTGCCACGCGACAGGATCTGATACGAGTTGCGGATCGTCGACTTGCAGTCCTTGCGCCAGGCGACCATCGTCGCCGCCAGCGGATCGTCGATCTTCACCGGCGCGCTGCTGAGCGGGAAGAAGCCGGGCAGCGCGTTGGCGTAGAGGGTGGCGAATTCCGGCGTCGTCAGCCATTCGAGGAACTTCTTGGCGTCATCCTTGTTCTTCGACGCCGAGTTGAGGCCCATCGCGATGTCGGTGTGGTCGGAGATGTAGCACTGCGTATCGCCGGCCGGCAGCGGCGGCGGGAACGCGCCCATCGGGAACTTGGCCGAGGCGCGGAAGGTCGAAATGTCCCAGGAGCCGGCGGGATAGATCGCCCCCTTGCCGAGCGAGAACAGGTTCTGGCTGTCGGGATAGGTCTGCGCCTGGTAGCCATTGCCCATATAGGGCGCCCAGCTCGCGATCTCCTTCAGCACCGCGACATATTGCGGGTCGGTGAACTTCTCCTTGCCCGAGATCAGCGCGGCGCGGCCCGCCTCGCCGCCCCAATAGTCCGGGCCGATGTTCTGGAAGCCCATGGTCGCGGCCTCCCACTGGTCGGCGGTGCCGAGCACGATCGGCGTATAGGTTCCATCCTTCTTCAGCTTGTCGAGCAGCGTGTGGAATTCGGCCATGGTCTTGGGCGGTTCGGCGCCGACCTTGGCGAGCGCGTCCTTGTTGTAGATGAAGCCATGGATCACCGAGGCCATCGGCACGCAGAAGGTGGTCTTGCCGTCGTCGGTCGACCACGCCGCCTTGGCGACGTCGGAGAAGTTCGCCATGCCGGCGAGCTCGTTGAGCCCGTCGAGGTTCTTCTTGTTGTAGAGGTCGAGCGAGGCGTCGAACGGGCGGCAGGCGATGAGGTCGCCCGCGGCGCCGCCGGCGAGGCGCGCGTTGAGCGCGGCATTGTATTCCTTCGGCGCGGAGGGCGAGAATTCGACCTTGATGTCGGGATAGTGCTTGTTGAAGGCGGGAATGATCTTCGAATTCCAGATGTCGGCGTCGTCGTTGCGCCAGCTCTCGATTTTCAGCGAGCCCGCCTGCGCGGCGCCGAGGCCGGCGAGCAGCGCGGCGAGCGCCGCCCCGGCGCCGAGGATGGATTTACGCTTGTTCGTCATTTCGCTCTCCCAGTGAACGGGCCGCGGCCCGGTGCTAAAAATTCGCCGGTCGCGGATGCAGGCGCGCCAGCGCTTCGTCGAGGTCGCCGTCCGCGGTCGCGATCAGCGCCCGCGCCTGCGCGGGCGTCGCCGCGCCCGAGGCGACGAGGATCGCGCATTTCACCTCGCCCTCGGCGCGGGCGAGGCTCGCGGCCGCCGTCGCCTCGTCGACGCCGGCGAGCCGCGCGATCATCGCGCGCGCCCGCGCGCGCAGCTTTTCGTTGTCCGGCCGCAGGTTGACCATCTCGCCGCGATGGACGTGGCCGAGCCGCGCATTGGCGAGCGTCGAGAGCAGGCCGAGCGCGCTCTTCTGCGCGGTTCCGGCGCCGAGCCGCGTCGAGCCGTTGAGCGCTTCGGGCCCGGAATCGAGCAGGATCGGATGGTCGGCGATGTCGAGCAGCGGGGAGCGCGCGCGATTGGCGAGCCCGACGACGAGCGCGCCTTGCGCGCGGGCGGCGCCGGCGCGGGCGACGGTGTAGGGCGTCGCGCCGCTCGCCGAGACCGCGATGACGGCGTCGCCCCCGAGCGGTCCGAGCGCGGCGATCTCGGCGCCGGCGCCGGCCACCTCGTCCTCCGCCGCGGCGTCGATGCGCGCGCGATCGCCCCGGTCGCCGGCGACGAGGAAGACCAGCCGGTCGAAATCGAGCCCGAACGTGCCCGGCAATTCGGCGCCGTCGAGCAGGCCGATCAGCCCCGAGGATCCCGCGCCGACATAGACGAGGCGGCCGCCCGCCCGCAGCCGCGCGGCGAGCGCCTCCGCGGCGCGTTCGATCGCTTGGGCGGCGGCGGCGACGGCGTCGATCGCGCGGCGCTGGCCCGCCAGCAGCGCGGCGAGAAACGGCGCCTCCGCCCAGCCCCGTCGCCCTTGCTCGCTCGCCGCGGCCATTGCCTCTCCCGCCAGACTGCAAAAGCGCCGCGTTCGCCCCGAAGCGCGTCGATTTAGAACCAATGGTCCCTACCTCTTGTCTTAAACGTTAACCAATCGTATACCTCTTGTCCAGCGACGTTTGACGGGTTTGCGCGTCGCGGCGGATTGCGGGGGAGGCGAGTCCGGGTGGCGGCGAACGGGCGATTCTTTCTCGGCATCGACGGCGGCGCGACCCGCTGCCGCGCGCGGCTGCGCGATTCCGCCGGCGCCATGCTCGCGCAGGCGGTCGGCCCGGCCGCCAACATCTATGTCGACTATGCGGGCGCCCTCGCGGTCGTGCATTCCACGATCGCCGACGCGTTGCATCAGGCGGGCCTCGAGCGCGCCGCGCCGCGCCTCGTCCTGGGACTTGGCCTCGCCGGCCTCTCGACCGGCGCCGACGCGGCGCGCATCGTCGCCGACCTTACCGCGCTCGACGGCGTCGTCGCGGTTCGCGCGGCCAATGACGCGGTCACCGCGTGCCTGGGCGCCCATGCCGGCGCCGACGGCGGCATCGTCATCGCGGGCACGGGGTCGGCGGGAATCGCGCGGCTCGGCGGGCGCGAGATCGTGATCGGCGGACGCGGCTTTCTGCTCGGCGACGACGGCTCGGCGGCGCGCATCGGCGCCGACGCCCTGCGCGCCGCGCTGCGCGCCTGCGACGGTCTGGGGCCTGCGACGCCGCTGACCAAGGCCCTGATGTGGCAGTTCGCCGACGACCCTCATGTCGCGCTGGAATGGGCGCTGACCGCCAAACCGAGCGACTACGGCGCGTTTGCGCCGGCCGTGCTCGAGGCGGCCGGCAAGGGCGACGAGGTCGGGTGCGCCATCGTCGAGGCCGCGGCCGCTGCGCTCGCCGCGCTCGCCGGCGCGGTGCGGGAACTCGGCGCGCCGCGCCTCGCGCTGGTCGGCGGCCTCAGCGAGAGCATCCGCCCGCATCTTCCTCCCGACTTGAGCGCTGAGCTGCTACGGCCGCGATTCGACGCGACCGACGGCGCGATCCTGCTGGCCGGCGGCGTCCTGCCCGATGCGCCGGACGGGAGCGCGCGATGAGCCTCGCCGAGGCGGCGCCGGCGCGCGCGACGCTCTACCGCTCGGTGGTTTCGACGCTGAAGCGCGAGATTACGGGCGGGCGCTTCGCCGACACCGAAATCCTGCCCGGCGAGCGCGAGCTCTGCGTGCTGCTCGACGTCTCGCGCACGACGCTGCGCCGCGCGATCGTCGAACTCGTCGCCGAAGGCGTGCTCTACCATCGCCACGGCGCCGGCACGTTCATCCGCCGGGCGCTGCCGCGCGTCGACCAACCTATGTCGCGGCTGACCGGCTTCACCGAGGACATGCGGCTGCGCGGGCTCGTCGCCGGCTCGCGCGAGCTCGAGCGCGGCCTGTTCCTGCCGACGCCGGAGGAGGCGATGATGCTCGGCGTCGGCCCCAGCGAGCGCATCTTCCGCCTGTCGCGGCTGCGGCTCGCCAGCGACGTGCCGATGGCGATCGAGCACGCCGTCGTGCCGCAGCGCTATATCGGCGAACCCCAGGCGATCGGCGCCTCGCTCTACGACGCGCTGGAGGCGCGCCATTTCAAGCCGGTGCGCGGCCTGCAGCGGCTGCGCGCGACCCTGCTCGACGATTCCGACGCCGCGCTGCTCGGCGTCGAGCCGAAGAGCCCGGCGCTGTTCATCCAGCGCATCGCCTATCTCGGCGATGGGCGCTGCGTCGAATTCACGCGCTCGCTGTACCGCGCCGACACCTATGACTTCGTCTCCGAGCTGACGCTGTCGCCCGCCGCCCGCAAGAACCGCAGCTGACCAGAGATTCGCGGGTCCGACGACGCGGCGTGCGTGCGCGCGCGGCCGGAGCCGGCCTGGTCGGCGCGGCGCGCCGACGGTGGAGAGTTCACGTCCGGCGCGCCGGTCGCGATGACGGCGGCCGAGGCCGCGCCGTCTGGGCGCGCCGAGGCGACCGGGCGCTCCGTCGGCGCCGCCGATGCATCTGTAAAAGAGAAATTTGAGAAATGACTTCCGTTATTCCAAAAGATCGGCTATTCTACGATCATTCGTCCCCCCGGCAGGAGCCCGCCATGCCCGACCCCGCAGCGTCCGCGCCGCCGCCCGCCGCCCGCCGCAGCGCGGCGGAGCCCGACGCCTCTGTGCGGCTCGCCGCCCGGAGGGTCGAGGGCGGCGAACCCGGCGCGATCGACCCGCTGCTGCGCGCGCTCGACCGGTTCGACCGCCGCCGCAACGCGGGTCCGGCGCCGCCGCCCCTCGACGAGGAGGACGAATCGGCCGCCAGATTCGACGCCGGGCCCGACGAACGCGCGACGACGATCGCCGACGACGAGGCGCGGGGCGCCGCGCGCGGGGGGCCGGACGGCGGCGCGCCGCAGAGCCCCGCGCGGGTTTCAATTCGCCTGCAACCCTCTGATTTCCCCCGATCCGCCGAAAAATGTATTTCCAAGTATTTCCACAACGAAAGGGTTTGTCGAACGACGCGGCCCGGGGCGCCGCTCCGCGCGGGGCGGCGGACGGCGGCGCGCCGCAGACCCCCCGCACCGGCTTCAATTTGCCTGCAATCCTCTGATTTTTCTCGATCGGACGAAAAACCCATTTCCAAATATTTCGACAACGAAAGGATTTGTCGGGCGATGCGGCCGGCGCCGATTCCGACCGGGATCGTCATTCCCGGCCCGCCGCGTCGCGTCAGGCGGTGCGGCGACGGCGCGGTCCGGACATTGTCGCGCGACGGCGATCGCGCCTGGCGTCGAGACCTCCTCGCCCAACAGGCGCGCGAGGCGGGGGGAGGGAGCAAGGGATGAGCCATCGGCCGGAAGGATGCGGGCGTGAACGCCCGGCGTCGCGGAGCCACGCCGCCGTCGCGCCGTCACGTCTGGGCGATTGCAAGCAATCGCCGGAGGCCAAGAGGCCGCTGCGCCATATATACGCTTCGCCCCTCCCGGCGCTCGCAAGCGATCGTCTCGGGGCGACTGCGCGCCGTCGGCGGGGCGATTGGCGAGCGAACTCGGCCTGGCGTGTTGCGCAGCAGATCCGTTGGTCAGTCCATCACACCGTGCCTGGAGGCCGCCCGTGCCCGCTCCTTCCTCTCTGATGGCCAGGGAAATCGCCGAGACGGGGCCGATCCTCGCGCGCCAGCTCGCCGCCAATTTCGCGGCGACCGCCGAGATCGCCGCGCTGCTGCGCGCGCGCGACCCGCGCGTCGTCGTGACGATCGCGCGCGGCAGCTCCGACCACGCCGCGCTCTATCTGAAATATCTCGTCGAGGTCGCGCTCGGCGTTCCCTGCGCCTCGATCGGCCCCTCGATCGCCTCGCTCTATGACGCGCCGCTGCGGCTCGACGGCGCGTTGGCGATCACGATCTCGCAATCAGGCCGCAGCCCCGACATTGTCGCGCTGCAGGCGGCGGCGAGCCGCGCAGGCGCGCTGACGGTCGCGCTGGTCAACGAGGTGGATTCCCCTGTCGCGGCGGGCGCCCGGCTGCTGCTGCCGCTCCACGCCGGGCCCGAGCGATCGGTGGCGGCGACCAAGTCGATGATCGCCGCGCTGGTCGCCGGCGCGGCGCTGGTCGCGGGCTGGGCCGTCGACCCGGGGTTGGCGGGGGCGCTCGCGGCGTTGCCGGCCGCGCTCGGCGGGCGCAACCCGCCGCCGCCGCCCGCCCTGGTCGCCGAAATCGCCGCCGCGCGTTCGGCCTATGTGATCGGGCGCGGCGCGACTTTCGCGATCGCCGCCGAGGCCGCGCTGAAGCTCAAGGAGACCTGCGCGATCCATGCCGAGGCCTTTTCCTCGGCCGAAGTGCTGCACGGTCCCGCCGGGGTGATCGCGCCCGGCTTTCCCGTCATCGCCTTCGCGCCGCAGGACGCGGCGCGCGACGGCTTCGCCGAGACGCTGGCGCGGCTCGCCGGCATGGGCGCGCGCGTGCTGCGGATCGACGCCGATCCCGCGCCGGGCGCCGCGCTCGCCGTTCCAGCCGCCGGCCATCCCGCGCTGACGCCGATCGTCATGTTGCATCGCTTCTACGGAATCGTCGAAGCCGCCGCCCGCGCTCTCGGCCGCGACCCCGACAACCCCCCGCATCTGCGCAAGGTGACGGAGACGACCTGAGGCGGCCGGGCGTTCGGCATCGGCGGGCGTCCGGCGGTGCGACCGTGACGGGGCGCTCTGCTATGTTGGGCTGCGCGGGCCGCGCGCTCCGAGCGTCTCGATTCTCGCGCGTCGGGGGCGGGGCCAGTCGGCGCCCCGGGGCTCGCGTCGGCGCGCGCCGATCGCGTCGAGTAGTGGCCGGAAGGGGGCGAGATCATGGATCGCTGGACCACCGATCGGGGCCCGCGCGGCGGGTGGCGATCATCGCCGGGAATCTTGTGGCGGGCGATGGGCCCCGTCGCCGGCTCGGTGCTTTCGTCGGAGGAAGCGGCGTCGACCCTGTTCCGCTTCTTTCGCTCCCGGCACCTCGCCGACGTCCAGGTCATCTTCCGGATGGCGCGGCTGCTGCTGCTGGTTTCCGTTCCGGTTGTGCTGATCATCGCGGCGATCGCCGCCTTCGAACAATTCTATGAGCCTTGCCCCGACGGCGGCGCCCAGTGCGGCTCGCATCACGCCGCCAGGGCCGTCCATTACTTTCTCAACAATCTCGGCTATCTCGGTACGATCGCGACGCTGTGCGGCGCCGCGATCGCCTGGGCCTATCAGACCGGCAGCGCCCGGCTCGGCGTCGTCGACCTGTTCGCCGGCGAGATCAGCACGCTGTGCCGCGTCGGCACGATCTTCGACATCGGCAAACGCTACGTCGATCAGTTCCAGTCCCCGCCCGCCGAGGGCGCCGCCGCGGCTGACGGCGTGCGCGCGTCGGGCGCCGCCGGCTTCGTCTCCAGCGAGGACTATTTCCCGGTCTTCCAGAGCAATGCGCGCGACCTGCAGGTGCTCGAGGCCTCGGTCGTCAACAACATCACGGAATTCTATACCTACATGAAGGCGCTGCGCGATGCGCAGCGCAGGCTCGCGACTCTGGCGCCGCCGCGCGCCGCCGCCCCGCCGCCCGACCACGACGACGAACCCGATCCATGGCGCGGCGCGCTGATCAACGCGATCTACCTCTTGTACCTTTCCTACGAGAGCGCCCGCAAGGCGGTCGACGACCTCGTCGAGTTCGATCCGACCAGGGCCGAGCATAAGATCGTGATTCTCATCACGGAGCTCAAATGCTACCCCTTTCTGCTGAGGCGGTTCGGGGTCGAAAACATCCGGCGCCAGCGCCTCGCGCTGCGCGAAGTTCAATATCTGCGCGAAGTGCCGAGGCTGTACTTCGAAGTCATGGCCCATTCCGACGACGAGACCGAGTGGCTCCCCGCCAAGCGCAGCGCCGCGACGCTGGCGGAGCGCTACCGGGAGGCGTTCGGACGGGCGCTGGAGTCGGGGGCGTGAAGGAGCGGCGCGGCTCGATGCGGCCGCGCGCCAGAGCCCCGGGGCGACGTCCGCGCCGCAGACCGAGACTGTTGCGCTCCGATCGATTCCGTTGTTGTTGGGCGTCGCCCGAGTCCGGGGCCCGGAGGATGCCATGACCGAATTGACGGCCCGCGCGGCGGTCGCCGCCGCCTCCGGCGTCGGCATCGACGGGGTTTTCCGGCGCGCGTTCGCGCTGTTCGCCGACCGCGTCGCGGTGACTTCAGAGGACGAGGCGATCACCTACGCCGAGTTGCGCGATCGGGCCTGGCGGCTCGTCCATGCGCTCGCCGGCCTCGGCCTGCGGCGCGGCGACCGGATCGCAATCCTTTCCGAGACGCGGCCCGAATATGTCGTCGCCTATGCCGCCGTCGCGGCGCTCGGCGTCACGGCCGTGACGCTCAACATCCGGCTGCATGTGGACGAACTGCGCCATTGTCTGGGGGTCGGCCGGGTTTCCGCGGTCCTCGTCTCCGGTCCGCTGGCGCCGGTCGCCCGGAAAATCCGCGAAGATGCGTCGGAGATCGCCCACTGGATCGCCTTCGACGCGAGCGCGGATTTCGTCTCGTGGCGCGACCTGCTCGCCGGCTCCTCGGCAGCCGAGCCGCCGTGGGTCGCCGAGCCCGAGGACATCCACAATGTGCTGTTCACGAGCGGCACGACCGGCCGGCCGAAAGGCGCGATGATCAGCCAGCGCGCGGCGGCGGTCCGCGGCCTGCGCCTCGCGCAATGGTTCGGCCTCGGCGGGCGCGACGGCTTCGTCGGCTGGCTGCCGCTCTACCATTGCGGCGGCGACGAGTCGCTCTACGCGACGCTGATCTCGGGCGGGATATTCGCGACGTTGCGCCGCGCCGAGGTCGAGACGATGTTCCGGATGATCGCGCGCGACCGGCTCACCTGGACGCTGCTGCTGCCGGGCGTGCTCACCGATTTCCTGAACCATCCGCGGCGCGGCGACCATGATCTGTCCAGCTTCCGGTTCGCGATCGGCTATGCCAACATGATGCCCGGAATCGTCGCGCAGCTCACGTCGGCTTGCGACATCGCGTTCTTCGACGCGTTCGGCCAGAGCGAGACGAGCTATCTGCTTGCGCACGGTATCATCCGACCGGGCGAGACGCCGAGCCTGCGCAAGCGTCCCTCGCCGCTGATGGACGTCCGCATCGTCGACGACGCGATGAACGAGGCCCCCGTCGGCGTTCCCGGCGAATGCGTCGTTCGCGGGCCGAGCGTGATGTCCGGCTATCTCGACGACGAAGCGGCGACGGCCGAGGCGTTCCGCGGCGGCTGGCTGCACACCGGCGACCTGTTGCGCCGGGAGGCGGACGGGACGCTCGTGTTCGTCGATCGTAAGAAATATCTGATCAAGACCGGCGGCGAGAACGTCTATCCCGCCGAAGTCGAGGCCGCGATCGCCCGGCATCCCGCCGTCCAGGAGGTCTGCGTGTTCGGCGTGCCGGACCCGCATTGGGGCGAGACCATCAAGGCGGCGATCGCGCTGCGCCCCGATCAATCGGTCGACGCCGCCGAGATTGTCGCCTGGTGCCGCGAGCGCCTCGCCGGCTACAAGCGCCCGCGATACGTGCAGTTCCTCGCCGCCCGCGACCTCCCGCGCAGCACGACCGGCAAACTGCAGCGCCACCTGCTGGCGTCGATGCCGATCGACGACGCGCAGCGGGTGTCGGGGTGAAGCCCGGGCGGGAGCCGGAAGGAAGCGGATTGACTCGTCTTTCCCAATTGCGATCTCGCGCCTGGGGCGGCGCGCGGGAACGTCGATGTGGCTGATGCGGCGCCGGCGCGCCGCGGCTGCGCGGCATCTCCACTATGACGGGTCGCGCCTTGCTGTGACACTGCGACGGATCGGCGCCGCTTGCGCTGGATCAACTCGCGTCGCGCCCGTTTCGTCATTGGTACGCCGGACTTGCTCGGGACACGCGACATGGAACCGGCGGAAGCGGCGTTCGCGGGAGGCGCCCGTGAGCCGCCCCGCCGCGCCCCTTGCGTCGCCGGGCGCGCGAGGACGCCGATGAGCCGGTCAGGACGCCCGGACGCCGCCGGGCAGGGCGAGGTGTTCGCCTTCCTCGCCGACCCCGCCGGCTTTGCGCGCGGCGCGCCGGTGCGGCGGATCGACACCCATGGGGCGGCGGTCTTCCTGGCCGGCGACGAGGCGTACAAGGTCAAGCGCGCGGTGCGCTTTCCCTTCATGGATTTCTCGACCCTGGAGCGGCGCCGCGCCGCCTGCGAGCACGAACTCGTGGTCAACCGCGACAATGCGCCCGGCGTCTATCTCGGCGTCGTTCCGATCGTGCGCGGGCCGCGGGGCCTGGCGCTGGGCGGCTCGGGAGAGGTGGTCGAATGGGCGGTCCACATGCGCCGGTTCGACGAGGAGGCGACGTTCGACCGGCTCGCCGACCGCGGCGCGCTCGGGCGGGAGCTGATCGAGCGGCTCGCCGCCGCGATCCTCGCATCGCATCGGCGCGCGCCGTCGCGCGACGGCGAGACGGCGACCCGCGCGCTCGAATCCTATCTCGACCAGAATGAGGCGGCGTTCGCGCGCGATCCCGTCTTGTTCGAACCCGGACGGGCGCAGCGGCTGGCGGCCGACGCACGCGCGAATCTGGCGGGCGTGCGCGATCTGCTGGTCGCGCGCGGGCGCGCAGGCTGCGTTCGCCGCTGCCACGGCGACCTGCATCTGGGCAATATCGCTCTGATCGGCGGCGAACCCGTGCTGTTCGACGCGATCGAATTCGACGATTCGATCGCCAGCGGCGACGTGCTCTACGATCTCGCCTTCCTGCTGATGGACCTCGAGGAGCGCGGCCTGCGCCGCGCCGCCAATCTCGTCCTCAACCGCTACCTCGCCGCGAACGACGCGGCGCAGCTTTCCGGCCTCGCCGCGCTGCCGATCTTTCTGTCGATCCGCTCGGCGATCCGCGCCAAGGTCGTCGCGGCCGGCCTCGCGCATCTCGAGGGCGCCGCGCGCGACCGCGCGGCGGCGGCTGCGCGCCGCTATTTCTGGTTCGCCGAGGAATTTCTCGCGCCCGCGCCCGTCCACCTGCTCGCGGTCGGCGGGCTCTCGGGCACGGGCAAGAGCCGGCTGGCGGCGGAACTCGCGCCCGAACTCGGCCGGGCGCCCGGCGCGGCGCTGCTGCGCAGCGACGTCGAACGAAAGCGGCTGTTCGGCGTGGCGGAAACGGAGCGGCTACCGGGCGCCGCCTATGGCGCGGGCGTCAGTGGGCGAGTCTACGCGCGGCTCTGGCGCGAGGCGGCGCTGGCGTTGCGGGCGGGCCAAAGCGTCGTGCTCGACGCCGTGCAGGCGCGGGCCGACGAACGCCTCGCGACCGAGCGCGCCGCGCGGGAGGCCGGCGCCG
>JBEKEI010000148.1:0-11587 GCA_050013915.1 Roseiarcus sp.
GTCGTCCTCGCGTTCGAATTGCTCTCGCGCATAATCGCCTCCATGCAATCAATGGAGGGCTGGCGCTCGTAAACTCCCGCCTCGAAGCCTCCCACAAAATCCCTATCCGGACCGACCCGAGCGCGTGAAGGAATGGCAGGAAGCGTTTCAATTTTGCTGGGGGTTGTAGCTCAACGGTCAACTCGGGCGCGGCGATTACGGGGGATGGGGCGGACATTGCGCGATTGTATGCTGGGGCAAGTGTCCGATCGCTGCGGCGGAAACGCGACGTCGACGTGAGTCGTACCAATTCGGGTGCATATCGATGAAAGAGCCGACGACAGAAGCCGAGGAGAAAGTCCTTCATGACATTCGGCGCACGGACCCGCAGCGCTATTTGAAAATTGTCGAGGGATGGCTCGGCGAAAATCCGAACAGCAGCGACGCCTATTTCGGCCGCCATTTCGCCTGGATGCGCCTTGGCGAGCCGCGTCGCGCGCTCGACGATATCAACAAGGTTCTCGAGTCGGACACCCATCCGCTGGCCTATTATGCGCGCGCGGAGGTTCACAAGCATCTCGGCGAATACCAGGACGCGCTCGACGACTTTGCTCGCAGCGAGGCGATCATGCCCGAGGAGCGGGAGGACCTCGGCTTAGGTCTGCTTTCGCAAGCCGATTGTCACGCGCGGCTCGGCGACGAGGACGAAGCGCTCGCCTGCTGCGCGCGCCTGCCGGAGGATTTCTGGACGCCCGGCCTGAACGACTGTCCCGCTGGCGACAAAGCCGGCGTCGCCGACAAATTGAAGCTCATCGCCGCCGAAGCGAGACGCGCGCGGCGCTGACCGCGCATCGCCGTTCCGGCGCTGCCGGCGCAAGCGCGCCGCGGGCGTTGCGACAGACCCGCGCGCCGACCCCCGCCTTCACCCCTTCAGCTTCGCGATCTCCGCCCGCGCGGCGCCGACCAGCTCCTCGTTGCTATGGGCATGGCCCCACAGCCCCCAGCCGCCGGGCGCGGCTTCGGACAGCAGCACCCAGGTTCGCTGCGCGAGCGTCGGATCGCCCGCGGCTGCGGCGACGAGCTCGGTCAATTGCCGGACCACGGCGATCTGCTTGTCGCGATCGAGCGCGCCGGCGTTGGTCAGCACCTGGACGCGCACATAGTCGCTGTCGCCGTCGACATTGGCGATCGCGCCGGGCGGCAGCTCGTGGACGAAGGCGGCGGTGTTCTTGCGGAACATCGGGATGTCGGGGACCCCCTCGATTCGCTTGACCGTCGCCGCCGCATCGGCGGCGAGCCGATGAATGTCGGCGAAGGTTCCGGCGGACGCGTAAATGTCTATCATCGGCATGAGCAGGGTTCCCGGCTGGACTATGACGGTCGTCATAGTGATAGCCTATGACGACCGTCATAGTCAAGGAGAGCGCCTTCGTGGACGACGTCAGGACGCGCATGGTTCGCAAGGCGGCGCTGTCGCTCGCCGCCAGGGGGCTTCAGCGCACCTCGTTCAGCGAGGTGCTGAAGGCGTCGGGGGCGCCCAGAGGGTCGCTCTACCACCACTTTCCCGGCGGCAAGGACGAGCTCGTGCTCGGCGCCCTCGATGCGGCCGGGGAGTTCGCCATGCAATCGCTGGGCGCGCTCGCCGGGCGCCCCGCGACCGAGATCGCGCAGGCGTTCATCGGCTTGTGGCGGGCCGTCCTCGCGGGCTCGCGTTTCGGTTCGGGCTGCGCGATCGCCGCCGTCGCGGTCGCCGCCGAATCGCCCGAACTCGTGGACCGCGCCGCGACGGTCTTCCGCCGTTGGGTCGCCCAGATCGGCGCCCTGCTCGCCGAAGGCGGCGTCGCCGAGGAGCGCGCGCCGTCGCTCGCCACGCTGCTGGTTTCGGCCTGCGAAGGCGCGGTGATTCTCGCGCGCGCGCAACGCTCGTCCGCCCCGCTCGACCTCGTCGCCGCCGAACTGGTCGCCGCCGTCGCGGCGGCGCAGCGGGACGGGCGCGCGCGCTGAGCTTCGATCGCCGCCTTGTCGATGACCGACCACACCTGTGCGATCTTCCCGCCGCCGCCAGAATGTCGCATGTCGTCATACGAGAATCTGTTGACCTCGGCTCCGCGCAGTGAACGAATGTCGCCGACTGAGCCGACCCCGACGAATTCCAGGCGGCGCCCGACCGCCTGTCCCGACCCTCCCCGACAAGGGGCAAGCGTGACCAGACGTCTCGATGGCGCCAGCAATCACAGAGATTTATCCGATGGGTCGCAAAGTCCTGGCGTGTGCGCGGATTGCTGCGGCGCCGCCGGCCGCTTGCGGCCGCCATGCCTCGTTCATGCTGATTTACAGAAATTATGCTGGACATATTCAAGATTTCTGGATAGAGTTCGAAAGTTGCGACCAGAGGCGCCGGCGCGCAGTGGCGGCGGGGCGGGAATTGCGACCGGAATTCGAAAGGGGCCGATCTTTGCGTAACTCCCGAGGGCGCCCGCTCCTTCACCGTCGAGAAGCGCCCTCCGAGGCGATCCTCGCGGTTGGCGGCTTCGGTTCGTTCGGGGCGCCATTCGGCCTTGTTCCAGCGCTTGGCGCCGCCGCGGCCTTCGAACGCCCGGGACGCGCGGGCGCCGCGGGGTCGCAAAGGGCTTCCGTTCGCTCGCAAGCCCTCGGAATCCCAATAAATCTCATGAAATCGGAAGACAGATCGTTTCCGAAGCTTTTCAATAGCCTTCCGAAGCTTTTCAATAGCCTTCCGGAGCTTTCCGAAGCTTTCCAAAAATTTCCAAAAATTTCCCGGCCTGGGCGACGCAGGGGGATGGCGGGCCGACCAAGCGATGGCCTGGGCGGCGCCATTCGGCTTCGTTCTGTCGCTACTGCCGCCGGAGCCGTTCGAGCGCCCCAGAAACAACGGCGCCGTGGGAGGCGCCAGGAGGCGTCCTTTTGCTCGCAGGCCCTTGAAATCGCTCAAAACCCGCGACAAAAAAATCCAAAAATCTCACCGCTGTCGGACCCGGGCGACGGGTGGGGATGGCGGGCCCGCGCCACAGGGATCCCGGCATGGTCCCGATTTTGCCGTCCATCCGATAATTCATTGTTATTGCTGGCGCTATCGAGATGTATGCTCACGCTTGCCCCTTGTCCCGACAGACGCGGAGCGTTTGCGGTGGCAGGGCCGGGGCGGGGGATCGCGCCAAACTCTGGAATTACCCGCCCCAAGGTCGACGGAAGACAATCATGGTCCAGTTCAACCTCCCCAGAAACTCCCGCCCCACGCCCGGCAAGAGCTGGCCGAAGACCGCCGGCGCGCAGGAGACGACCGAGTTCCGCATCTACCGCTGGAACCCGGACGAGGCCGCCAATCCGCGCATCGACGTCTATCATGTCGATCGCAAGGACTGCGGGCCGATGGTGCTCGACGCGCTGATCTGGATCAAGTCGAAGATCGATCCGACGCTGACCTTCCGCCGCTCGTGCCGCGAGGGCGTGTGCGGCTCGTGCGCGATGAACATCGACGGCGTCAACACGCTCGCCTGCACGCGCGGCATGGACGAGATCGAGGGCGCGGTGAAAATCTATCCGCTGCCGCACCTCGAGGTCGTCAAGGACCTCGTGCCCGACCTCTCGCATTTCTACGCCCAGCACGCCTCGGTCGAGCCCTGGCTGAAGACCGATTCGCCGCCGCCGGAGACCGAATGGAAGCAGACGCCGGCCGATCGCGCCAAGCTCGACGGGCTCTACGAATGCATCCTGTGCGCGTGCTGCTCGACCTCGTGCCCGAGCTACTGGTGGACCGGCGACCGCTATCTCGGCCCCGCCGTCCTGCTCCAGGCCTATCGCTGGCTGATCGATTCGCGCGACGAGGCGACCGGCGCCCGGCTCGACAATCTCGAGGATCCGTTCCGCCTCTATCGCTGCCACACGATCATGAACTGCGCCAAGACCTGCCCGAAGGGGCTGAACCCGGCCCGGGCGATCGGCGAGATCAAGACCATGATGCTCGAGCGGCAGATGTGAGGCGCGCGCCCGGCGCCGATGCGTCCCTCAGGCGCTCTTTTGCCGGTGCGGAAACAGGGAGCGCAGCTGCGCCTCGGCCATCGCGGCGGCGAGGTCGGCGACGTCCTGCGTCGCCTCGCGCCACAGCGAGAAGGCGGTCGGACGCCGCGCGATCAGCCGCCCATTGACCTCATGCGCCTCGAACCGCAGCTCGGTCGAGAACTTGGCCGCCAGTTTCTGCATCGGCCGGTTGTCGGCCTGGCACATGATCTCGATCGTCTCGACGCCGTGATTGCTCGCCGCGCGCACGATGCGGGCGAACAGCCGCTCGCCGAGCCCGCGCCGGCGATAGGGCTCCTCGACGCTGAACGCGGCTTCCGCGACCGCCTTCTGCCTGAACGGCGCCCGCTCGCTCCAGATCGAATCGGCCGAGCGCAATTCGCCCGCGCCGCGCAGGGCGCCATCGACGAAGGCGCCGAACACGAGGTCGCCGGCGCCGAAGCAATGGGCGGCATAGTCGATGAGGAAATCATCGGAGACGCCGCCGCTGAAGCGGTCGCGCCGGCTCTGCGGGTCGAGGCGGAGCAGATGATCGCGAAACGCCGGCATGTCGGCGGCCCAAAGGCGGCGAATCGTATCGTGAAATGCGGAATCCAAATTTCGTCTCCAGGGTTCTACGGCGGCCCATACGCGCGTCCCCCCGACGCAAACCTTATGGTGCACCGCAACATGCGATGCAAGTCTGAAGGTCTCGTGAAGGCAGCGGCCAAATGCCGCCGCTAGGGTCGGGCCCGCAGGTCCAGCAGCACCTTGCCGAGCGCCTCGCGGCGCGCGATCGCGCCGAACGCCTCGCGGAACGATTCGAGCCGGTAGGCGGCGTGGACATGCGCCGAAATCGCCCCGCTCGCGGCATAGCCGAGCAGCGCGGCCATGTTGGCGCGGTGCGCGGCCGGCTCGCGCGCGACGAAATCGCCCCAGAACACGCCCCTGATGTCGCAGCCCTTCAGCAGCACGAGATTGAGCGGCGGCCTGGGGATGTCTCCCGAGGCGAAGCCGATGACGAGCAGGCGGCCCAGCCAGCCGAGCGAGCGCAGCGCCGGCTCGGTCAGGGCGCCGCCGACGGGATCGTAGACCACGTCGACGCCCCGGCTGCCGGTCAGCCGCTTGAGCTCGGCGCGCAGGTCCTGCGTCGCGTAATTGATCGTCTCGTGGGCGCCGAACTTGCGGACGAAGGCGAGCTTTTCGTCCGAGGAGGCGCAGGCGATCACCCGCGCGCCCATCAGCGCGCCGATCTCGACCGCCGCGAGGCCGACGCCGCCCGAGGCGCCCAGAACGACCAGGGTTTCGCCCGCCTTCAGGTCGGCGCGCTGGCGGAGCGCGTGCAGCGTCGTCCCGTAAGTGATCGACAGGCCCGCGGCCTTTTCGTCCGCCAGTCCGTCGGGCAGCTTCACCAGCCGGCTCACCGGGCCGACGACGCGCTCGCGCGCGCAGCCGAAGCCGGTGTAGCCGAGCACGCGATCGCCGACCGCCAAGTCGTCGACGCCGGCGCCGAGCGCGGCGATGCGCCCGGAAAACTCGGCCGCCGGCGAGAACGGCAGCGGCGGCTTGACCTGGTATTTGTTCTCGATGACGAGCAGATCGAAGAAGTTGAGACTGGCGTAATGGACGTCGACGAGCGCCTCGCCGGCGCCGGGGACCGGCTCGGGCAAGTCGACGATCCGCAGCGTTTCGGGAGGGCCATAGGCCTCGCAAACCAGGGCTTTCATCGCATTCCTCGAATTTGAGTCTTTATTCACTAAAATTGGATAGGTTCGCCGCGGCGTCGATCGAAGCCGGGCGGCGGGTCAGAATTTCGCCCGGTTCGCCGCCCATGTAACGCTGCCCATGTACCGAAGTTGAGCCCGTGGCGTCCGCCGGAGTCGTTCATCCCATGATTCGCTTCGCGAAACCAACCGCCATCGTCCTGTGCGCCGCGCTCGGCCTGTTGCCGACGGGGGTCGCGCGCGCGCAGCAGGGCGCGGCCACCGACCAGGCCAATACAACGGCCAAGAAGAAGCCGGCCAAGGCGAGCGCCGCCGCCGACAAGGCGAAGCCGGCCGACAAGAACGCCGAGGGCGGCGCCGCCAAACCCGTTCTGGTGGCGAGCTTCGGCGATTGGGGGGTCTATCAGACGCAGGCGGCCAAGGGACGCGTCTGCTACACGCTGGCGCAGCCCAAGGACCGCGCTCCCGCCGACCTGAAGCGCGATGCGGCCTATGCGTTCATCTCCGATCGGCCCGGCGAGGGCGTGCGGCACGAGGTGTCGTTCATCATGGGCTTCGAAGTCGCCAACGCTCCCGATGAAACCGCGGCGAGCGCGAAGAAGAAGGCGGCCGACACCCAGGCGATGGCGATCGTCGGCGACCAATCGTTCGAACTGCTTGCCAAGACCGCCAATCTCTGGGTCAAGAACGCCGCCAGGGAGGGCCAGTTGATCGACCAGATGCGCAAGGCCGCCAAGCTTCAGGTCAAGGCCGCCTCCAAGAAGGGCAACGTCACGACCGACACCTATTCGCTCGCCGGCTTCTCGCAGGCGCTCGAGCGCGTCCAGAAGGACTGTCCCGCCAATTAGCGCCGGCTGGCGGCGATCATATAGTTGACGCCGGTGTCGCGGCCGAGCCGCCATGCGCGGCGCAGCGGATCGTAGACCACCCCGGTCCGGGCGAACTCCCGCAGTCCGGCCGGACGGAAGGCGTCGACCAGTTCGTCCGGGGTGACGAATTGCTCCCAGCGATGGGCGCCGGGGGGCAGCCAGCGCAGGATATATTCCGCGCCGACGATCGCCAGCGCGAAGCTCCTCAGCGTCCGGTTCAGGGTCGAGGCGACGAACAGGCCGCCGGGCCGGACGAGGCCGCAGGCCGTCCGGACAAAGCGGGGCATATCGCGGACATGCTCGACGACCTCCATCGCCAGAACCACGTCGAAGGTCGCCCCTTCCTCGGCCGCCTGTTCGAGCGTCGCCGCGCGATAGGCGACGCGCGCGCCGGTTTCGGCCGCGTGGCGCTCGGCCGCCGCGATATTGCCCGGCGCGGGATCGAGCCCGGTCACCGCGGCGCCGAGCCGCGCGAGCGGCTCCGACAGCAGGCCGGCGCCGCAGCCGATATCGAGAATCGCCAGCCCCTCCAGCGGCGGCGCGGCTCGTTCGCGCGCGAGCCCGAAATGGCGGACCATCAAATCGCGCAGCCAGCCGATCCGGACCGGATTGATCCGGTGCAGCGCGCCCATCGAACCCTCCGGGTCCCACCAGGCGTCGCCGATCGCCTCGAAGCGCGCGACATCGGCGGGATCCACGCTGGAGCGTGCAGGGGCGACTGGCATTGCGAACGAACTCCGCACGGACCGGGGGCGTTGACCGCCCGAACAGCGCCCTCTATACGCGCCCTTCGCCGTCGGCGCGAGCCGCCGGCGGCGCGACACTCGTCGGGAACCCCATGACGCGCCTGGTGATGAAGTTCGGCGGCACTTCGCTCGCCAATGTCGAGCGAATCCGCAACGTGGCGCGCCATGTGAAACGCGAAGTCGACGCCGGCCACGAGGTCGCCGTCGTCGTGTCCGCGATGTCGGGCAAGACCAACGAACTGGTCGCCTGGGCCGCCGAGGCGGCGCCGCTCTACGAGCCCTGCGAATATGACGCCATCGTCGCTTCGGGCGAGCTCGTCACCGCCGGCCTGCTCGCCATCGTCCTGAACGACATGGGCCTGCCGGCGCGGTCCTGGCAGGGGTGGCAGATTCCGATTCTCACCAACGACGCCCATGGCGCGGCGCGCATCGCCGGTATCGACGGGTCGAAGATCATCGCCCGCTTCGCCGCCGGCGAGACCGCCGTGGTCGCCGGCTTCCAGGGGCTGCACGCGGCGAGCGGCCGGGTGACGACGCTCGGGCGCGGCGGCTCCGACACTTCGGCGGTCGCGCTCGCCGCCGCGCTCGGCGCCGCGCGCTGCGACATCTACACCGACGTCGACGGGGTCTACACGACCGACCCGCGCGTCGTTCCCAGAGCCCGGCGGCTCGAGCGCGTCGCCTTCGAGGAAATGCTCGAAATGGCCTCGCTCGGCGCCAAGGTCCTGCAAGTGCGCTCGGTCGAGGTCGCGATGGTCCACAAGGTCAAGGTCACCGTCCGGTCGTCGTTCGACGACCCCGCCGATCCCAGTCCCGGCACATTGATTTGCGACGAGGAGGACATAGTGGAAAGCCAGATCGTCACCGGCATCGCCTTCTCCAGGGACGAAGCCCAGATCACCCTGCGCCGCGTCGCCGACAAGCCGGGCGTGGCGGCGGCGATCTTCCTGCCGCTCGCCGACGCCAACATCAACGTCGACATGATCATCCAGGTCATCTCGGACGACACCACGACGACCGACATCACCTTCACGGTGCCGGCCGCCGAATTCAAGCGCGCCAGGGCGATTCTCGAAGAGCGGCGCGGCCAGATCAATTATGCGCTGCTGCAAGGCGCCCAGGACGTCGTCAAGGTCTCCGCGATCGGCATCGGCATGCGCAGCCATTCCGGCGTCGCGGCCCGGGCGTTCAAGGCGCTCGCGGAGAAAGGCGTCAACATCCGCGCCATCACGACTTCGGAGATCAAGTTTTCGGTCCTGATCGACGCCGCCTATACCGAACTGGCCGTCCGGACCCTGCATTCGCTCTACGGCCTCGACGCCGCGGCCTGAGCCGCGCCGCCGCACGCCTGGCTCAGGCGACGGCGCTCTTCACGCCGACGCCGATCGGGCAGGAAACCCCGGTGCCGCCGAGCCCGCAATAACCCGCCGGGTTCTTGGCGAGATATTGTTGATGGTAGGCCTCGGCGAAATAGAACGGCCCAGCCGCCTCGATTTCGGTGGTGATCGGTCCAAGGCCCTTCGCCTTCAGCGCCGCGCCATAGGCCTCGCGCGAAGCCTTCGCCGCCGCGAGCTGCGCGGGGCTCGTAGCGTAGATCGCGGAGCGATACTGCGACCCGACGTCGTTGCCCTGCCGCATGCCCTGGGTCGGGTCGTGACTCTCCCAGAATATCCGCAGCAGCTGCTCGTAGGAGATTTTTGCGGGATCGAACGCGACGAGCACCGCCTCGGCATGGCCGGTCGCCCCGCTGCAGGCCTCCTCGTAGGTCGGGTTGGGGGTGAAGCCGCCGGCGTAGCCGACGGCGGTCACATGGACGCCCGCGCCGGCCTCCCAGAACTTGCGCTCGGCGCCCCAGAAGCAACCCATCGCGAACACCGCGGTCTCGATTCCGGCGGGATAGGGACCCTTCAGGGGGCGCCCGTTGACGAAATGGGCCTCGGCGGTGGCGATCGCGCCCGCCCGCCCGGGCAGGGCTTCGGCCGAAGAGGACGGGCGCGCTTTCTTGCGCAGGAAATTCAGCATCGTCGGACTCCTTGCAAAGGTTGCGCTTATCTAGTCGCTCTCGGCTGCGGGCAAAGGGGCCGAGGCGGCTCATTTTCGCCTCAGCGCCGGCGGCTCGAATGGCCGATCGGCGGCGGACGGCGGCGCAGGGCGTAGAACAGCGCCGCCCCGAGCGCGCCGAGCACCGCCCAGGTCGGCAGCATCAGGAAGCGCAGGAGGATCGGATCCCACAGCACGGGACTGATCCGTCGCTCGACGAAGGCCTGCATCAGCGGGAACTTGTTGGGAAACGCCCAATAGGCCGTCGCGCCCATCGGCGTGAACGAGAGCCGATCGTCCGCGATCGAGCGCGCGCCGTCGATGACGCAGGCGGCAAAGGCGCCCGCCAGCGCGACCAACGCGAGGAAGCGGAAGGACAGCCTGATCATCCCGCGCGCCTTCGCTTGGCGCGCAGGCTCGCCGCGACCAGGGCGATCCACATCAGGATCGGCCCGAGGGCGGCGAACCGGCTGAACGGGGTCGGGGATCGGGCCGCTGGCAGCCCGCTGTCGAGCACGCCCTCGACGCCGAGGGGAAGCTCGGCGACGACGCGGCCGAGCCCGTCGACGACCGCGGAGACGCCGCTGTTGGCCGCGCGCACCAGCGGCAGGCCGAGTTCGATGGCGCGGAGCCGGGCCTGGGCGAAATGCTGGTAGGGACCGGGCGTCACGCCGAACCAGGCGTCGTCCGTCAGGTTCAGCATCCAGGCCGCGCGGCGCTCGTCGGACCGGAAGATCGAGCCGATCTCGCGCGGGAACACCGCCTCGTAGCAGATCAGCGGAATCGCCTCGGGGAGGCCCGGCGCGCGCAGGACGCGCGGCCCAGTCCCCGCGTCGAAGCCGCCGGGAATATGGACGAATTGCGTGATTCCGAACCGATCGAACAAGTCGGCGAACGGGAGATATTCTCCGAACGGCACCAGGTGGATCTTGTCGTAGCGGTCGAGCAGGGCGCCGTGCCGGTCGACGACCTGGATCGAATTGAAATAGTGCGCGCGCTTGTCCCCGGGGATCGGTTCGTCGACGCGCGCGGCGCCGGTGATCAGGGTCGCGCCGCCGCGCAGGAGTTCGGCGATCTGCGCCAGCGCCTGGGGGTCGTGCGCGAGCAGGAACGGGAACGCCGATTCCGGCCAGATCAGATGGGTCACGTCGGCGACGCCGGTCGAAGTCGGCGAGGTCGCCCGGTCCGACAGCGCCAGATAGCGCCGCATGATCGCGTCCCCGTTCTGGGGCCGGAAACTCGCATCCTGCGCGACGTCGGGCTGCATGATGCGCAGTTTCACGCCCGGAACCAGCGCCGAGTCCGGGGCCGAAAGGCGATAGCCGCCGAAGCCGGCCAGCAGGGCCAGGGTCACGAGCGCCGCCAAAGCCGGCCACGCCAGCGACCGCCCGCGCGGTTCGTCGGCCAGAGTCGCTGGCGCGGCGAAAATGGCGATCGTGAGCAGCGTAAGTCCGTGCAGCCCGATCACCGATGCGATCTGGCCGAGGACGAGATTCTGGCCGAGCGCCATGCCGAGGTCGTTCCAGGGAAACCCGGTCAGCGCGATCGCGCGCAGCCATTCGCTCGCGCCGAGGCCGGCGGCGAGCGCGAATATCCGCGCCGGGCCCGGCGACCACAGGAGGCGGGCGAGGGCGAAGCCGATTGCGGGAAACAACGCCAGCCCCGCGGGCAGGGCGAGGACGCCGAGCGGAAGCGCCCACGCGAACTTGTCGGCCTCGACGAGAAAGGCGGCGCCGAGCCACCACAGGCCGGCGACGAAATAGCCGAAGCCCCACCACCAACCCGCGCCGAAGGCCGAGCGCACCGATCGAACGGTCGTGCGTCCGCGCGCGCCGGCGGCGGCTGAGCCGTCGATGAGCCAGACCGCGATCATCATCGGCGCCAGGACCGCGGGCAGCACGCCGAACGGCGGCAGGGCGAGCGCGCCGACCGCGCCCGCCCCGAACGCGATCAACCGACGCCGCCAGTCCCAGGCGAGAATGACGCTCTGGGCGAGCGCACGAAAGCTGCTCGCCCGGCGCGGTTCGATCACTTCGGTTTGCGACAATTGCATTGTTCCGGGCGCGAGGTCAGGGAAGGCGCGCGCCTCTCCTTCAGGCGGAATCATGAGGTGACAAAGCTCTATCGTCGCGCTCGCCGCCAATCAAATCGCCGGCGATCGCCCCGGCCGGCCGCCCCCGGCGCTATTTGGGCGGCGTGCCGGGTCCCGGCG
>JBEKEI010000149.1:0-11448 GCA_050013915.1 Roseiarcus sp.
CCGGCCGTGCCGAAATTCGAGAAGATGCCGCCGATGTGAAGCCAGGTCGAGGCCGCTCATCCGGCGCTTCGCGCCACCTCTCGGGGAGCGTTGGCATTCCCCAGACTCCCGCAAGCGGGACAAGGCGGCCGCGCCGCGGCCCGATGACGGGCGCCGCGAACAGCGGGACGGCGTCGGGCGCGCCTTGCCGTCAGCTCAGCAGGTCGCGACAGCCGAGATCATCGACCGCCAGCAAGATGCGCTCGAGATTGTTCCACCAGATGACCGGGGGGATGTCGTTCAGCGCCTGCCAGATCGGGCGCATGATCAAGCCGAGCACGGACAGGCGGTAATCCTCGTCGAGAGCGCTGCGGTCATACCCGCGCACGCCTCGCTCCGCCAGGGCGCCATGGTAGTGATCGAGCAGCGGCCGTTCGAACCGGCGCCGGCGTTCGGGATACCAGTGCATGGCGATCATGTAGGCGAGATCGTCGGCGCCGACGCCGATCCGCCAGCCATCCCAGTCGAACAGCCGGATGGCGCCCGCCGGGTCCTTCGGCAGGAAGCAATTCCAGAAGTGCGCGTCGCCGTGGACGATGGTGAGGTTGCGGCGCGACTCGTAGCGTCGCCAGAGACGAGGGCCGGCCGCGAACGCCCGCTCGAACAGATCGCGCCGGTCGGGCGACAGCCGATCGCCGAAGCGATCGGCGAACTCTCCAAACCGTTCGATTGAGCCTCTGGCCTGCCGTTCGCGAACGTCCGGCTCGACCCAGCCGCCGATGCTCTCGCCGAGCCTCGGGTCATCCCACCACGCCGCGTGGAAGCCCGCCCAGGCGGCCAGAATGCTCTTGCACGGCTCGAACGCCGGCGGAACCGGCCAGGCGGTCGCCACAGCATGGGAGTCCTTGAGGTCTTCCAGCAGAAGATGCCAGCCGTTGGTCTGCGGCTCCCAATGGGCGTCCCAGCATCGCGGCAGAATCCCGCTGGCCACCGCCGGCGCGACGCCCGTGTAGAACGCCACCTCCTGCCGGCCGGACATCCATCGTCCGCCGGCGCGCTCCGGCAGGCCCGTCTTCAAGAATAGACTCGCCGGAAGGCCCTGCGAATCCCCCTCATAGTCCAGGCGCAATCGCATCACCCGGGAAAGAACGGTCGGCCGGGCGTCCGCCACCGTGACGGCGCGGACGCGCCCGTTGACGAGCGCCCCCGACCGGCGGAGCGCCTGCGTCAGGTACTCGGGCTCGGCCGCTTCCGGCAGTGATTCGGACGACATGGCTGTCCCCTTTGACCTGGCGCGGGCTCATCGATACCGCGCGCGGGCGCCGATTTCGAGGAATGCCGCTCGCGTCTTCGCGCTGTCGAGAGCCAGCAGGCAAGACCGCGCCCGACGTCGACCATAGCCGCCCCGTCGACTTGCCTGCTTCACGCGTGCCAACCGGAGACCTTGCTGACCATGTGCCACAGCAGCCAATCGAGATTGATCGACATGCCCGGAAAATTGGCTCTGGTGTTGGTGAGTCCCGACCAGCAGAAATTGCTGTGGGTCCTGACCAGAATGGTTTCCGTGCCGGGCAGCGAACCGGTATGCCAATAATTGTTCTCCGAGTTGACCATGAGACCTTTGGCGTATTTTGGATTTGCCGCCGATGGCGTGGTCATGATGTTGAGCGTTTCCCTCTTCAGGAGCGGCGCTGAGCCATTCAATCCATCGATCTGGGCGGCAAATTTAATCAGGTCGCTCGGACTGGCGATCCAGCCGCCGTGCGAATCCATCCTGGCGACGTTCATCGCATAGGGATCGGCGCCGCCCTGACCGAAATATTTGACCTCGTTGGCGGCCCGGTCCGCCAGGGTGTTGCCGGCGATCTGCATGTCGGAAATGGCGCAGCGGTCGGCGATCGTGTCCCTGATGTAATTGGCGTAGGGGACGCCGCTGATTTTTTCGATGACGCGGCCCAGCAGGCAATAGCCGAAATTGGAATAGGCGTATTGCTTGCCGGGTTCGTTGATCAGCGGCTGGTTTTGCAGGGTCCAGGCGATCAGTGCGCGGTGGTCCATCTGCGGATTGAGGAACATCGGATCGTTCGAGTCGTTCTTCCAGCCGCCGGCGGTATGCGTCAGCAGATGCGCGAGCGTGATCTGCTCGATGGCGCCGCGGTCCGCGGGCGTCGGGTAATCCTGGCCAAGGATGGAATCGGGTCCAAAGACGCGGCTGCCCAAAGCGAGGCGGCCGGCCTCGATCAGCAGGAATATCCCGACCGACGTCATCGGCTTGGTGATGCTGGCGATTCTGAAGCGATGGCCCGGGGTCAGCGCTTCCCCGCTATCCTTGTCCGCATAACCAAAGGCTTGCGTGTAGACGTCCTGTCCGGAAATCGAGATCGCGACGGAAAGGCCGGGAACGTCATAGCTGTCCATGAAGTCGGCGGCCAGCTGCGCCATTCTGGCGCGCTCGGTCGGCGTCGGTTCCGCGACGGCTTGCTGCGCAAGGAGCGGGGTCGATCCGACAGCCGCGGCGCCGCAGAGCAATGAACCTCGGATCAATCCCCGCCGTGACAGCTTCATTCGCAGCCCCTCGAGTCGACAAGAACGGTTGTCCTGCGCAGCCGGCCCTTTCTCTCGCGCGAGAATTCCTGCGCGGCCGCCGATGCGTCGACGATTGTCCCGGCGCCGATCATGCCACCCTTTGTCGAGCTCCGCCAAGCGGGAAGGCCTCGTGCACGATCGCTTCCGACACCGGTCGGCGTCGGGCGCGTTTTGGCGCCGACGCCCTCCAATGCAAGAATGCCTACAGGCCGAAATGGGCGATGACGAGGGCGAAGTTGGCGAGCGCGGCGGGCGCCAGGATGTAGGGATGGGACACCCAGCCCGACGGCTTCAGCGCGGTCAGTTCTTCGCGCAGCGCGCGCCAGAACGCGACGCGGCCGAGCAACGAAAGGCCGGGACCGCCTTCGCGCAACGCTTGCGCGAACGTGGGCTCGCGCGCTCGGCTCTCGTTCACGCCGACGGCCAGCGCGCGATTGCGGGCAAGAAAGGCGTTCGGCGCCGCCACCCGGGCGAACGGGACGCCCGGCGCCGTCGCGGGGAGCGGGTCGGCCATCGCGGGCAGCGCCAGGCGCAGGGCGGCGATGCGGTCGGCGAGCGGCGGGTGGGTCGAGAACAGTCGCTCGGCCATCGGCGAGATCATCGCCGCCTGGGTGGCGAAATCGACATGCGCGACCTCGTCGCGGCCGGATATTTTTGTCAAGGCCGAGATCAACGCCGCCGGATTCTTGGTCAGCTCGATCGCTCCGGCGTCGGCGACGAACTCCCGCGCGTGCGAAATCGCCAGCCGCGCCATGACGACGCAGACGCCGGCGGCGATGCAGGACCAGCCGAGAACGACCAGCATGCTCCAGAAGAACTTCGCCGCGAACAACGCCAGGAACAGCCATTGCGGGCTCGGCTGGAGGTAACAGGCGACGTTGACCCAGGCGACGCGAAAAATAATCGCCGTGCACAGGGTGGCGATCGCCATCAGGCGCGTGTCGCGGTTCCTGATATGGGTGATTTCGTGCGCGAGCACCGCTTCGAGCTCGCTGTCGTCGAGCGTCTCGACGAGGCCGCGCGTGATTGCGATGGTCGCATCGCCGGGCGTCAGGCCGACGGCGAAGGCGTTGCAGGCGAGCGAGTCGATGATGACGACCCCCGGCGTCGGCAGACCCGCGGCGATCGCGAGCGCCTCGACCTGATCGTAGAGGCGCGCGTCTGTGGAGCGCTCCAGCGGCTCGGCGCCGAGCGAGCGCTTCAATATCGGCCGATAGAAGCCCCACGCGATGACCAACCAGCAGAGGTAGCCGGTAAAGTGGAATATCCACGCGCCATGGCCCCACGAGCGGGTTGCCGTCTCCGACAGCAGGCTCCACGGGCTGATCGGAGCCGTGCTGCCCCAGGCTCCCTCGGCGATCATCGAAGCGGTCATGCTGACGGCGAGCAGCTCGGCGAGCAGGGCGAAGATCAGGAACAGCGCGAGCGATCTGGCGTCGTTGCGGCGGATGTGGCCGTAGAGGCCGTTGACGCGCATGACCGATCCGCCCGTTCAATCAGCCAGCGCCGGCAGGGCCAGGGAATATTTCCTTCCGGCCCCGAACAGCCGTCGCGTCAGCCCGCCCGTCGCGTAGGAGAGGACGACAGTGGCGGCCAGCTTGAACAGGCCCGGCGGAACGTACTGGCCGGGATCGTGCGCGGCGAACGCCAGCGCCGGATCGAACAGCAGCCGTCCCCAGCATGACGCCGCGGCGATGACCGCCGCGACGGCGAACGCAAGCATCGCGGCGCGCGCGCCGTAGTCGCGCCAGGCCAGCTCCCAGGCCAGGAAGACCACCACGCCCTGCGAGAGCTTTGCGAGAAACGCCAGGGCGGAGAGGAGGGGGATCATCGGGCCGGCTCAGAATTTCAATGCCGGCGCGTCATCGAGAAGCGCGCGCTCGATGCCGATGTCGTAAAACGACCGTCGCCGATAATTGTTGAACACTCTCGCCAGAAGGCTGGCCGGGAATTGCCGCAGGGTCGCGTTGTACTCGTCGACCGCGGCGTTGAGGTAGCGGCGCGAGGCGGCGATCTTGTTCTCGGCCCCGGCGACTTCATCGCGCAAGCCCTGGAAATGCACCGACGCCCGAAGCTCCGGGTAGGCCTCGGCGACGCCGACCAGCTGCGCCACTTGCGCCGAAAGCACGGCTTCCGCCCGCATGCGCGCTTCACCCGAACTGGCGCCGAGCGCCTCGCTGCGCGCCCGCGTGACCATTTCGATCGCGGCGAGCTCGTGCGTGGCGAATGCGCGCACGGATTCCAGGAGGTTCGGCAGCAGCCCGTGGCGATGCTTGAGCTGGACATCGATGTCGGCGACGGCGCGATCGCAACGGCTGTCGAGCGCGGCGAGCCTGTTGACGGTGAACCACAGAATTCCGACAATTGCGGCCAACGTCAAAACCAAATAGAGGCCCATGCTGCGATACCCCTGCGTCGATCGGCAATGCATGACCCGTCCGCACCCAACAATTCATTACCGATGACGGCGGAATTGCCTTCTTCCTTTATTATTGCTCAACGTGCGTTGGGATGGTTAAGGCTTCGTCTCGGCGCATGGCCGAGAGCCATTGCTGGCCGCCAGCGTTTCTTAAGGTCCGTATGGTTGGTTCGGCAGCCGTGGCGCGCCGCCCTGTTCAACCGCGCGCGGAATGGGAGTTGCGTCATGGCTGATAGCATTTTGATCCGCATCAAGCGGATGATCACGGGCGGCGTCGCCGATATGGTCGACGCTCTGGAAAACGCGCAGGGCGAAAGCGTGATGCGCGAAGCGCTGCGGGAAGTCGAGCGTGCGATCGACGATGCGCGCGCCGAAGTCGGCCGGGTCGCATCCAAGCGCATCTTTGCCTCGCGACAGGTCGGGATGATTCGCGGCAAGGCGGCCGAACTCAGCCAGAAGGCGCGCCTCGCCCTCGGCGAAGCCCGCACGGACATCGCCGAGGCGCTGGTTGGCCGGCAGATCGATCTCGAAGCGCAGATACCAGTCATCGAGAGCGCCGAATATGAGGCGCGCGGCGAGGAGACCGAACTGGCTCAATGCCTCACTGCGTTGCATGCGCGCAAGCGCGAGATGGAGGCCGACCTCGAAGCCTTCGCTTCGGCCCAGCGCGCCGCCGGCCGCGAGTCGGGCAACGGGATGGTGAGAGCGTCCGCGGCGTCCGCCAATGGCGTCGTGAAAGCCTCCGAGGCTTTCGATCGGGTCATGAAGAACGCAACGAGCATTTCCGGACTGCCGGCGGCGGGTCGCGAAGCGGCTTCCAGGATTGCCGAATTCGACACGCTGATGCGCGATCGGAAGATCGCCGAACGGCTCGCGACCCTGCAAACGGCGCACTGACGCGGGCGAGGGCCGCGGCCGCCAGACCGGCGAACGCGGCCCTGGCGTCCTCGAGGCTCAGGGCTGCGTCCGGTCGGCGAGCGCGGCAAAGGCCGGCGCGAACACCGTCAAGGCGAGCAGCACGACGAAGATTGCGTTTCTCAACATGTCGATCCTCCCGACGGGCGGGCCGGCCGATGATAGCTCATTGGGTCGGCGCGTTCAACAGGGCGCGCAGCCGGGTCACCCGCTGGCGCTGGGTGTCGAACGACTGCCGCGACAGCAGCCGATCGACCGCCGTCCTGGCGGCGTCCGAAGGCGGCTCGCCGAGCATGTCCCTGGCGCCGTCGAGCAGCCGGCGGATGTTCGCGCGCTCCCCGTCCTGTTCGGCGGCCGGCAGCGTCGGCAGGCGGTCGACGCTCAACTGCGCGACGTTCAACTGGAACTGCCCCCGCCAGCGCCGACGGTCGGCCTCGAATGACGGCACGCCGTCGAAACAGTCGCTGTCGACCGCCTGGAACAATTCCATCGATTCCTGCAGATCCCCGCCGAGGTTCTGCAGCGACCGGTGCTGGCGTCCGTCGCGCCAGGACTGAAGCAGCTCCGGCGTCTCCATTTCGAAGAGATAGTTGCGCTCGTTGGCGTAGTTGAAGGCGAGGAAGCGCCCGATGCCCGAGTGGATTCCGCGGGTCTGGAACCGCTCGCAGAGTTTCTTCATGCCGCCGGTGGAATTGACGTGGATGAGATCGGCGTAATCGTCGGTGAGCTTGCGCTCGAAGGCGACGAGCGGCTCGGTCGGGAGCTCGGGCTGGATCGACGTTGTCGTCGCGATCTGCGACACCGCGAGTTCGGCGCGCAACAGGTGCCATCGCCTCGCGTATCCCGCCGTCTCGCCCGGCGCCGGCGTGTTCTTGTCGATCCAGTTCTTGAGATAGAGCAGGCCGGCTTCCGGCGACTCGACGGCGGCGAGGCTGTAGGCGGCCAGCAGCGCGGGATAGGGCGTGACGAGGTCGGGCGCCAGCGGCCAGCGCAGGCCGATCCAGCAGGCGACTCGCCCGTCTTGATCCGGGTCGTCCTTGGACAAACCCCCGCGGCGGAACACATCCCGGATTTTGCCCTGGAGGCCCTCGCCCTGCATGGGCCCGGGCCCGACCCCCGTCGCCGATGTCGCGAGCCGGTTCAGATTGTCCTGCGACGGCGGGGCCGTCTGGTCGCTGTTGATATCGATCGAGAGTTCCTTGAGGAAGGTGCTGGTGTCGATGAAATAGAGGTGGAGGTCCCGGATCTTCACCGCGTAATAATTGAGGCAGGCGAACATCGTGGCGGTGCCGGCGACGAACTGCATATCCATCTCCGCGCCGCCGGCCGGGGCCAAGTCGATGTAGCGGGCGAGGCTGCGGTCGGGCGACGTCGATGTGTCCGCGCCGGCGAGGATCTCGGTGAGGTCCGCCCGCTCGGCGAGCAGGAGATAGGCGATATAGGCGCGGTCGCGATCGATGACCGAGAGATAGTCGAAGTCGGCGAGGTCGGCGCCCATCTTGTCGATGTCGGGCGGCGGCCGCTTCGGCGGCGCGCCGGGGTTGCCGATGCGCCGGGCCTGGAGGGTCTGGTCGGTGAGGCCGCCGATGGAAGACAGCCCGTTGCCGCCGAGGTTGAGCAGAGGCGCCTGGTTCGGGCCGCCGGGGTGCTCGGCGAGCGACAGCGAGACCCCGAAGGCGCCTGCCGAGACATTCTCGGCGCTGCGCAGCATCTGCGTGAGCAGTGGCCCGACGGTCAAGAACAGCACGATGACGCCGAGAATGATCGTTTGCAGGCGATAGCGGTCGAGCGCCGCGTTGCGCGCGTCCTTGGCGTTGGACTGGTCGGCCTGCTCGTTAGCGCTGATGTCCCTGGAAAAATGCAGCCAGATCCATGGCGCCGCCGCGAAGCCGACCAGGGCGCCGAGGAGAAAGCCGCGCACCCAGTTGGGATCGCGGAGCCAGGCCGGGTCCGTCGCATAGGGCGTGCGGATCGCCGCCACCGCCCAGAACCCCATGACGACCAGCCACAGCAGCAGGATCAGCGCGATCCACTCGAGCCGCAGCGCGCGCGGCGCCGCCCGCAGCGCGCGCGGCGCCGCCCACAGCGCGCGCGGCGCCAGCCACACCAGATGCGCCAGCCATCCCCGGTGGGCAGGCCGGCCGAACAATTTGCTGAGGCGCGCCCGCGAGAAGGCGCGCGACGCCTCCTCGCGCAGATCGGTCACCCGCATCGGGGTGACGAACACCCCCAGCAAGGCGCCGAGCAGCAGCCCGAGGATCGAGATCGGCGTGATGTACATGGCCCCTCCACCGACCCGAACAGACGCTCGACCCGGCGCGCCAAAATGCTATCGCACTTTCGCTCGCCGTCAAATCCGTCCGCCGCCGCCTCCCCCGCAGCAAAGCGCTGCTGCCCGCCTGCGCCGATCTGCTATCCTGCCGCGCGATCGCCCCTTCTTCCGGAGGCTCGTCATGGCGCAGGCAGACGCGCAAGCCGCCGGGGCGCGCGCCGATCCGACCGGCGCGGAAGGCGCGCGCGCCCTGCGCGACGCGGTGCTCGCGCAGCCAGGGGTCCGGCAGGGGATTGCCGGCCTCGCGGGCAAGCGGGTCGCGCTCGTCCTGTCGGGCGGCGGCGGCAAGGGCGCCTATGAGGCGGGCGCGATGCTGGCGCTGTTCGATTGCGGGTTGCGCGATTTCTGCGCGATCGCCGGCACTTCGGTCGGCGCGCTCAACGGCGCGCTGTTCCACCAGATGGCGCGCACCGGGGATCGGGATTTCCCGCTGCGGTTCTGGTCGAACCTGACGCAGGGCGCGATCATGCGGTTCGACTGGCGCGCGGCGGCGCTGAAGCTCGCGCTGCTGGTCCTCGCCTCGCCGGTCGCCTTCTCCGGCTCGCCGTTCCTCAACGCGCTGCAGCCGGAGGTCGACGCCGAGCTGCACACGTTCCGGGACGTGACGGCGATGGCGTTCTGGCGCATCGTCGCCAAGATTCCGATCGTGCTGCTCGGCGCGCTGGTCCTTGCCGGGATCATCCGGTTCGGCCTGGGCGCGCGATGGGCGGCCGTCGTTTCGATCGTCATGGTGTTCAGCCTGCCGCAGCTGCTCGAGCGCGTGAACCGGCGCGTCGGCCTGTTCTCCAACGCGCCGCTGCGCGCGCTGATCGAGACGGTCGACATCGACTCGATCCGCCGCGATCCCCCGCCGGTCCTGTGCACGCTCGCCACCCCCTATCAGATCGTTGCGAACCCGGCCGGCCCGACCGCGCCGCTGGCGCTGCACGTGCCGCTCGGCGATCCGCCCGAGCGCGCCGGGACGGTCGATCTGCTGGTGCAGACGGCGGCGATTCCCGAGGTGTTCCCGGCGCGGCGGATCGGCGGCCATGCGCTGGTCGACGGCGGCGTCGCCGACAACACGCCGATCCTCGCGGTCGCGCGCCACCGCCCCGACCTCGTGGTCGTCGTCTACCTCAATCACCGGTTCGCCCGGGTCGAGCGGCTGGCGGCGCACGCGCGCGCGCGGATGCTCCGGCTGGTCCGGGCGCGCGGCGGCGCCGATCTCGATGCGATCGCCGAGTGGTCGTTCGCCGTCCGCCTGGTTCCGATCATCCCCAGCGAGGATCTCGGCGGGCTGTTCACCGGCACGCTGAACTTCCGCCCCGAGCAGGTGCAGCGGCTGATCCGCCTCGGCTATGAGGACGCGCTGCGCCAGATCCAGCGGGCCTTCCCATGAACCGCCGGCGCCCGGCTTACGATTGCCTTAAGACCTGCGCGCCTATCCTCGCGCGCGGAACGTTCGGCGATCGAGGGCGCGGCTTTGCTCTGGCAATTGGTGTTCTCGCGCTTCCGCGGCCGGCTCGCGCGTAAGCCGTACTGGATCGGGATCGCCGCAGTGATCGGCCTGCGCGCGCTCGCCGATGCGCTGGCGGCGAGCGGCGGCGGCCCGGCCATCCTCGTCGAGGCGACGGATCTGCTGCTGGCGGGGGTCGCCGCGCTGGTCGGCGCCCGGCTGCGCGATTTCGGCCGGTCGGCGATCTGGGGCTGGATCGGCATGGCGCTGATCGAGGCCGCGACGATCGCGGTGATGGTCGGCACCTGGCCGCGCTACGGCGACGTCATCGACTTCTCGGAGATCCCGCGCCCCGCCATTCTGCTCAACGGCGTGCTGCTCGCGGTCCTGATCGGCCTCGTCGGCCTCATCCGCGGCGACGCCGGCGCCAATCGCGACGGTCCGGCGCCCGCCGGCGCCGACCCCGGTCCGGCGCCGGCGCGCGGGCGCCTGCCCGAGGCCGGCGACGACGAAGAGGACCGCGCCGACGTCGACGCGCTGATCGCCCGCTCGCTCGCCGCGCGCGCGGCGGCCGCGGCGCCTGCAGCTTCGCCCGCCGCGGCCCTCGGCGCGCCGCCGCCGCGCCCGGGCGCCCCGGTGTTCGGCAAGCGCCGCTGAGCCGGCGCCGTCAGGCGCCGGGCGCGAGCGGCGCCGCCGCCAGCCCCGGCAGCTTGATGAAATCGCTCGCGAACGGATGGTCCCAGGCCAGCGCCTTGGGCCGGCCCGGCTCGAACCCGCCGGTCAGCGCCGCGTCCAGCCCCAGGCGGAAGCCGCGCACGGCCTCGACCCGCGCGGCGTCCTTGCGCCAGGCGAGCGCCTCGGCGCGGCGCCGCTCGAGGGGAATGCCGAGCCGTTCGAGATGGGCGCGGATGGCGGCGACGTCGCCCGAATCGCGGCAATAGACCGGCGCCTCGGCGAATAGCGCGCGGGTCGCCGCCGCATCGGGATCGCCCGCCAGCCCCTGGCGCGCGTGGTCGCAGCGCGAGAGGTCGACGCAGCCGAGCCATTCGGTCTGGTCGAAGCCCTCGGCGCGCACCAGCCGCAACGGGCCCTTCACGACATCGGCGCCGATGAGGAAATGCCGCTCGAGGATTTCGAGGTAGGTCGCCATATACTGCCAGTAGAAATCTTCGCCCCAGAGAAAGGCGAGCATCGCCCGGCGCAGCTCGAGAACGCCGAGAAAGAAGCGGTTCGAGACGCGGTAGAATTCCCCCAGGATCGGGTAGGCGGCCTGGAACGCCGGGGTGTAGCGGCGGATCTCGGCGTCGTAGGAGACGAGCGGCGGGGCGCCCGGACCGGTGTCGAGATGGGTGCCGGCGATCTCGTGGAAGAAGTCGAAATTCTGCAGCTTCGCGAAGTCGCAATAGCGCGCGAAGAAGACGATGTCGCTGATGCACATCGGCTGGCAGAGCTCGGCGAAAGGCGCCCAGATCCTGTGCGCCGGCGCGCCGGCGCGACCGGGCGCGGCAAGGCTCATGTCGGCCGCGGCGAGCGCGGCGATCAATTCAGCGCCGATCAGCAGGTCGGGCCGCGCGCGCAGGACCCAGGCGCTGTCCTCGACCGTCTCCAGCGCGAGATCGACGCCGCGCATCTGGTTCATGATGTTGCCCGGCGCCAGCATGTTGGCGACGGGCTCGTCGACCGCGCTCACCAGCACGCCGGCGGCCTCGATCGCCGGCAGGAGATGGGCGATCCTGGCGCGCTCCTGCGTCCAGGTCGCCAGGATGATCCGGTCGACCAGCC
>JBEKEI010000150.1:0-11303 GCA_050013915.1 Roseiarcus sp.
GACCGCGCTGCTCGCCCAGCGCGCCGGGACGGCGGTCGACGCCGACACTTCGGCGGCGGCGCTGATCCAGGCGCGCGAGCTTCTCGCCTTCGTCCAGCAGCAGCAGATGACGGCGCGCATCAGACTCGGCGGCCGGCTCGACGCCCCACTGGAGGATTTCCCGGATTATGCGCAAGCCAGGGCGCAGGTCGACGACGCCGAGCGCAATCTCGCCAATACGACGATCCTTGCCCCGATCGCCGGAGTGGCGACCGAGGTCACGCAGATTCAGCTCGGGCGCTTCGTCGCGATCGGCGCGCCAGTGTTCGCGATCGTCGCTGACCGCGGCCTGTGGATCGACGTCAATCCGAAGGAATCCGATCTCACCTACGTCCACACCGGGCTTGCCGCGACGATCACCGTCGACGCCTTCCCCGATCGGGTCTGGCGCGGCAGGGTCGGCGCGATCGCGCCCGGCACGGGGGCGCAATTTGCCATCCTGCCGCCGCAGAATGCGAGCGGCAACTGGGTCAAGGTGGTGCAGCGCGTGCCCCTGCGGGTCGAATTCGACCCCGGCGAGGCCACCGCCGGCCTGCGCGCGGGAATGAGCGCCTATGTCTCGATCGACACCGGGCGCACGCGCAGCCTTGATGCGCTCCTCGCCGATCTCAGCGGCGGCGGGGACGCCAAGCCGTGACCGGCGCGCCCGCCGCGGAGCCGATGGCGCCGTTCGCGCGGACCATGCTGACGGTCTGCGTGATGATGGCGACCGTCATGCAGGCGCTCGACACCACGATCGCCAATGTCGCGCTGCCCTATATGCAGGGCTCGCTCTCGACCACCCAGGACCAGGTCAACTGGGTGCTGACCTCCTACATCGTCGCCGCCGCGATCATGACCTCGCCGCTCGGCTGGCTCGCGACCCGGCTTGGCCGCAAGAAGCTGTTCATCGTCTGCGCGGCCGGCTTCACCCTGGCCTCGATGCTGTGCGGAATCGCCCAGAGCATCGAACAGATGGTCGCGTTCCGGCTGCTGCAGGGCGTGTTCGGCGCCGCGCTGGTGCCGCTGTCGCAGACCGTGATGCTCGACATCTATCCGCCCGCCCAGCGCGGTTCGGCGATGGCGATCTGGGGCATGGGCGTCATGCTGGGCCCGATCATGGGCCCGACGCTCGGCGGCTGGCTGACCGACGCCTATTCCTGGCGCTGGGTGTTCTTCGTCAACCTGCCGTTCGGCGTGCTGACCGTGCTCGGCCTCTCCGTGTTCATGAAGGAGAGCGTGCTGCGGCGCGACGTGCCGTTCGCCTGGTTCGGCTTTCTCTCGCTGTCGCTCGGCATCGGCGCGCTGCAGATGATGCTCGACCGCGGCGAGGACCAGGGCTGGTTCGACTCCGCCGAAATCGTCGTCGAGGCGATCCTGTCGGTGGTCGGCTTCTATTTCTTCCTCGCCGATTCCTTCACCGCCACGCGGCCGTTCATCCCGCTGCGCATCTTCCGCGACTGGAACTTCTCGATCGCGGTGATCTTCATGTTCATCATCGGCGTCATCCTGCTCGCCACCATGGCGCTGGTGACGCCCTATCTGCAGAACCTCATGGGCTATCCAGTGCTGGCGAGCGGCTATCTCCTCGGCACCCGCGGGATCGGCACGTTCGTGGCGATGATGATGGTCGGGCGCCTGCTCGGGCGGATCGACGCGCGCCGGCTGATCTTCTTCGGCCTCGTGCTCGCGACGGGATCGCTGTGGGTGATGGTCTACTGGTCGCCCGAGAGTTCGGCGCGCGCGATCGCGATCGACAGCGTCGTCCAGGGCCTCGGCCTCGGCTTCGTGTTCGTGCCGCTCAACACGATCGCCTTCGCGACCCTGCCGGGCGTCTACCGCACCGACGGCACCGCGATCTGGACGCTGATCCGCAATCTCGGGTCCTCGATCGGCATATCGCTGATCATCGCCCGGCTGACCACGCTGATCAGCACGTTCCACAGCCAGCTCGCCGAGAAGATCTCGCCGTTCAACGACGCCCTGCGGATGCCCGACGCCGCCGGCGTGCTGTCGACGGGAACCGAGGCGGGCCGCGCGACGCTCGACGCCATCGTCACCCAGCAGGCGGCGGTGATGGCCTATTCCAACGACTTTCTGATCATGACCTTCGTCAGCCTGTGCGCGTTCCCGCTGCTGTTCCTCATCCGCGGCGCCACGGCGCCGGCGCGCGGGCCGGCCACGCCGGATCGCGAGGCGCATGCGGCGGTGATGGACTGACGCCGGCGGGCCCGCCCGCCCGAATTGAACCTGCCGTCCGCCGCCGCTATGTTCGCCTCGCACCCCGCACCCGAGGATTCCGCGCGATGGACGACGCCAAACTCAGCCGCCTGCGCGAGCTCTACGGCGAGGCCAAGGGCGGCGAGATGCGCGATCCCCACTTCCGCAAGATCGCCGAGCAGCAGTTCGTCAACGGCGAGCGGCGCAAATGGCCGTTCGCCGACGCGGCGAGCTTCCTCGCCGCACCCTACCGCCCCGAGCTGCGCGAGCCGCCTGATTTCGGCGGGCTCGAGATCGCGCTGATCGGCGTGCCGATGGATCTCGGCGTCACCAACCGGCCGGGCGCGCGGTTCGGGCCGCGCGCGGTGCGCGGGGTCGAGCGGGTCGGCCCTTACGAGCATGTGCTGCGGATGTCGCCGCTGTCGGAGGCGCGGGTCGCCGACATCGGCGACGTCCCGATGCGCTCGCGCTTCAGCCTCGCCGACTGCCATGCCGACATCGAGGCCTTCTATCGCCGGGTCGTCGAGGCGGGCGTGGTTCCGCTGTCGGTCGGCGGCGATCATTCGATCAGCCATCCGATCCTGCGCGCGGTCGGCGCGAAGCGGCCGGTCGGCATGCTCCATATCGACGCCCATTGCGACACCTCCGGCCCCTATGAGGGCTCCAGGTTCCACCACGGCGCGCCGTTCCGCCAGGCGGTGCTCGACGGCGTGCTCGACCCCGAGCGGGTCGTCCAGATCGGCATCCGCGGCGCCTCCGAATATCTCTGGGAATTCTCCTACGAGTCGGGCATGACGGTGATCCATTGCGAGGAGGCGGTCGCGATCGGCATGGAGGCGGTCGCGGCCAAGGCGCGGGCGGTGCTCGGGTCGGGGCCGGTCTATGTCTCCTTCGACGTCGACAGCCTCGATCCCGGCTTTGCGCCCGGCACCGGCACGCCCGAGGTCGGCGGCCTCAGCCCGCGCGAAGTCCTCCAGTTGCTGCGCGGCGTCGCCGGCCTCGACGTCGTCGGCGGCGACGTCGTCGAGGTCGCGCCGCAATATGACGCCACCACCAACACCGCCCATTGCGGCGCCCAGATCCTGCTCACGATGACCGGGCTGGCGGTCGCGGCCTTGCAGCGCCGGCGCGGCTGAGCGCGAGGATCGCGGCGCCCGCGACCAGCCCCCAGAAGGCGCCGCCGATGCCGAGGAAGCTGAGGCCGGAGGCGGCGGTGAGGAAGGTCACCAGCGCCGCCTCGCGCTCCTTCTCGACCGCGAGCGCGGCGCTCAGCGAGGCGCCGAAGGCGCCGAGCAGCGCGAGGCCGGCGACCGCCTCGATGAGGATCGGCGCGCCGGCGACGAAGCGCGTCGTCGCGCCGGCGAGCAGCCCGAGCAGCACATAGCCGCAGCCCGCCGAGGCCGAGGCGATCCAGCGCCTGTCGGGATCGGGATGGGCGTCGGGCGCCGCGCACAAAGCAGCGGTGATCGCGCCCAGATTGACCGCGTGGCCGCCGAACGGGGCGGCGAGCAGGGTGAAGAATCCGGTGGTGGCGATCAGCGGGCCGGGCGCCGGGCGATAGCCATAGGCGGCGAGCACGGCGAGGCCCGGCAGGTTCTGGCTCGCCATGGTGACGAGGAACAGCGGCAGGGCGAGGCTGATCGCCGCTGCGATCGACAAGCGCGGCGCGACCAGGATCGCGTCGGGGGTGAAGTCGGCCCAGGCGATCGGCGCGCCATGGCTGGTCGCGGCGATGAGGATCGCGGCGACGATCGCCGCCGCCGGCGTCGCATAGAGCCGCTTCCAGCGCGCCGCCAGCAGCCAGGCGAGGACGATCGGCGCGGCGAGCCGGGGCGCCTCGGCCATCGCCTTGACAGGGGCGAGGCACAGCGCGAACAGCACGCCGGCGAGCATGGCGTTGGCGAGCGCGGGCGGGATCGCGGCGATCGCCCGCCCGAACGGGCGGACCAGCCCGGCCGCGATCAGCAGCGCGCCGCAGATCAGGAAGGCGCCGACCGCCTCGGCGAAGCCGCCCGCGGTCGCGCCGGTCGCCGCCAGCAGCGCCGCGCCCGGCGTCGACCAGGCCGCGGAGATCGGCAGCCGCGACCACAGGCTGAGCCCGATTCCGGCCACGCCCATCGCGACCGACAGCGCCATCAGTCCGGAAGCCGCCTCGGCGTCGCTCGCCCCGACCGCGGTGAGGCCCTTCAGGATGACGGCGAAGGAGCTGGCGTAGCCGACGAAGGCGGCGACGAGGCCCGCGCTGACGGGCTGGAGCAGGGAGGCGCGCATGGCGGCGGGAACTCGGCGAGGGGCGGGCGCCGGCTTATAGCAAGGCCGACGGGGCCGCGCGGAATATCACGGGCCTGCCGGCCGGACGACAGGGAGCGAGCGCCTGCCGGGCCGCCCCTGCTTCCGGGGCGCCCGAAGGGCCCCGGCGATGGAACGCAGCCGAACGGCGCCGCCAGGCCCACAGCCAATCGGCCCGCCATCCCTCCGCATCGCCAGCGCCCCGAGGCGCGGAAATTTTTGGAAATTTTTGGAAGCTTTTGGAAACTTTTGGAAACTTTTGGAAATCCTTGGAAGTCTCTGGAAGTTCCCGATTTGATGGGTGTCCGTGGAATTTCAATGGTTTGCGAGCGAGTGAAGCTTTTTGCGACCCCGATGCGCCGGCGCCGCGGGCGTTACGGCGAAATGAGGCGGCTGAAAACTCCCTTCCGTTTCTCCGGCGTCCCGTCCTCTGCGCTCGGCCCAACGTCTTCGACTCTGAACCGGGAACGGCCGGATGTCAAGCAGTTTTTCTGTAAAAGAGAATAATTGGAGATGATCGTGCGGAACCCGGAAAGACGCCCGCGAGGCCAGCCGTCCGCGCCCTACCGCTCGCACCGCCGCGGATCGACCCAGCCGCAATGCTTCATGAACGCCCGGCACGCCGCCGGGGCGTTTCGGATCGCATTGGATTGGCAGACGCCGATGCTCGTGCCCTCCGCCACGCTGGCGAACACCCGGTCGGGACAGCCGAGCCGGACCGCCTCGGCGTCGGTCATCTCCCGGCGCGTGCACCGGCAGCAGGTCGGCGGGAAATTGCCGCCGAGCGGCTCGATCTCCGCCGCCGGCGGGCTTGCCGGAGCGGCGACGACGGTCAGCGGAATCGGCCTGCCGTTGACGACCGATGCGCCGTTCGCGCACAGACTGCCGACGATCTCGTTCTCGTCGGCGGCGCCGATCCGCCCGGGCGTGAACTTGATCTTGGCGTCGAGCGCGATTCCGTTGGAGCTGCCCGACGCGCCGAGTTCGACCTCGACCGCCTTGGTGCCGCTCGCCCAGGCCGTCTCCAGGACATATTTGATGCATTGCGGGCCGCCGGGACAGGCGCGGCTCGGGGCGCCGACATAGGGCGCCTCGCCCTTGGCGCATTCGGCCTCCCAGGTCCAGCAGGCGGACCGGCACATGATCTTCCTCGCATGCGACGGCGGATCGACGATGCCGCACGCGTTATTGGTCTGGATGGTGACGTCCCATTCGGAGGCGATGCAGAGATTGCCGAGCTTGTTCTTCACCTGATAGGTCAGGCCCGAAGTGGTGATGACCGAATGGTGGGTCGTCGGCGCGCCGATCGTGGCGACGCCGTCGAAATAGAGCACCGGCTCGAATTTCGGCTGCGCGGACGGCGCCGAGGTCGCCAGGGTCTGGAACGGCGGCAGGCCGGCGATCCGCCAGGTGACCTCGACGATCGTGTCGCCGGCCTCGATCAGCCCGCTCGAGCGGAACGTGTCGGCGAGGCGCGCGCGCAGCGCCGCGAAATCGGGATCGCTCGCCAGCCGGCGGACTTCCAGCGCCCCGCCGGCGCCGCGATTCACGGTGGCGAGCGCGGCGACGACCGCGTCGATCTCGGCGGCAATATCGGCGCTGTCGACTTTCCCCGTGCAGCGCGCGACCACCGAGGTCGCCGGCCAATGCGCCGCCTGGGCGCTGCGGGTCGCGATCGTCTCGAGCGCGGCCGCGGCGGGACAATGGCTCGCCGGCTGCGCCGCCGCCGCGCCCGGCGCGAACGCCGCCAGCGCGGTCAGGATCAACAGGATCAGCGTCGCGGCTGTCCGCGCGCGACTCGCCCCGGCTAACGAAAGCATCGGCGTCTCCCCCTGCGCCTGGCTCCCTTTGCGGGCGAGTATTGGTCCGCCGCGCGCCGTGCACAAGCGGGAAATTCCCGATCGGATTCCCCGCCTCCGAGGGAAGCGTTCGTATTGACATCGTGGATACGGACCACCATATTCCCGCGCATGTCAAAAGCTCGTTCCTCAGCTTCGGACAGCTTGGGCGCTGCGCCCGCCGCGGTCGCGGAGCGCTCCTTGGCGGCTGCGACGAAGGGCAGCATCAACCTGCGTATCGAGAGCCATACCCGGCGGCTCATCGATGACGCCGCGGCGGTCCTCGGAAAGACTCGCACCGAGTTCATGATTGAAAGCGCTCGGCGACACGCCGTCGACGTGCTGCTCGACCAGCGGCTGTTCGCGCTCGATTCCGATCGCTATGACGCTTTTCTGAGGGCTCTCGACAATCCACCCGCGCCGGGACCAAAACTGCTGTCGCTGTTGCGGCGAGTTCCGGCATGGCGGAAGTAGGCGTCGAGGCGGAAGACTCCGACCCGCTGTTGTTGGCCCCCGTTCCGCTGACAGTGGAACACGATCTCTCGGCCTTCGACTGCGGCGAGCCGGCGCTGAACGAATGGCTGCGGCTCCGCGCCCTGCAAAACGAAAGCCGGTTCTCGCGGACTTACGTCGTCTGCGCGGGCAGGCGGGTGGTCGGCTATTTCTCGATCTCGGCCGGCGCGGTGGAGCGGGCGGCCGCGCCGGGCAAGCTCCGGCGAAATGCGCCGGACGCGATCCCGGTCTCGTTGATCGGGCGGCTGGCGGTCAGCCGCGACCACGCGGGCAAGGGGCTCGGCGCCGACATGCTCACGGACGCCCTTCGCCGCATCGCAGCCGCCGCGCAGAGCATCGGAATCGCGGCGGTGCTCGTCCACGCCAAGGACGACGCGGCGAGGCGGTTCTATCTGAGGTGCGCGGAGTTCATCGAATACCCCTCCGACAGCCGAACCCTGTTTCTCCCCATCGAAACCGTGGTCGCGGCGTTCGTGTGAGGTTGGGGAGCGATGCGGGGGGGGGGGGTGGGCCGGACGCGGGAGGCGATGGCGCGGTCGAAGCGCTGGCCACTGATACGCTATCGCCAGCGCGCTATGTCGATCGTGCACTGGTCGGTGAACTGGCCCGAAAACGGAATAAAATGGCCGCTTCGGCTTTTGATTTCAGCGATGGTCGCTACTAAACTCGGTCGACCGAAAGTCACATCCCGAAGCCCGGCGATAGTTGAATCGTCGCCGCCGTGTTCCAACCTCGAGGCGCAGTCGATGGCCGAAATAATTGCGCTCCGTATCCCGATTGTCTTGGCGCTGACATTGACGCTGGCGCTGAGCGTCGTCAGTCCGAATTTTGGCCGCGCCAGGGCGGCGCAAGATATCGGCTCCACGACGACTTTGAGGAGGTCGGACGTGCGCGCCCCAAGCCCGGCCGCCTTGTCCGACAACGGAGCCACCGGCGCGGCGCCTATGAAATTCGAACGCGTCCGACTCGTTGACGCCACGTGCGAACCAAATTGTCCCGAATGGCTTTCGGCGGAGGGACGAATCGTCCGAGGCTCCGCAGATGAATTTCGGAAGGCGCTCGCGGAATTCGGCGAGCACAAGGCGCCGGTGCTCGTCAATTCGATTGGAGGCCTTGTCGATGAAGCTCTGCTGATGGGGCGACTCATCCGGGAAAAGCGGATCACCGTGGCCGTGGCCAAGACGGCGATCGCCCCGTGCCTGGGAAACGCAAATGCCTGCGGGCATGGAACGCGAGGGACTCCTGTGACGCTCGGGTCATTCTGCTTGTCCGCATGTACCTTGGTGCTTGCGGGTGGCGCGGAGCGCTTTGCGATACCCCTGTCCATCGTCGGCGTGCATCAGGTCAGAACGGCGGCTTCCAAGACAGTGGTTCGACGGGTCTACCGGGAGACTTATGAAACCGAGAACGGCGTCGAACGGCAAATTTCTCGCGAATTGGTCAGCACCGAAACGCTCATCGTGACCCCGGAGTCGGCAGCGCTGTCGCGCATCGAGGCGGACATAAGGGAATATCTCGGCGAAATGGGGATCGACCAGCGCGTGTGGACCTTGTCTCTCGATACGCCGCCGAGCGATATTTTTATCATTCGCGCTTCGGATCTCCGGTCGACGCACCTCATAACCTCGGACCTATCGGGAGATTTCACGGTGTTGCGAACCGGGAACGACACGCGCGTCGCGACCGCGATGGCGGGGCCCAGCACCCATCCCTCGGAAATCATGGACACGACCGGCGTCTGGCCATTTCCAAGGCTTTCGCAGGGTCGGCGAATCGCTCTCGAAGCGACGTTCTCCTTTTCGAAAACAGATTCGGCGGTCACTGGCGCCTTCGCTGTTCGCGACATTCTCAACAGAAGCCCATCGGACGTGCATGGCTCGGGTCTGACTTTGCTCCTGAAGCCTCAAGGCGCCAAATTTCGCGTCGACAAGACCTTTGCGATGTCGACACTGCGCATCTCCATCCCGCTTGGCAGTTTCTGCAAGCTGAAGACGGACGGAGTGATCGTCGCGAGCTTTTCAGACGAAGGCGCACCGTCGGACGCCGCGCGCGCGGACATGTCAAACGTCCCGGACGAACCGCCGCTCGAAATCAACCCGCGAGCGTCTCCCGGATCAGGCGCGCTGTTCGCCTCCGCTTGTCCCGACGCGCTTCCGAGCCGAAGCAACTGACCTTGTCAGCTCCCCACCCTCAGGCGCCCGCCTATACCTGCCCGCGCGCGGCCAAGCCGTCCGTCCCGACGCCCCCCGCTCACGCCGCCGCCGCACCCCCGAGATAGGCCTCCCGAATCCGCGGGTCGTCGCGCAGCAGTGCGGCGGGGCCTTGCAGGACGATGCGGCCGGTCTGTAGCACATAGCCTTCGTGGGCGATCTGCAGGGCGAGATTGGCGTTCTGCTCGACCATGAACACGGTGACGCCCTGGCGGTTGATGGCGGCGACGAGCTCCAGTACGCGGTCGACGAACAGCGGCGACAGGCCCATCGTCGGCTCGTCCATGCAGACGAGGCGCGGTCGGCCCATCGGCGCGCGCGCCATCGCGACCATCTGCTGCTCGCCGCCCGACAGGGTGCCGGCGCGCTGGTCGAGCCGCTCGGCGACGCGCGGGAACAGCGCCAGCATGCGCGCCAGATCCTCGGCCACCGCGCGGCGATCACTCCTGACATAGGCGCCCAGCGCAAGGTTCTCGCGCACGCTCATCAGCGGGAAGATGCGCCGGGCCTCCGGCGCCGAGGCGACGCCGGCGCGAATGATCCGGTGCGTCGGGGGCTACGGGGGGCTACGGGGACAGGATACCGTTTACACGCATTTTCTCACTCCTCTTATATCCGTGTAATTGGTATCACGTCCCGGTAAAACGCCGCTCGGCCAGCGGGACGGTTGATCGCGCATCCCGCCCCCTCATCCCAAGGCGAACTTCGTTCGTCCGCGGCGCTTCGCGCCACCTTCTCCCGCTTGCGGGAGAAGGTGGCCGCGCAGCGGCCGGATGAGGGCCGGGGCAGCGCGCCGGCTCTGAACGCCGGCGCGGTCGTCGCGAGCGCGCCATCAAATTAGTCTTGACTCATCAATTAGTGCACGCTATTGGTTGCCCATGACCGAAGCCGCTTCCATCGACGCCGTCATGCGCGCGCTTGCCGATCCGACGCGGCGGGCCGTGTTCGAGCAGGTCGCCGGCTCGCACGAGATCGCCGTCGTCGAACTGACGCGAGGCAGCGGCGTGACCCAGGGCGCGATTTCCCAGCACCTCAAGGCGCTGAAGCGGGCCGGCCTGGTCGCCGAGCGCCCCGAAGGCCGGAGGGTCTATTACCGCGCCCGGCCGGAAGGCCTCGCGCCGCTGGTCGACTGGATGAGCCATTACGGCCTCTTCTGGCGCGAGCGCTTTGCAAATCTCAGAACGCTGCTGAAGGAAATCGATCCATGAACGACGCCGCATTGAAGTCCGACACGCAAGCGATCGTGGTCGACGAGGTTTTCCCGCATACGCCCGAGACGATCTGGAAGACGTTGACCACCGCCAGTCTGATGGGCCGCTGGCTGATGATTCCGACCGGCTTCGAGCCCGTGGAAGGCAAGCGCTTCACCTACCAGACCACGCCGGCCGGCGCGTGGGACGGCGCCATTCACTGCCAGGTGCTGGAGGTGAAGCCGAACGAACGTTTCGCCTATGCCTGGACGGGCGGACATGAGGAAAACGTCGGCTACGGCTCACGGCTCGACACCGTGGTCACGTTCATCCTTTCCGGGGTCGAAAACGGCACGCGCCTGCGCCTCGTCCATTCCGGTTTCGTCCTGCCGAACAACCAGACTGCGTTCAAGAGCATGAGCGAAGGCTGGAAGAAGGTGGTCCGGAACATCGGCGCCATCGTCGACGGGACGGACTGACGCGACCGAAATCGTCTGGCCAATGCGGCGTCATCGGGAGACAGAGGTGAGCGAGCCTTACACCGGCGGATGCGCCTGCGGCGCGATCCGCTATCGGATCTCGGCCGAGCCGATCGCGATGAACGACTGCCAGTGCCGCGACTGCCAGAGGGCGAGCGGCACGGGGCACGGATCCTATCTGACCTTCCCGAGCCGGGCGGCGGTGAAGCTCGAGCGCGAGGCGACGCATTGGGACATGGTCGGCGACAGCGGCAATGTGAAGACGCGCGGCTTCTGCCCCGCCTGCGGGTCGCCGGTCTATCTGACCTTCTCGGCCATGCCGGACCTGTTCACCATTCACGCCGCGAGCCTCGACGATCCCGGCCGCTACCAGCCGCAGATGGTGACCTATGCGGTGCGCGGTCATGCCTGGGACCGGCTCGACCCGGCCGTGCCGAAATTCGAGAAGATGCCGCCGATGTGAAGCCAGGTCGAGGCCGCTCATCCGGCGCTTCGCGCCACCTCTCGGGGAGCGTTGGCATTCCCCAGACTCCCGCAAGCGGGACA
>JBEKEI010000151.1:0-11289 GCA_050013915.1 Roseiarcus sp.
GCCGGCGGTGATCGCGGCGGCGGTGGCGGCTCAGCTGCTGGTGGCGCGGGGGTAGCGATTGGACCGCGGCCGTCCCGCCGCCCCGCGTCCGGTCCGCTGGCGGCGCGGCGGCGGGCGGGACCTGACGGTCCCGAAGGCGGTCGCCCGGCTGGAATCGGGCGCGACGGCGCCGACCGCGATCAGGCGCGGTCCGCGCCGCGAGGAGGACTTGACCATGGAGAGATCGGACGCGCGCGAGGGGGCCTCGGCGTCGGAGCGCATTTCGGAGAAGATCGCCGGGCTCGGCGACTGGCGCGGGAAGACCCTCGGCCGGATGCGCGGGCTCATCCGGGAAGCCGACCCGGAGGTCGTCGAAGAGTGGAAATGGCGGGGCACGCCGGTCTGGTCGCATGACGGCATCGTCTGCACCGGCGAAACCTACGCCAAAGTCGTGAAGCTCACTTTCGCAAAAGGCGCGTCGCTGGCCGATCCCGCCGGTCTGTTCAACGCGAGCCTCGACGGCAATGTGCGGCGCGCGATCGACATCGGCGAAGGCGACGAGGTCGACGCGGCCGCCTTCAAGGCGCTCGTTCGCGCGGCGGTCGCGCTCAACGGCGCCGGCAGGACGAAATCGTCGGGGACAGCGAAGGCCACGGCGCGACGGGGCGCGTGACGGCGGGGCGGTCGCGGCAAATCCAGATCGCCCGGCTTGGGCTGCCGTCCGCCCCATCGCCGCAACCCCGAAAGCCTCACGCGGGTTTGGCCCGGCGGCTCGTTGGGCGAACAGCGGGCTTCGGCTCGACGCGCCTTCCGCAGGGCTTGTGACTGGAAAAGAGAATTATGAAAAATAACTTTCGAAATTCCAAGATCGGCTATGCTCCCATTATTCGCCCCCCAGCGGGAGCCCCGCCGTGCCCGACCCCGCCGTTCCGGCAGCCGCGCCCGCCGCCCGCTTCAGCGCGATCGCGCGCGAATTCCGTCGGCGTCGCATCATGGAGCGCCTGGGGTCTGGATCGACCTGTGATTGATCGCCAGGGCCGAGAAGCCGACGCGCCTGCGGGTCGGGCAGATCGTCCGGCGGACGCCAGCGCGGCGCGGGGTCGATCCGGCCGGGGAGCATGCCCGCCTGCAGAGCGCCAGGCTCGACGCCTCGCTGCAGGGCGGAAAACCGCCGGATGCGGGAGCCGGCGCGGCGCGTCCTCACCGCCGGGCGACGCCGTCCCGCTCGCCGTCGGCGCCCGTCGGGCGCCGCGCGACCTCGGCGAAAAACTTGGCGAGCTCCTCGCGGAACAGGCCGCCGACGATCGCCGGATCCGATCGCGACTCGATCGGCAGGCGGTCGGCTTGGGCGCCGATACGCTCGAACATGTCGGCGAGAAAGGCGTGGCGGTTGCGCGCGGAATCGGCGAGGTCGCGCAGGATCTCGCGCAACACGTAGCGATTGGCGAGGGCGATCGCCTCGGTCCGCCGCACCGAGTCGGCGAGCTGTTCGACGGTCCCCGCTGGTGGCTCCTCTTCCATGGCGCGCCCTCCATCGATCCGCGCTTTTTTCAGAACGTCTTGCCGGCAAGCATTTCGAATTGATCGGCGATCGGCCCGAGCGCGAGCGCCGGAAAATAGGTCAGGAGCCCGACGATGACGATGACGCCGACCAGCAGGCCGACGAACAGCGGGCCGTGGGTCGGGAACGTGCCGGCCGAGGGCGCGGCGCGGGTCTTGGCCGCGAGCGAGCCGGCGAGCGCGAGCACGGGCACGCCGTGCAGGAACCGGCCGGCGAGCATGGCGAGGCCCGTCGAGCCGTTGAACCAGGGCGTGTCGGCGTTGAGGCCGGCGAACGCCGAGCCATTGTCCGAGGCGGTCGCGGCATAGGCGTAGACGATCTCGGTCAGGCCGTGCGGGCCGGAATTGCCGAGGCTGTCGAGCGCGAATTTCGCCATTGCGGCGACCATGGCGAAGCCGAGGATGAACAGAGGCGTGACCGGGATAGCATAGATCACCAGCTTCATTTCGCGAACCTCGATTCTGTTGCCGAGATATTCGGGCGTGCGGCCGACCACCAGCCCGGCGATGAAGCCGCCGATGATCGCGATCAGCAGCATGTCGTAGAGGCCGGTTCCGACGCCGCCGGGCGTGACGCAGCCGATCAGCAGGAAGAACAGGGCGGCGCCGCCGCCGGCCGGCGTCATGGAATCGCAGGTCGCGTTGGCCGCGCCCGTGCCGGCGCCGCCTGGCCGAAGCGCAGGTCCTTGCCCTCGAGATTGCCGAGGGCGGGATCGACGCCGAGCCCGGCGAGCAGCGGATTGGCGGACGCCTCGGCATGGTAGAGCGCCGCGAGCCCGAGCATCTGGGTCGGCAGGCTCATCGTCGTCTCGCCGCCATAGGCCTGCCAGTTGGCGTTGGCGATCAAGCCGACCGCGGTGTTGAAGGCGAGGTCGGGCGGGACGGCGGCGAAACCCCCGGGATTCAGAGCGAGCACGTCCTGCAGCCGCAGCAGCGCGCAGAGCAGGACGAAGCAGCCGCCGGCGAAGGCGAGCATGCACAGCGCATAGGTCAGCCAATCCTGCTCGACCGCGGCATCCACGCCGGCGAGGCGGTACAGGGCGCGCTCGACCGGCCGCAGGACGGGCGACAGGATCGTCGGCCGGTCCTCGAACAGGTCGGCGAGGCGGCGCCCGAGCGGGTGGCCGGCCGCCAGCACGAGCGCCAGCGTCAGGACGATCGGCAGCCAGCCGGCGACCGTCACGGCCTGCGCCTTCGCGGGCTCATCGCCGCTTCGCGTTCGAGATGGGGCGCCGACCGGCGTTCTCGAACCGGATCAATCCGATCCTGCCCGTCGCGGCCCGCGCGCAGGCGGCGGCGCTCCCGGGCGCCCCGACGGCCGCCGCCGCTGCGACCGAGCCGGTCTCGAGGCTCGACGGGCGGTTCGCCCGCTTGGGGGCGCGCATCGGGCAATCGACCTCTCCCTCATTGGCGGGCGGAGCCGCACAGTCGGGCGCCCTTGCCCGGGATCGGGCAATCGTCCGCCGCGACCGGGCCGGGCTGGGCCGGCCCCGCGCAGCTCGCGCCGCCCCGGCCCAGGCTCGTGCAGCGGACGCCCGGCGCCGGCGGGGGATTTGCGATCATCAGCCAGCCGAAGAACAGCACGGCGGCGGTCGCCAGGCACAGGATCGCCGCGACGATCTGGGCGACTTCGCGCAGCGACGGGCGCCGCGCGCCCGGTCCGAGCGCCGCCGCTCTGGCGCCGACGCGCGCGCCGAGCGTGGTTGAGGGCACGGCGAACTCCAGCTTCTGGAAGGTGCGGGTCATGGCCTGTTGCTAGCGCCGGAGCCCGCAAGAGCGCCATTCCGAATGTCGCCCCGCCGCATAAGGAATTCGTAAGGCCGCCGCGCGGCTATTGCGGCTGCGAGAGGCGGACCGCGCCCGCCGCGCCCGGTTCGGCGGCGCCTCCGGCGTCGTCCTTGGCGCCCCGCGCCGCGCCGAGAAACCCGATCTGGCGCAGGAAGCGATCGACCTCCGGCTTCCACGACCCGATGTCGGCGATGTATTTGTGGCCGTCCTCGCCATAGCGCGGCGCGGCCACGAAGGTCGCGCGGCCGCCCGCCGCGGTGAACGCGGCGAACATTTTGCGGGCGAGCGCCGGCCCGAAGAAATGATCGTTCTGGCTGTAGATCCACAGCTCCGGCGCGCGGCTCGCCGCACCGTAGCGGCCCGCCGCGCCGACGAGCTGGTCCTCGCCGCAGACCTCGTCGGGGCCGCTCGAGCCGCGACCGCCGGCAAAACTGACCACCCCCCGCACGCCGCCGGAAGTCGCGGCGGCGACCGACGCCCAGCCGCCGGCCGAAACGCCCATCAGCACGATGCGCGAGCCGTCGACGCCGGGCTGCGCGGCGGCGACGGCGCGCGCGGCGTCGATGTCGCGCGCGCTGGCGAGCCCGGCGCGGTAATAGTCGGGATGGTCGCAGCCGCCGTAGCCTTCCGCCCATTCGCCATTGCCGCCATAGCCGCGCCGGATCGGCACAGCGACCGCGACGCCGCTCGCCGCATAGGCCTCGGCCTGGGCCCGCATCGTGCCGGCCCCGTAGCTCGCGCGATCGCGCGGGCTGCGCGGACTGCCGTGGCTGAGGATGATGAGTGGGAAGGGACCCGCGCCGTCCGGCCGGTAGAGGTAGACGTCGATGCTCGTCCCCTCGACTTCGGCGGTCAGCGTCGAACGCTCGAACGCGCCCGCGCCGTCGGCCGCCAGTGCGAGCGACAGGGCGAGGAGCGCCGCAAGCCAGGCTTTCATGATCGATCCCCTGGTCATCGCCGGCCCCGCGCCGCCGGGCTCGACTTCTTCTTGGCGCCCGCCCGCTTGGCTCCCGACTTTTTGGCCGCCGCGGCCTTCGCCTTGGTCCCGATCTTCTTCTTGACGCGCGCCTTCTTCGCCCGTGTGGCGGCGGTCGCCTCGGGCTCGGGCCCGCGCCCGTAGCTCTTGAACCGCTCGACCGTGCGCATGATCTCGTCGTCGGAAAGCACGACCGGCCGGCCGGCGACCAGCGCCAGATAGTACATCTTCGCCAGGGTCTCGAGTTCGCTCGCGCGCCACATCGCCTCCGGGAGGGTCGCGCCGGTCGCGATCATGCCGTGATTGCCGAGCAGGACGCCGTTGCGCCCCTCGAGCCCCGCGACCGCGAGATCCGACAATTCCTTGGTGCCGTAGGGCGCATAGGGCGTGCAGCGCACGGTCGGACCGCCGAACGCCGCGATCATGTAATGGGCCGCCGGGATCGGCTTGTGCAGCATCGCCAGCGCGGTCGCGTAGGTGGCGTGGCAATGGACGATTGCGCCGACGTCGGCGCGCGCGCGCATGATGTCGAGATGGAATCGCCATTCGGTCGAGGGCTTGTAGCGGCCCGACCAGGCGCCGTATTCGCCGCCGAGCGGCATCGAGGCGAGCATTTCGGGCCGCATCAGGTGGTAGGGAATCGCGCTTGGGGTGATCAGCATCGCCTCGCCGAGGCGCGCCGAAATATTGCCCGAAGTGCCCTGGTTGAGGCCGAGGGCGTTCAGCGCGCGGCATTGGGCGATGATCGCGGCCCGCAGATCCTTTTCCTTCATCGGCGTCTTTTCTGTTCTGGCCGCCCGGCCCGGCGAATCCTAGACCTATTTCCGCTCCTGGGTATCATGTTTGAGCGCGTTGAGGAATTTCTGTCACATTTTCTTCACAAATGAATTCCGCGCGCAGAATCGGGCGCCGGCGCGCCGCCTTTGACCGCGCCGCGGCGCCTTCTATGCTATGCGGCGTCGGGCCGAATGCGAGGGGAGCCGCGTGACCGAAACCTCGACCAACGTCGCGTTCTTTTCCGGCCTGCTGCAGACGGTCGCCGACCGCGGGCGCGCGCTGGTGCGCTATCGCCGCGCCGCGCCGCCGAGCGTCGAGCGCCTGCTGGCGAGCGCGGGCAAGCTGCTGACCGGGCGCGGCGAGGCCTCGGGCATGGCGCTCGCCGCCGCGATCCTCGCTGACTACGCCGCGCTCGGCCCGGCGCAGCGTATCGAGTTCCTGGCGACCGCGGCGTCCCGGTTCGGCCCCGATCTCGACGCGCTCGGGGACGCCGCGCGCGCGTTTCTCGCCGATCCCGACGATCGCGCGGCCGCGGCGCTGCGGGAGAAGGCCGAGCCCCGCCGCCAGGAACTGCTGCGCCGGCTCAACCACGCGCCCGGCGCCACGCTCGCGCTGGTGCGCATGCGCGAGGACCTGATCGAGGCTTCGCCGGGCAATCCGCCGCTCGCCGCCCTCGACGCCGATTTCGTCCACCTGTTCGCCTCCTGGTTCAACCGGGGCTTTCTGGTGCTGCGCCGGATCGACTGGACGACGCCCGCCAACATCCTGGACAAGATCATCCGCTACGAGGCGGTCCACGCGATCCACGGCTGGGACGATCTGCGCCGCCGGCTCGAGCCGCCCGATCGCCGCCTCTACGGATTCTTTCATCCGGCGCTCGGCGACGAACCGCTGATCTTCGTCGAGGTCGCGCTGACCGATTCGATCCCCGCGGCGATCGCGCCGCTGCTGGCCCCCGACCGGGTCGAACTGGCGCCGCAGAGCGCGACGACGGCGGTGTTCTACTCGATCTCGAACGCGCAGCGCGGCCTTTCGCGCGTCAGCTTCGGCAACTTCCTCATCAAGCAGGTGGTCGAGGAACTGAAGCGCGAATGGCCGCGGCTGACCAATTTCGTCACGCTGTCGCCCGTCCCCGGCTTCGCCGCCTGGCTCGCCCGCGAGGGCGCGGATGACGCGTCCTCCGCGATTTCGGCGCCGGCCCGGCGCGCGCTGGCGCTGCTCGACAAGCCGAACTGGTGGACCAAGGCCGCCGCGCGCGCCGCGCTGGAGCGCGTCCTCGTTCCGCTCGCGGCGCATTACTTTCTCGCCGCGCGCACCGCCTCGGGGCGGATCGTCGATCCCGTCGCCCGGTTCCATCTGGGCAATGGCGCGCGGCTCGAGCGGATCGATGCGTTCGGCGACCTCTCGGAGACCGCGCTGGCCCAGTCGCACGGGCTGATGGTCAATTATCTCTACGATCTCGCTGACATCGAGGAGAACCACGAGGCCTTCGCCAACAAGAACGAGGTCGTCGCGTCGCCGGCGGTGCGCAAGCTCGCGCGCGCCCGACCGCGCGCGAGGGCGCAGGATTTGCCGGCGAGCCGGAGCGGCGGATCCTGATGTCGGGCAATCTCTACGATCTCATCCGCGCCCGCGCGCCCGCCCTCGACAAGGTCGCGCTCGAGGCGCCGGACGGCCTGTCGCTGTCCTATGGCGCGCTGTTCGACCGCGCGGGCGCCGCCGCCAACGCGCTCGTTTCGCTGGGCGTCGCGCCCGGCGACCGCGTCGCCGCGCAGATCGACAAATCGCCTGACATGATCGTGCTGGCGCTCGCCTGCCTGCGCGCGGGCGCCGTGCTGCTGCCGCTCAACACCGCCTATACGCTCGCCGAACTCGAATATTTTCTCGCCGACGCGCGGCCGGCGCTGACCCTGTGTCGGCCCGGGGTCCTGGCGGCCGTGCGCGCGCTCGCCGGCGGCCTCGGACTGCCGGCGGTCGAAAGTCTCGGCGCCGGGCGCGACGGGAGCTTCGCCGCGGGCATCGAGGCGGCCGATCCCGAATTCGAGACGATCGCGCGCACGGACGCCGACCTCGCTGCGATCCTCTATACCTCGGGCACGACCGGGCGCTCCAAGGGCGCGATGCTGACCCACGACAACCTCGCCTCCAATGCGCTCGCGCTGATCGAAATCTGGCGCTTCACCAGCGCCGACGTGCTGATCCATGCGCTTCCCGTGTTCCACACCCACGGCCTGTTCGTCGCTACCAATGTCGCGCTGCTGAGCGGGGCGACGATGATTTTCCAGCCGCGCTTCGACGCCGACGCGATCGTCGCCGCGCTGCCGCGCGCGACCAGCCTGATGGGCGTCCCGACGTTCTATGTGCGGCTCGTCGAGCATCCCGGCGTCACGAGGGAATCGACTGCGCATATGCGGCTGTTCGTTTCGGGCTCGGCGCCGCTGCTCGCCGAGACCCACGCCGCCTGGCGCGCCAGGACCGGCCATGCGATCCTCGAGCGCTACGGCATGACCGAGACCAATATGATCGCCTCGAATCCCTACGACGGCGAGCGGCGCGCCGGCACGGTCGGCTTTCCCCTGCCGGGGGTCGGGCTGCGCATCGCCGAGGCGGAAACCGGGCGCATCCTGCCCGACGGCGAGATCGGCGTGATCGAGGTCAAGGGCCCCAACGTCTTCTCCGGCTATTGGCTCATGCCGGAAAAGACGGCGCAGGAATTCCGCTCCGACGGCTGGTTCATCACCGGCGATCTCGCGCGCATCGACGAGCGCGGCTACGTCCAGATCGTCGGTCGCGCCAAGGACCTCATCATTTCGGGCGGCTTCAACGTCTATCCCGTCGAGATCGAGGCGGAGATCGACGCGCTCGACGGGGTGACCGAGAGCGCCGTCATCGGCCTGCCGCATCCCGATTTCGGCGAGGGCGTGACGGCGGTGATCGTGACGACGCCGGGCGCGATCCTGTCGGAGCCGGCCGTGCTCGGCGCGCTCGAGCAGCGGCTGGCGCGCTACAAGCTGCCCAAGCGCGTGCTGTTCACCGGCGCGCTGCCGCGCAACGCAATGGGCAAGGTGCAGAAGAAGGCGCTGCGGGATGAATTGGCGGGGCTCTACGATCGGTAGGGCGCGCCCACGGCGACGGATCGGCGCGCCGCATCCCGGTTTCGGTGCGGACGTCAGGGCGGTGGCGGTGTCCGCGCCGGGCGCGATCCTGTCGGAGCCGGCCGCGCTCGACGCGCTCGCGCGGCCGCTGGCGCCCCATCGCCTGACCAGGCGCGCGTTGTTCACCGACGCGCCGCCGCGCCGCGCGCTCGGCAAGGCGCCGAAGCAGGCGCTGGGCGGCGCGTTCGAGGGGCCCTACGCGCGCCGGGGGCCCGGCGGCGCGGCATTTGCTTAACCATTTGCCCCTAGGCTCACCATCTGTCGAAGCCGGCGGCGCGCGGCGGCCGTGGGCTGGTCGCCGATGTCGGCGGGTTCGCGCCGGCAGGCGCAGGGGACGGATGAGATGGCGGAAACCGGCAAGTCGGATGGGGCGACGGCGCGCGAGATGATCACCTTCCTGATCGGCGCGCAGGAATTCTGCGTCGACGTGATGGTGGTGCGCGAAATCCGCGTGTGGACGCCGGCCACTCCGGTCGCCCATTCGCCGAGCTACATGTGCGGCGTCATCAACCTGCGCGGCCTGGTGCTGCCGATCATCGACTTTGCCGCCCGGCTCGGCTTCCCGCCGACCGAGCCGAGCACTCGCCACGCGATCCTGGTCGTCCAGATCGGCAAGCAGACGATCGGCCTGCTGGTCGAGGGCGTGTCGGAAATCCTCACCATCAGCCAGGATCTGATCCAGCCGACTCCCGACGTCGCCTCGCAGACGGCGAAGGATTTCGTCAGCGGCATCGTCGCCACCGACGGGCGCATGATCAGCCTGATCGCGCTCGACGCCATCCTGCCGGCCAGCGAGCAGGCGGCCGCCTGAAGCGCCGCCCGCGCGGCGGCCCGCGCTTCGGGCTCGCGCTGACCGGTCCGACGGCTTCAAGACGGTCGACGACCCATCCGGCCACGCTTGGCCAATCAGGTCGCGGTCGAAATGGCCCGCAGGCGCCCCGACGCTTCGTCGCGATTCGCGCCATCCGCTTTCCCGGGCTAAGGTCGGCCGCCCCGGCGCCGGACGGGGCGGTCGGAGCACGAGGCCGCCAATGGGATCGCCAGCCTCCCACGAGGGCAACGCCGACCAGGCCGCCTACTGGAACGGGCCGGGCGGGCGCCAGTGGACGGACCGGCAGGAGCTTCAGGACGCCGTGCTGGCCCCGGTCTCCGATGTGCTGTTCGAGCATGCGGCGATCGCGCCGGGCGAGCGGATCCTCGACATCGGCTGCGGCTGCGGCGCGACGACGCTGGAAGCGGCGCGGCGCGTCGGGCCGGCCGGGGCGGCGCTGGGCCTCGACCTGTCCGAGGCGATGCTTGCGCGCGCCCGCGCCCGGACGCCCGCCGGCGCGCCGGTGAGCTTCGTCGTCGGCGACGCCTCGATCTATTCCTTCCCGCCGGGGCGGGCCGATCTCCTCATGTCGCGTTTCGGCGTGATGTTCTTCGCCGATCCCGCGGCGTCGTTCGCCAACATGCGCGCCGGCCTTCGCCACGGCGGACGCGTCGCCTTGGCGTGCTGGCGCGAGCCGCGCCTGAATCCCTGGCTGATGTTGCCGCTCCACGAGGCCTACAAGTTCGCGCCGCGCCTGCCCGAACTCGGCCCCGAGGATCCCGGGCCGTTCGCCTTCGCGAGTCGAGCGCGGGTCGACCGCGTGCTGGGCGAGGCGGGATTTTCGGAATTCGCCGCGCATCCCGTCGACATGACGCTCGACATCGCGGTCGGCCGCGGCCTCGACGCCGCGGTCGAAGGCGCCCTCGCGATCGGACCGGCGAGCCGCGCGCTGGAAGACCAGCCGGCGGCGGCGCGCGCGGCCGCCGCCGCCGCGATCCGAGCCGCCCTGGCGCCGTTTCGACAGGGCGGGCGCGTCGCGCTCGGCGCCGCGATCTGGATCGTGACCGCCGTCAATCGCTGAACGGCGCCGAGCGCCGGGCCGACCGGGCGCTCCGTCCGCACCTGAAGGCGTCTGTAAAAGAGAATTGTGAGAAATATCTTCCGTTATTCCAAAAGATCGGCTATGCTCCCATCATTGGTCCCCTCGGCAGGAGCCCGCCATGCCCGATCGCGCAGCACCCGCGCCGCCGCCCGCCGCCCGCGTCGGCGCAGCCGAGTTCGACGCCTCTCTGCGGCGCGCCGCCCGGAGGGTCGAGGACGGCGAATCCGGCGCGATCGACCGGCTGTCGCGCGCGCTCGACCGCCTCGACCGCTACGAGAACGCGGCGGCGGAGCCGTCGCCATTCGACGAGGAGGAGGATTCCGCCGCCAGACTTGACGCCGGGCTCGACGAACGCGTCCGCCGGGTCGCCGGGGACAAGGCGCAGGGCGCCGCCGCGCGCGGGCGGGCCGGACGGCGGCGCGCGCCGGACCCCCGCGCGGGCGCAACGCCCGAGGCGCCCGCTCCTTCAACGTCGGGAAGCCCCCGCCGAGGCGATTCCGGCGGAGGCCGGCTCCGGCGTGTTCGCGATTCCGTTCGTCCTTGTTCCCTCGCTCGCCCCGCCGGGGCCTCCAACAGCCCCGGGAGCGCGGCTGCCTCGGGGTCACAGCAGCGTCCGGCCTCTCGCAAGCCGTTGAAAGACAAGGAGATGCCATGGAGCCCCGGCAATGGGAGCCCCGGCGATCAGCGATTTCCAAGAACTTCAAAAGACTTCAAAGGACTTCAAAAGACTTCCAAAGACTTCCAAAGATTTCCAAAGATTTCCAAAAATTTCCGCCGGCCTCCGGGCCCGGGCGACGCGGAGGGATGGCGGGCCGAGGCCCGGGAATTGCGCGCGGGCTTCCTTTTGCCGGCAACCCTCTGCTTTTACTCGATCGGACGAGAAATGAATTGCCAAATCTTTCCACAACGAAAGGCCTTGTCGCGCGATCCGGCGGGCGCCGATTCCGACGGGATCGTCATTCCCGGCGCGACATTGACGCGCGGGCCCGGCCCTGCAACTGCGGACGCCGGCTCGGCCCGCGGCGCCAGGAGATCCGTTGGTCGGTCGATCAGCATCTGTTTTGGGTTCCGGAATCGACCGATGCCTGCGGCGCTCCGCGCGCGCGGCGCCTTCAGGGCGGAAGCACCCGGCCGGCAGGAG
>JBEKEI010000152.1:0-11213 GCA_050013915.1 Roseiarcus sp.
TTCTCGGCTTCAGCGATCGACTCGGCGCTCCATCCGCCCAGCGCGCGCTCGATGATCCGATGCCAGCGGACTTCCCGCTCGGCTGCGCCGACGGAGGCGGCGGGCGGCGGCGCGGGCGCTGTGGGGTCGGGCATGGCGGGGCTCCTGCCGGGGGGACCAATGGTGGGAGCATAGCCGATCATTCTGAATATCGCAATAATATTTTCACATTTCTCTTTTACACTACGGACCCGCGGCGCAGACGGGACGCCCGGTCGCCTCGGCGCTCGCCGACAGCGCGGCGTCAGCCGCCGTCGTCGCGACAGGCGCGCTGAACGTGAACGCTCCACCGTCGGGACGCCGCGCCGGCCAGGCCAGCTTTGGCCGCGCGCACGCGCGCTGCGTTGGCGGTGTGCGGGGCATGCGCTGCGACTTATCGAATCAGCGGAAATCTTCCCCCGACCGCCCTGCGCAAGAGCGGGAGCAAGGTCTTCCGCACTCCTGGAACCGCCGCGTCGCCGGGCCGGCGCGCGCCTCTGTCCCGCGCCCCCCTCACACGATCCCCGCCGAAGTCCCCGCCACCGCCGGCCGCTCCTTCGCCTTCGCCTCGCGGTAGCCCGAGGCGCGATAGGTTTCGATCGGGGCGATGGCGCCGCCGGCGCGGCGGCGGGCTTCGGCGAGGAGCGGCGCGACGTCGGCGGTGAAGGCGCGCTTCAGCTCGAGATGGCCGCCGAGCGCGTCATTGGCGTCCTGCGCGCCGGCGAGCGCGGCGCGGTCGACGATCAGCGCCTGCGCATAGGCGCGCTGCAGCTCGATCGCCGACTGGATGAGGCTCTCGATCGGATCGGTCACATTGTGCGACTGGTCGAGCATATAGGCGGGCGCGAGGCCGGCCGCGCCGCGCGTCGCCGCGTCGGCGAGCTCGTTGAACACCAGGAACAGCCGGAACGGCTCGACCGAGCCGGCGTCGAGGTCGTCGTCGCCATATTTGGAATCGTTGAAGTGGAAGCCGCCGAGCTTGCCGAACCGGGCGAGCCGCGCGACGATCTGCTCGATGTTGACGTTGGGCGCGTGATGGCCGAGGTCGACGAGGCATTGCGCCTTGGCGCCGAGCTCCTGCGCCGCGGCGAAGCTGGTGCCCCAGTCGGCGATCACGGTCGCATAGAAGGCGGGCTCGTAGAGCTTGTGTTCGATGAACACCCGCCAGTCGTCGGGCAGCGCCGCATAGACCTCGCGCATCGAATCGAGGTAGCGGTCGAGCGCGAGCGCGAGGTTCGATTGGCCAGCGAAATTCGAGCCGTCGCCGATCCACACGGTGAGCGCCTTGGAGCCGAGTTCGCGGCCGATCTCGATGCATTCGATATTGTGGGCGATCGCCTGGGCGCGCACCGCGCGGTCGACATGCGACAGCGAGCCGAACTTGTAGGAGAACTTCTGGTCCGGCTGGTCCTGGAAGGTGTTGGAGTTCACCGCGTCGAAGGCGAGCCCGCGCGCCTGCGCCGCCTCGCGCAGGGCGGCGAAGTCATCGGTCCGGTCCCAGGGGAAATGCGGCGAGACGGTCGGGGTGGCGCGCACGAGCTGGTGGATCGTCGCGCAATCGTCGAGCTTTTCGAGAATGCCGCGCGGCTCGCCGCGGCCGGGAAACCGCGCAAAGCGGGTGCCGCCGGTCCCGACCCCCCAGGTCGGGATCGCGACCGAAAACGCCATCACCTTGTCGACCAGCGCCTCGGCGTCGAAACCGCGCCGCGCGAGCTGGCGCGCGAGCGCGCCGAAGTCGTCCTTCAGCGCCGGCGCGGCGGCGGCGTTCTTGTCGGCGATGAAGCCGGCCTCGATGCGAAAGCTCATCGCGGATCTCCTGTCAGCGCGTGAACGCCTGGGCGTTGCCGGCGTCGACGTTGAGGATGTTGCCGGTCGATTTGGCCGAGAGGTCGCTGGCGAAGAAATAGATCCCCTCGGCGATGTCCTCCGGCAGCACCGACAGCTTCAGCATCGAGCGCTGGCGATAGACCTCCTCGAGTTCGTCCTCGCTCACCTTGTTGGAGGCGGCGCGCTGCTGGCGCCATTCGCCGGCCCAGATTTTCGAGCCGCGCAGCACCGCGTCGGGATTGACCGTGTTGACGCGGATGCCATGGGCGGCGCCTTCGAGCGCGAGGCAGCGCGCCAGATGGATTTCCGACGCCTTGGCCGCGCAATAGGCCGAGGCGCCGGCGGAGGCGGCGAGGCCGTTCTTGGAGGCGACGAACACGATCGCGCCGCCGCATTTCTGGCGCTGCATCAGCCGGAACGCCTCGCGCGCGACGAGGAAATAGCCGGTCGCGAGCACGTCCATGTTCTTCTGCCACAGCGCCAGGCTGGTGTCCTCGACCGGCGAGGCCGAGGCGATGCCGGCGTTGGAGACGACGATGTCGAGGCCGCCGAAGCCGAGCACGGAATCGCGGAAGCTCGCGGCGACGTCGGCCTCGGCGGTGACGTCGAGCCGGACGCCGATCGCGCTGTCCGTGCCGAACTTCTTGGCGATTTCGGCGACGCGCGCCTCGAGCGCGGGCGCGTCGATGTCGGCGAGCACGACGCAGGCGCCTTCGCCGAGCAGCCGCAGCGCGGTCGCTCCGCCGATGCCGCCGGCGCCGCCGGTGACATAGGCGACCCGGCCGGCGAGCGCCTTCGGCCGCGGCATGCGCTGCAGCTTGGCCTCCTCGAGCAGCCAGTATTCGATGTCGAAGGCTTCCCGCTCCGGCAGGCCGACATAGGTCGACACGCCCGAGGCCCCGCGCATCACGTTGATCGCGTTGACATAGAATTCGGCGGCGATCCGTGCGGTCGCCTTGTCCTTGGCGAAGGAAATCATGCCGACGCCGGGCACGAGATGGATCACCGCGTTGGGGTCGCGCATCCCTGGCGAATCCGGGCGCTTGCAGCGTTGGTAATAGGCCGCGTAGTCGTCGCGATAGGCCTGCAGCCGCGATTCGAGCGAGGCGGCGAGGTCTTCGAGATCGTCGCGGCCGGGGTCATAGGGCAGCACGAGCGGGCGGATCTTGGTGCGCAGGAAATGATCGGGGCAGGAGGTGCCGAGCGGCGCCAGCTCAGCGAACGCGTTCGAATTGACGAATTCGAGCACTTCGGGCGCGTCGGTGAAATGGCCGACCTTGCGCTCCTGCCCGGAGATCGCGCCGCGGATCAGCGGCATCAGCCGCGCTGCGACCTCGCGGCGGCGCTCGGGCGCGGCGGCCGCGAGCCGGGCGCCGCCGAACGGCGGCTGGCGCTCGTTGGCGGCGAGCCAGTCGGCGGCCTCGCCGATGACCCGCAGCGTCGTCTCATAGGCGCCCCTGGACGTCTCGGCCCAGGTGAACAGGCCGTGCGCGCCGAGCACCACGCCGACATAGTGGGGATTGTCCTTCGCCATCTGGCCGAGCTTCAGCCCGAGGTCGAACCCGGGCCGCTGCCACGGCAGGAAGCCGAGCCTGCCGCCGAACACCTCGCGCGTCAGCGCCTCGGCGTTGGCCGAGGCCGCGATCGCGATAACCGCGTCGGCATGGACGTGGTCGACATGGACATGCGGCACAAAGGCGTGCAGCGCGGTGTCGATCGAGGTCGCGCGCGGGTTGAGGTCGAACGTGCAATGGTTGAACAGCCCGACCATCTCGTCCTCGTGGGCGAGGCCGCGGTAGAGGCCCTTGAGGCTCTCCAGTCTGTCGAGATAGAGCGTCGAGAAGCCGTCGCGCTTCATCGAGCCGATGTCGCCGCCCGAGCCCTTGACCCACAGCACGGTGACCGGCGCGCCGGTCAGCGGATCCTTCGAGCGGACCTTGGCCGAGGTGTTGCCGCCGCCGAAATTGGTGATCCTGAGGTCGCTGCCGAGCAGGTTCGAGCGGTAGAGCAGGAGGCCGGGCTCGTCGAGGCCAGCCGCATGCGCGTCATCCCAGAGATTGGCAAGCGGTCTCGCCGCGGCCCTCGCCATCGCGTTCCTCCGTCGCATCGATTGAGCGGACCATAGGATCGCAACCGATCATGGTCAATCGCGATCTGAGCGATATTGCAGCGCAACCTGATTGATGCAGCGCAATATTGAAGGGTTGTGACTATTTCGCATTGACCGGCTGAAAAGTTCATGACTAGTTATGAGCGTTCAGGGAGGAAGCAGGGCCGTGCATGAACGCGAGCGCTGGCAGGTCATCAAGGGGATGCTGCGGGAGCACGCGCTCGTGCGCATCGCCGACGTCTGCCGGGCGACCGGCGCCTCGGAAGCCTCGGTGCGGCGCGATTTCGCGCGGCTCGCCGAGCAGGGCGCGGCGACCCGGGTCCACGGCGGGCTCGAGGCGCTGCCCGGCGCCCAGGCCCCAATGAGCCCGGCCGACGCGCCGGCGCTGGCGACCCGTTCGTTCGAAGTCAGCAAGACGCTGAGCGTCGCCGCCAAGCGCGCGATCGCCCGCGCCGCCGTCGCGCTGTGCGCCGACGGCGAGGCGATCATCATCAACGGCGGCACGACGACCTACGAGATGGGCGAATTCCTCCGCGAGCGCCGCCTGAAGGTGCTCACCAATTCCTATCCGCTCGCCGAGATCCTGATCCACGATTCCAAATGCCGGGTCGCGCTGCCGGGCGGCGAGGTCTACCGCGAGCAGAAGCTGATCGTCTCGCCGTTCGACGAGGATGCGATCCAGCACTATTCGGCCTCGCGGATGTTCATGAGCGCGATCTCGATCGGTCCGCTCGGCCTGATCGAGGGCGATCCGCTGATCGCCCGCGCCGAGACCAAGCTGCTCAAGCGCGCCGAAAAGCTCGTCGTGCTCGCCGACAGTTCGAAATTCGCCGCGCGCGGCAGCCTCGTCGTCTGCCCCCTGTCCCGGATCGATCTGCTGATCACCGACAGCGGCGCGCCCGATTCCGCGCTCGAAATGCTGCGCGAGGCGGGCGTGCGCGTGCAGATGGTCGATGTCGTCGCCTCCGGGCTGGCGCAATCGCGCGCCGTCGCCTGAACCGGGCGACGCGCTGGAAGGACATTCCGCGCCACAGCGGGGTGAGGATAAGCAACGGGAGGAAACACATGCTCAACAGACGGACCTTATTGCAACTCATGGGCGGCGCCTCGGCGATCGCCGCGGGCGCCGCCCGGCCGGCCTTCGCCGCCGGCAATCTGCGCGTCGCGATGGTGGTCAAGGCGCTCGGGATCGGCTTTTTCGACGCCTGCCGCGACGGCGGCCTCGAGGCGGCCAAGGAGCTCGGCAACGTCGATCTGATCTACACGGGGCCGACCAAGACCACCGCCGAGGAGCAGATCGCGGTCGTCGATTCGCTGATCGCCCAGAAGGTCGACGCGATCGCCATCTCGGCCAACGACACCAACGCGCTGGTGCCGGTCTGCAAGAAGGCGCTGGGCCGCGGGATCAAGGTGATCTCGTTCGATTCGGGCGTCGCGCCGGAGGGCCGGATCATGCAGCTCGATCCGTCGAACCCGCAGCTGATCGGCTCCAAATGCGTGCAGATGATCGCCAAGACCATCCATGACGAGGGCGAAGTTGCGATCCTCTCGGCGACCGCCCAGGCCACCAACCAGAACACCTGGATCGAGTGGATGAAGAAGGAATGGGCAAAGCCCGAATACGCCAAGATGAAGCTGGTGACGACCGTCTATGGCGACGACGTCGCCGACAAGAGCTACCGGGAGACGCAGGGGCTGATCAAGGCCTATCCGAACCTGAAGGGCATCGTCGCGCCGACCTCGGTCGGCATCGTCGCCGCCGCCAAGGCGGTCGTCGACGCCAATCTGGTCGGCAAGGTCTATGTCACCGGCCTCGGCCTGCCCTCGGAAATGAAGGGCGCCGTGCTGGCGGGCGCGACCGACACGTTCGCGATCTGGAACCCGATCGATCTGGGCTACAGCGCGACGATGATCGCCGCGCTGATCGCGTCGGGCAAGGCGACCGGCGCCGCGGGCACGACGATTCACGCCGGCCGCATGGGCGACATCAAGATCGCCGCCGACGGTTCGGCCGCGATGGCCGATCCCTTCACCTTCGACAAGTCCAACATCGAGAAGTTCGCGAAGATCTTCTGAGGATGAAATGGCCCCTTCCCCCGCGGCGGGGGGAGGGGCTCGCCGCGACGAAGGCGACCGAAAGACCGCGGGCTCAATGGCCATCGACGCTGCCAGACCGACGACGGAAACCGCAGGCCGCGCCGCGCCGATCCTCACGCTCGCCGGCGTTTCCAAGCGCTTTCCCGGTGTGCGCGCGCTGCACGACGTCAGCCTCGAACTGCGCCCGGGCGAAGTCACCGCGCTGATCGGCGAGAACGGCGCCGGCAAGTCGACGCTGGTGAAGATCCTCACCGGCATCTACCAGCCCGACGAGGGCGAAATCTCGGTCGGCGGCGCGCCGTTCGTCTGCGCGGGCCCGCGCGACGCCTGGGCCGCGGGCATTGCGGCGATCCACCAGGAAACGGTGATGTTCGACGAACTCAGCGTCGCCGAGAACGTGTTCATGGGCCATATGCCGCGCGCTGCCGGCGGGCGGGTCGACTGGGCCGCGATGCGCGCGCAGACCGCCGCGCTGCTGCGTCGGCTCGACGCCGATTTCGCGCCGACGACCCTGCTCAAACGGCTCAGCGTCGCCCAGAAGCATCTCGTCGAAATCGCGCGCGCGCTGTCGCACGACGCCCGCATCATCATCATGGACGAGCCGACCTCCGCCCTGTCGGCGCGCGAGATCGGCGATCTCTTCGCGATCATCGGCCAGCTCAAGCGCAGCGATTGCGCGATCCTGTTCATCAGCCACAAGTTCGACGAGATTTTCAGCGTCGCCGACCGCTGGACCTGCCTGCGCGACGGCGAGGAGGTCGGCGCCGGCGCGATCGCCGAGGTGACCTCGCCCGATCTCGTCCGGCTGATGGTCGGGCGCGCGATCGACCAGGTCTATCCCAAACGGACGGTCGCGCCCGGCGCGGTCGCGCTGGAGGCGCTCGACATCGCCAACGCCACCGAATTCGACGGCGTTTCGTTCCAGCTTCGCGCGGGACAGATCATCGGGTTCTACGGCCTCATCGGCGCCGGCCGCTCCGAAGCGATGCAGGCCCTGTTCGGTCTCGGCGCACTGACGCGCGGGACGGTGAAGATCGACGGGCGTCCGGTGACGATCCGCTCGCCGGCGGATGCGATCGCCGCGGGCCTCGCCTATGTGCCGGAGGATCGCCAGACCCAGGGCGTCGTGCTGCCGTTCGGCATTCGCGCCAACATGACGCTCGCCTCGCTGAAGGCGCACGCGCGCCACGGCTTCATGAACCTGGCCAGCGAGTTGCAGACCACCAAGACGCTCGGCGGCCGGCTCGCGGTCAAGGCGGCGAGCTGGGAGCAGCGGCTGCTGGAACTGTCGGGCGGCAACCAGCAGAAGGTCGTCATCGGCAAATGGCTCGCCTCCGGGCCGCGCATCCTGATCCTCGACGAGCCGACCAAGGGCATCGACATCGGCTCCAAGGCCGCCGTGCACGAATTCATGGGCGAACTCGCGGCGCAGGGAATGGCGATCATCCTGGTCTCCTCGGAACTGCCCGAGATCATGGGCCTCGCCGACGAGATCATCGTCATGCACGAAGGGCGCGTCGTGCGGCGTTTTGCGCGCGGCGAGGCGAGCGCGGAAATGATCGTCGGCGCGGCGATCGCCGACGCCGACCCCGCCAAGCCGCGCCGCGCCGAGGCCGCCGTCGGGGCGCCGCCATGAGCGCGCTCGCCCTCCTGCGCCATCGCGACGCCGCGCTCGCGCTGATCGTCGTCGCCCTCGTCGGCGCGATCGGCCTGCGCGCGCCGGTGTTCGTGACGCCCGAGAGCCTGATCGGCGTGCTGACCGACACGAGCTTCCTGTTCATGCTGACGCTCGCCCAGATGGCGGTGATCCTCACGCGCGGGATCGATCTGTCGGTCGCCGCCAATCTCGCGCTGACCGGCATGATCGCCGCGCTGGTCTCGCGCGCGATGCCTGGCCTGCCGGTCATCGGGATCATCGCGCTCGCGCTCTGTCTGGGCGCGGCGCTCGGCGCGCTCAACGGCGCCTTCATCGCCTTCGTCGGCATCCCGCCGATCGTGATGACGCTCGGCACCCTGTCGATCTATCGCGGCGCGATCTTCCTGATCGCGGGCGGCGCCTGGCTCACCTCCAAGGACATGAACCCGGCGTTTCTCGCCTTTCCCAAGGCGAGCGTGTTCGGCGCGCCGGTGCTGATCGTCATCGCCGCGCTGGTCAGCCTGTTCTTCTGGGCCCTGCTCAATCACAGCCGGATCGGGCGCGGGCTCTATGCGGTCGGCGGCAATCCGGTCGCGGCGCGCTATTGCGGCATCGACCTCCCCGCCCAGCAGTTCCTCGTCTATACGCTGGCCGGCGCCGTCTCGGGCCTGTGCGGCTATCTCTGGGTGTCGCGCTACGGCATCGCCTATACCGACATCGCCCAGGGCTACGAGCTCACCATCATCGCGGCCTGCGTGATCGGCGGCGTCTCGATCGCCGGCGGCGTCGGCTCGGTCGGCGGCGCGCTGCTCGGCGCCCTGTTCCTCGGCGTCGTCGTCAATGCGCTGCCGGTCATCAACGTCTCGCCGTTCTGGCAGATGCTGATCTCGGGCGCGGTGATCCTCGGGGCGGTCGTCGTCAACGCGCGGTCCGAGCGCCGCGGCGGCAAGCTGATCCTGCGCGGCGCCCGAGGCCCCGCCGACGCCGGGGCGCCGTCGTGAACGCGAGCTTCGACGCGGCGAGCCGCTACGCCGTCGCCGACCGCGCGCCGCGCCGGCTCGCCGACTATCTGTTGCGCTGGGAGAGCATCCTCGTCGTCCTGCTGATCGGCGTGGTCGTCGTCAACGCGTCGATCTCGCCGTTCTTCCTCGATTTCTACAATCTGTCGGACGCGACGTTCAATTTCTCGGAGAAGGCGATCCTCGCGCTCGCGATGACGCTGCTGATCATCGTGCGCGACATCGATCTGTCGATCGCCGCGATCATCGCGCTCGCCTCGCTGGCGATGGGCTTCGCCGCCCAGGCGGGCGCGCCGACCCCGGCGCTGATCGGCATCGGCCTCGGCGTCGGCGTCGCCTGCGGCGCGTTCAACGGCGCGCTCGTCACCGGCTTCGGCCTGCCCTCGATCGTGGTGACGATCGGCACCATGTCGCTGTTTCGCGGCATCGCCCAGGTCGCGCTCGGCGACCAGGCGATCACCCGATATCCCGCCGCGTTCCAGGCGATCGGGCAGGGCTATGTCTCGGACCGGGCGCCGATCCCGATTTCCTTCGTCCTGTTCCTCGGCCTCGCGATCGTCTTCGGCGTCGTGCTGCACCGCACGGTGATCGGGCGCAAGCTGTTCGCGATCGGCGCCAATCCGGTCGCCGCCCTGTTCTCGGGCATCGCGGTCAATCGCATCCGGTTCTGGCTGTTCGTGCTGATGGGCCTGATGGCGGGGCTGGCGGCGGTGCTGCTGACCGGGCGCATCGGCTCGACCCGGCCGAACATCGCGCTCGGCTTCGAACTCGAAGTCGTCACCATGGTCGTGCTCGGCGGGGTCTCGATCGCCGGCGGCGCCGGCACGATTCCGGGCGTGACGCTCGCCGTCTTCGTGCTCGGCCTGACCACCTTCGGCCTGTCGCTGGTCAACGTGCCCGGCATTGTCATCAGCATACTCAACGGCGTCCTGCTGATCGTGGCGATCAGCGCGCCGATTGTCGCCGCGCGCCTGCTGCGAAGGGGTTGAGATGGAGCGCCACGCCTTCAAGATGTTCCTGAATCCGGGCTGCGCGGCCGAATATCGCCGGCGCCACGACGCGCTCTGGCCGGAGCTCGCGAGCCTGCTGCGCGGGGCGGGGATCGCCAACTATTCGATCCATCTCGACGAGGAGACCTCCGTGCTGTTCGCCTATCTCGAGCGGCGCGCCGACCACGGGATGGCGGCGCTGCCGGCCGATCCGGTGATGCGCCGCTGGTGGGACCACATGAAGGACATCATGCGCGCCAATGCGGACGGCTCGCCGGTCGCGATCCCGCTGGTCGAGATGTTCCATCTGAGCTGATCGCGTGCGTCACGAGATTTGCGGGGCTCCTCTTCTCCCTCCCCCCTTGTGGGGGAGGGCCGGGGAGGGGGGTCGCACAGGTCTATCGGAATGAGCCTTTCATGATCAATATAGATCGGACGGCGCGACCCCCCTCCCTAACCCTCCCCCGCGAGGGGGGAGGGGATCCCGAAGGTCACGCCAATACGCTCGACGCACGCCAATAGGAGGCTCGCAGAATGGACGGCGCCGTCGCGGTCCTCGACATCGGCAAGACCAACGTCAAGCTCGCGACATTCGCGCCCGACGGCGCCCTGCTGTGGGAGCGCGCGACGCCCAATCGGGTGGTTCCCGGGCCGCCCTATCCGCATGCCGACGTCGAGGCGATCGGCGCGTTCCTCGCCGCGGCGCTCGCCGAGGCGAACCGCGCCGCGCCGATCGCGGCAATCGTCGCGACCACCCACGGCTGCGCCGGCGCGCTGATCGACGAGACCGGGCTTGTGCTGCCGGTGCTCGACTACGAGTTCGCCGGCGTCGACGAGATCGAACCCGCTTATGCGCCGCTACGGCCGCCGTTCTCGGAGTCCTTCTCACCCAGACTGCCGGCGGGCCAGAATCTCGGCCGCCAGCTCGCCTGGCAGAAGCAGCGCTTTCCCGCTGAATTCGCGCGCGCGCGCCATTTCCTGCCCTATCCGCAATATTGGGCCTGGCGGCTCTGCGGCGTCGTGGCGAGCGAGGTCACCTCGCTCGGCTCGCATTCCGATCTCTGGGCGCCGCGCGCCGGGCGGCCGTCGCGCCTCGTCGAGGCGCTCGGCCTCGACGCGCTGATGCCGCCGCTGGCGCCCGCCTGGCGCCGGCTCGGGGCGCTGAGGCCCGAGATCGCCGCCGCGACCGGCCTCGCCGGCGACGTCGGCGTGCTGTGCGGCGTCCATGATTCCAACGCCTCGCTGCTGCCGCATCTGGCCGCGCGCCGGCCGCCGTTCACGATCGTCTCCACCGGCACCTGGGTGATCCTGATGGCGGTCGGACTGGGGCTCGACCATCTCGATCCCGCCGACGACACGCTCGCCAATGTCGATGTCGAGGGCCGGCCGGTCGCCACGGCGCGGTTCATGGGCGGGCGCGAATTCGCCGAGATCGCCGGAGCGCCCGCGAGCCCCGACGAGGCGACGCTCGCGCGCGTGATCGCCTCGGGCGCGCTCGCGCTGCCGTGCTTTTCGGG
>JBEKEI010000153.1:0-12145 GCA_050013915.1 Roseiarcus sp.
GCCTGAGTCCGGCCGCCGACCGCGGGCGGCTGCGGCGCAGACGCCTTGCCGCGGCGCGATGAATCTTGCTATAGCCCGTCGCGCCGCGGCGGCGTTCGTCCCGGCACGGCCTCGTGGCGGAGTGGCTACGCAGAGGACTGCAAATCCTTGCACCCCGGTTCGATTCCGGGCGAGGCCTCCAACACGGACCCAAGCGAGCGGCGCCGATGGCTCAATCGATTTCCGCCGACCAATGGGCCATGCGCCGGCGACACATGGTGGAAGGTCAGCTCCGCGCCTGCGACGTGACCGACCTGGCGGTCCTCGGCGCCTTTGCGCGAATTCCTCGCGAGGCGTTCGTTGCGCCCGCCTTCGCCTCGCTCGCCTACGCCGATCGGCAGGTTCCCGCGCTCGGCGCGCGCGGGCGCGCGCTCCTGGCGCCGATGGTTCTGGCCAGACTGGTCCAGGCCGCCGGCGTCCGCGCCGGCGACCGGGCGCTCGATGTCGCCGGAGGGTCGGGCTATGGCGCGCTGATCCTGGCCGCGCTCGGCGCCGAGGTCGTCGCCCTCGAATCGGACGAGGGCGCGGCGGCGCAGGCCAAGGCGCTGACGGCTGGCGCGGCCGGGGTTGCGAGCGTCGTCGGCGATCTCGCCCGGCCCGCGCCGGGTGGACCGTTCGACCTCATTCTCGTCAACGGCGCCTTCGGGCGCAGTCCGGACGAACTCCTGGATCAGCTGGCCGCCGGCGGCCGGCTGGTCGGCGTCGATTCCTCGCTCGGCGCGCCGAAGGCGGTGTTCATCGAACGGGTGGGCGGCGTCGCCAGCCGCCGCGTCCTGTTCGACGCGGCCGCGCCGAATCTCGAGGCGTTTTCGCCACATTCGAGTTTCGCGTTCTGAAAACCCCGAGTGTCGCAAAATTGCGACGCTCGTCAAATTTGCGGCGGTTCGGCCGCCATCTCCCCAAGCATTGGTGGCCCATCGCCGGCAAACGCCTATAGTGACTGCTCCGAGTCGGAGCGTCGGCCCGATGATTGACGGTCGGGCGGCCTTGTCGTTGAATTGGGAATTGCCGCGGTCCGACGCCCAATTGCGTTCGCACTGTGGCGAATGTCGGGGGCGCCGGACGAAGGCGCGCCGAAAATGGGGCGTCAATGTCGGGTTTTGGGGTCGGATCGAAGGCGCCGCGCGCCTCTCGTCGCAGTTGGGGCTTGCGCGCGCTCGTCTTGATCACGGCGATGGTCGGCGTTGGCGTCGGCGGCGCGGGCGCCGAAACCGTCGGCGGGGCCCTGATCAAGGCTTATTTCAACAATCCGGACATCAATCAGCAGCGCGCCGCCGTCCGCGCCAGCGACGAGAACGTGCCCAAGGCGACCGCCGGCTATCGACCGACCGTCAGCGCCGAGGCGGACGCCGCGGTCCAGCAGACCTCCGGCGGCTTGGGCGGGCCCGCCGGCGGCCCGTTCTCGATCTATTCGCGGCCGCGCGGCTACGGCCTGACCGTCAACCAGACGATCTGGAACGGCGAGCGGACGTTCAATTCCGTGCGGCAGGCCGAATCCGGCGTGATGGCGGCGCGCGAGACGCTGCGCAACACCGAACAGAACGTCCTGCTCGACGCCGTCACCTTTTACATGAACGTCCTGCGCGACACCGCGATTCTCGATCTCGACCGCAACAATGTCGAGGTTCTGCAGGAGCAATTGCGGCAGACGCGCGACCGCTTCACCGTCGGCGAGGTCACCCGCACCGATGTCGCCCAGGCGGAGGCGAGCCTCGCCGGCGCCCAGGCGACCGCTCTGGCCGCGCAATCGACCCTGCAGACCTCGATCGCCAATTACCGGCAGACGATCGGCGAGGAACCCAGGAATCTGGCGCCGGTGAAGCCGGTCGAAAAGCCGTTGCCCAGGACCCTCGCCGAGGCGATCGCGATCTCCCTGGTCGAACACCCCGCCATCGTCGGATCGCTGTTCGGCGTCGACGCGGCGGCGCTCAACATCAAGATCATCGAGGGCGCGCTCTATCCGACCATCGGCCTGACCGGCCAGGTGTCGCAGCGCTTCGACGTGGCCGGCGACCCGGTCCCCAACAACAGCCTGACCGCCTCGCTGATGGGGCAGATCACCGTGCCGATCTACGACGGCGGCTCGACCTACGCCTCGACCCGCCAGGCCAAGGAGCAGCTCGGCCAGCAGGAATTGCAGACCGACCTGCAGCGCGACAAGGTGCGCGCGGCGGTCGTTTCGGCCTGGGGCGTCAACGAGAATTCGGTCAGCATCATCCGCTCGGCCAAGGCTCAGGTCGCCGCCGCGGAAATCGCCCTCGCCGGCGTTCGCGAGGAGGCCAAGGTCGGCCAGCGCACGACCTTCGACGTGCTGACCGCGCAGCAGACGCTGCTGAACGCGCGCGTCCAGCTGGTGTCGGCGCAGCACGACCAGGTCGTCGCGTCCTATTCGGTGCTGTCGGCGGTCGGCCGGCTTTCGACGGTCAATCTCGGCCTTGTCGCGACCCAATACGATCCAAAAGTGCATTTCGACCAGGTCAAGGACAAATGGTTCGGTCTGCGCACGCCGGACGGTCGCTGACGCGAAGGTTTTGTGATACTGGACGCTGTTCGATCGACTCGCGGCGGCGGCATGCGGAGCGTTTGCGTTTGACGGTTTGGTTCGTTGCGAGAAACCGTCCAGTTCGGCGTCTGGAACAGGTGAGCTCAGACCCGCGTTTGGCGTCAGGCGCGGACCATCCAACACAGCAGGGCGCGGCCGGCGCTCCGGGGCAGAGGCCATGAACGCAACCAATTCGTCTTCGGCGGACAAGGAACTGGAATCCCTGCGCCGCGCGCAACGCGCCTACGAACCATCGATGGAGGAGATACTCGCCTCGATCCGCAGCATCATCGCCGACGACAAGGAGACCCCGGCCGCGCCCGCCGCCGCGTCGAAGCCCGCCGTTCCGGGGGGACCGCAGATCGTCTATTCCAAGGATTCGCCGACGGTCCAGCCGCCCGCCGCGCCGCCGCAGGCCGCCGCGCCCCTCGAAGCTGCGCCGCCGCCGGCCGCCGCGCCCGTCGAAGCCGCGCCGCCGCCGCCGCCGCGGGTCGCCTGGGACAAACCGGCCCCGCGGGTTCAGGCCGCGCCGCCCGCGCCGCGGCCGGCGCCGGTCGAGGCCGCGCCGATCGCGGAGGAGCCGTTCGTCTCGCCTTCGACCGACGCCGCAGTCTCCGCCGCCTTCGGCGCCCTGTCGGCCAGCGTAGCCGTGCAGAACTCCGAGATGATCGAGGGCCTTGCGCGCGAGATGCTGCGACCGATGCTCAAGACCTGGCTCGACGATAATCTGCCGAGCCTCGTCGAGCGGCTCGTGCGCGCCGAGATCCAGCGCGTCGCGCGCGGCAGTCGGTAGCGCGGCGCGCGCGATCGCGCGTTGACTTTGGCTCGCGCCTCGGTCTCTAACCGCCCGAGCGATGGCGAAGGGTCGCCAATTCCCCGGTTTCGTCGGTAGAGGGTCGGGTTTCGGCCGGCGCCCGGCGTCGCCCGGCCCTCGCCCGATCTGATGAGCGTGCGCCGGTCATGATGGAAAAGAACTTCGATCCCGCCGCCGTCGAGCCGCGCATCTCGGCGCAATGGGAGGCCGAGGGCGCGTTTCGCGCCGGGCGGCCCGAGCGCGCGGCCGCCGAGCCGTTCTGCGTCGTGATCCCGCCGCCCAACGTCACCGGCAACCTGCATATGGGCCATGCGCTCAACAACACGCTGCAGGACATATTGTGCCGCTATCGCCGGATGCGGGGCGGGGACGTGCTGTGGCAGCCCGGCACCGATCACGCCGGGATAGCGACCCAGATGGTCGTCGAGCGCCAGCTGGTGGAGCGCCAGCAGCCCGATCGCCGGCAGCTCGGGCGCGAGAAATTCCTCGAGCGGGTCTGGGCCTGGAAGGCCGAATCGGGCGGCGCCATCGTCAACCAGCTGAAGAGGCTCGGCGCCTCCTGCGACTGGAGCCGCGAGCGCTTCACCATGGACGAGGGCCTGTCGAAGGCCGTGGTCAAGGTGTTCGTCCAGCTCCATCGCGAAGGGCTCATCTACAAGGACAAGCGGCTGGTCAACTGGGACCCGCAATTCCAGACCGCGATCTCCGATCTCGAAGTCGTGCAGGTCGAGTGCAAGGGCGCGTTCAAATGGTCGCGCGACGACGGCGCGCCGCTCGATGCGGCGGCGCTGGGCAAGGCGCTCGACCGAAATCCGAACGGGCATCTCTATTATTTCGACTATCCGGTCGTCGATGCCGAGGGCGAGGCGACCGGCGCCCGTCTGACCGTCGCCACGACCCGGCCGGAGACGATGCTCGGCGACACCGCCGTCGCCGTCCATCCCGACGACGAGCGCTATGCCGCGCTGGTCGGCGCGCGGGTGCGCCTGCCGCTGGTCGGACGGCTGATCGCGATCGTCGCCGACGATTATTCCGATCCGGCGAAGGGCACCGGCGCGGTCAAGATCACGCCGGCGCATGACTTCAACGATTTCGAGGTCGGCCGGCGCCATCTCGCCGAAGGCGCGCGGGCGATCAACATTCTCGACGCCGGGGGGCGGATCCAGATCAAGGGCAATGTCGCGTTCTTCGACGGCCTTCCGACGCAGGACCATGATGCGGCGCGCGCGGCGGCGCTCGACGGGCTCGACCGCTTCGAGGCGCGCAAGCGCATCGTCGCGATGATGGCGGCGGAGGGCCTGCTCGCCAAGATCGAACCCCACGCGCATACGGTGCCGCACGGCGACCGATCCGGCGTCGTCATCGAGCCCTGGCTGACCGATCAATGGTACGTCGACGCCAAGACGCTCGCCGCCCCCGCGCTGCAGGCGGTGCGCGACGGCCGGACGCTGTTCACCCCGAAGACCTGGGAGAAGACCTATTTCGACTGGCTGGACAACATCCAGCCCTGGTGCATTTCGCGCCAGCTCTGGTGGGGCCATCAGATCCCCGCTTGGTACGCGCCCTGGGGCGCCGTCTATGTCGGCGAGACCGAGGCGGCGGCGTGCGGCGAGGCGCTCGCCGACGGCGTCGCGCGCGGCGCGCTGACCCGGGACGAGGCCGATGCGATCGCCGCCGATCCGCCGCGGCTCGCCGCGACCTTCCGCCGCGACGAGGACGTCCTCGACACCTGGTTCTCCTCGGCGCTCTGGCCGTTCTCGACGCTCGGCTGGCCCGACGAGACGCCCGAACTCGCGCGCTTCTATCCGACTTCGGTGCTCGTCACCGGCTTCGACATCATCTTCTTCTGGGTCGCCCGGATGATGATGATGGGGCTGCATTTCAGGGACGAGATCCCGTTCCGCGACGTCTACATCCACGCCCTCGTCCGCGACGAGAAGGGCGCCAAAATGTCGAAGTCGAAGGGCAATGTCGTCGATCCCCTCGCGCTGATCGACGAATACGGCGCCGATTCCCTGCGCTTCACCCTCGCCGCGATGGCGGCGCAGGGCCGCGACGTCAAGCTCTCGACCGCGCGCATCGAGGGCTACCGCAATTTCGCGACCAAGCTGTGGAACGCCGCGCGCTTCGCCGAGATGAACGGCTGCCGGCGGGTCGCCGGCTTCGATCCCGCCGCCGTGCGCGACCCGCTCAACCGCTGGATCCTCGGCGAGGCCGCGCGCGCGGCCGGAGAGACCGCCGGGGCGATCGAGGCGTTCCGCTTCAACGACGCCGCCAACGCCGTCTACCGCTTCGTCTGGAACGTGTTCTGCGACTGGCATCTGGAGCTCGCCAAGCCCTTGCTGCAAGGCGGCGAGGCGGGGCCGGCGCGCGCCGAGGCGCAGGCGACGATCGCGCATGTCCTCGACCGGATTTTCGCGCTGCTGCATCCCTTCATGCCGTTCCTCACCGAGGAGCTGTGGGCGATCGCCGGCGAGGCGGGTCCGCCGCGCGCGCATATGCTCGCGCTCGGCCCGTGGCCCGAGGCGGACGCCGCGCGCGACGCCGAGGCCGAGGCCGAGATCGGCTGGCTGGTCGATCTCGTCTCGGAAATCCGCTCGGTGCGCGCCGAAATGGGCGTGCCGGCGGCCGCGCAGCTGCCGCTGACCCTGATCGAGGCTTCGCCGACGATCCGCGCCTATGCGGGAAAATGGCGCGACACGATCGCCCGTCTGGCCCGGGTGACGCAGATCGACTTCGCCGCGGCGGCGCCGCGCGGTTCGGTGCCGATCCTGGTGCGCGGCGCGCTCGCCTCGATCCCGCTCGGCGATCTCGTCGACCTCCCCGCCGAGCGCGCGCGTCTCGCCAAGGAGGTCGCGCGCGAGCGCAAGGACGTCGCCGCCATCGAAGCCAAGCTCGCCAATCCCGACTTCATCGCGCGCGCGCCCGAGGAAGTGGTCGAGGAGAACCGCGAACGGCGCGAGGCGGCGTTCGAGCGGATCGCCAAGCTCGAGGCCGCGCAGGCGCGTCTCGAGGGGCTCTAGCCGCGCGCGGCGAGTCCGCGCAGCGCTGCGGCGCGGATCGCCTCGATCTCCCGGCGATAGGCTTCCGCCGACCCGCCCTTGAAGATCGCCGAGCCGGCGACCAGCGCGTCGGCGCCCGCCGCGACCACCGCCTCGGCGTTGTCGCGCCCGATCCCGCCGTCGACCTCGAGCGCGATCGGCCGGTCGCCGATCATCGCGCGCACCCGGCGGATCTTGTCGATCATCGCGGGGATGAAGGCCTGGCCGCCGAAGCCGGGATTGACGGTCATGACGAGGATGAGGTCGAGCCGGTCGAGATCGTAACCGATCGCGCCCTCCGGCGTCGCCGGATTGAGCGCGACGCCCGCCTTCTTGCCGAGCGCGCGGATCGCCTGCAGCGAGCGGTCGAGATGCGGGCCGGCCTCGGCATGGACGGTGATCCGGTCGGCGCCCGCCTTGGCGAAGGCTTCGAGATAGGGATCGGCGGGCGCGATCATCAGATGCACGTCGAAGGTCTTCTGGGTCAGCGGCCGCAGGCTCGCGATGACCGGCGGCCCGAACGAAATGTTGGGCACGAAATGCCCGTCCATCACGTCGAGATGGTGCCAGTCGCCGCCCGCCTGCTCGATCGCGCGGATTTCCTCGCCGAGCCGCGAGAAGTCGGAGGCGAGGATCGACGGCGCGATGACGATTGGCGAGGCCATGGCTCTATTCCCTGGGTTCGGCGATCGACGGCGCGACCATCGCCGCCGCTTGCGGCAGCCGTCGGCGGCCGAGCTCGGCGAGCAGCAGCGCGACCGCGGCCGCGCCCGCCGCGAGCGCGGCGGCCTGCGCGCCCGCCGGCCGCCCGGCGCTGACAAGCGCGAGCGCGCACAGCGCGACGTTGCACGCCGCCACCCGCCCGATCACCTGCCAGACCGAAAGGCCCGCGCGGTTGGCGCGCTGGTAGAAATGGTCGCGATGCGCCTGCCAGACCCGCTCGCCGGCGACGAGGCGGCGCAGCAGCGTCAGCGTCGCGTCGGCGATGTAATAGAGGAAGGGCAGCAGCGCGGGCGCGAGGCCGCGGGCGCCGGCGACTTCCAGCAGCGCGACCGCGGCGAGCAGGCCGAGCGGCAGGCTGCCGGAATCGCCGAGGAACAGTCGCGCGCGCGGCCGGTTCATGAGGGCAAAGCCGGCGAGCGCGCCCGCGCAGGCGAGGCACAGCGCGCCGACCCATTGCGGCGGCCCGTCGAGCCCGGCCAGCAGCGCATAGACCGTCGCGAAAGCCGGCACGAACTGGCTGACCGTCATCAGATCGATGCCGTCCATGAAATTGGTCAGGTTGATCAGCCACAGCATGCCGATCAGCGCGGCCGCCGCGACCAGCGGGGCCGGGACGAACCAGAGCAGCGCGGCGAAGTCGCGCGGCGTCGCGGCGAGCGCGAGCGCCGCGGCGGCGGCCTGGGCGAGAAAGCGGAACGCCGCGCCGAGCGGGCGCAGATCGTCCCAGGCGCCCAGGGCGGCGAGCAGCGCGAGCGCCCCGACGAGACTCCAGGCGAAGCCGTCCGGCCTGACGCCTGCCGCGCCGACCAGCGCGCCGAACGCGACGAGGATCGCGACCGGGACGACGACGAGGCCGCCGCCTTGCGGCGTCGCCTGGACATGGCTCGAACGCGCGCCGGGAACGACGAGGAACAGGCGGCGGAACAGCGGGACCAGGCTCGCGCAGAGGATCGCGGCGGGAACGAACGAGGCGATGAGAATTGTGATGGCCACGCAGGCTCTCCAGCAGCTGCTCGGCGAAGCGCGGCCCTCGATACGACGGCGGCGGCGCCCCGGCAAGCGGCGCCCTGCCCATCCGCGAAGCAGCCGCCGCGACTATGAGCGGCCCAGGCGCAAGTTTGGGCAGCGGAGTCCCGCCCATCCCGTGTCAGACTTGCGCCGTCAGCGCATGCGTGACGAAGGAGCGCCGCCATGGCTTCGCCGCCCGACCGCGTCGATGAGGTTCTGCCGCTGCCGAGGCTGCTCGCGCTCGGCCTCCAGCACGTGCTCGTCATGTACGCCAATGCGGTCGCCGTGCCGCTGATCGTCGGCGGCGCCTTGCATCTGCCCAAGGAGCAGATCGCAATGCTGATCAACGCCGACCTGTTCGCCTGCGGGATCGCCACCCTCGTCCAGACGGTCGGGATCGGCCCGTTCGGCATCCGGCTGCCGATCATCATGGGCGTCACCGCGGTTTCGATCTCGCCGATGCTCGCGATGGCGGCGATGCCGGGCGTCGGGCTCAACGGCATCTATGGCGCGGTGATCGTCGGCGGCCTGTTCGGGCTCGCGGTCGCCCCGTTCGTGCGCTACGTGCTGCGCTTGTTTCCCGCTGTGGTCACCGGAACGATCATCACCATGATCGGGGTCGCGCTGATGCGCGTCGGCGTCGGCTGGGCGGGCGGCGGGGCCGGCGCGGCGGATTTCGGCGCCGCCGGCTATCTCGCGGTCGCCGGCTTCGTGCTCGCGGTGATCCTCGTCGTCATCAAATTCGCCAGCGGCTTCGTCGCCAATATGGCGGTGCTGATCGGCATCGCCTGCGGCTATCTCGTGACGATCGCGCTCGGCTGGACCGATTTTTCCGGCATCCAGAACGAGCCCTGGGCGCGGATCGTGCTCCCCCTGCAATTCGGCGTGCCGACCTTCTATCTCGTGCCCTGCCTCACCATGTGCCTGGTCGTGACGATCGTGTTCATCGAGGCGACCGGCATGTTCCTCGCGCTCTCGGCGATGACCGGCCGCCCGGTCGGCGCGCCCGAGATCACCCGCGGCCTGCGCGCCGACGCGCTCGGCACGCTGATCGGCGGCGTGTTCAACACCTTTCCTTACGTCTCCTACTCGCAGAACATCGGCCTCGTCGGCGTCACCGGCGTCTACAGCCGCTGGGTCTGCGTCGCCGGCGGCTGCATCATGCTGGCGATCGGCCTCATCCCGAAGCTCGCCTTCATCGTCGCCTCGGTGCCGCCATGCGTGCTCGGCGGGGCCGGCTTCATCATGTTCGGCATGGTCGCGGCGACCGGCATCAAGATTCTCGCGACCGTCGACTATGCGCGCCAGCGCAACAACGTGCTGATCGTGGCGATCGCGATCGGCTTCGGCCTCATCCCGATCGTGTCGCCGACCTTCTTCCACGTCATGCCCGACGCGTTGAAGCCGATCTTCGGCGACGCGATCATCCTGACCTCGATCAGCGCCGTGCTGCTCAACGCCTGGTTCAACCGGACGACCAACGAGGACGCGCAGCGCGAGGCGATGGTCGCGGCGCGCGAGGCCGAGGCGATCTGACCCGCCGGCAGGTCGCCGTCACTCCGCCGCCGCGGATTTCGCGCCGCCGGCGGTCTGCGCCTCGCTGAGCGCCCACAGCTTCTCCTGGACGGCGACGTCGTCGGCCGGCTTTGCCGGCGCCGCCACCTTGCATTTGGCGAAATACTTGCCGCTGACGCCGGCGACCTCGGGCGAGGAGGCCAGATAGATCGAGGTCGCCGCGCCCTTGGCCGGCGAGATGAGGAAGGGCCGGGCGAGGCTGACCAGCGTCTTGACGAGGCCGTTGGTGTTGTGGCCGAAGCCGGTCGCCACGACCCCGGGATGGAGGCAGTTGGCGGTTACGCCCGTGCCGGCGAGGCGGCGCGCGAGCGCGAAGGTGAACAGGATGTTGGCGAGTTTCGACTGCGCATAGGCGCGCATGCCGCCGAAGGATTTCTCGCCCTGCAGATTGTCGAAGGCGATCGCCCCCGAACGGTGCGCGTCGGAGGCGACCGTGACGATGCGCGCGGGCGCGCTCGCCGCCAGCCTCGGCAGCAGCAGTTTCGTCAGCAGGAACGGCGCGAGATGGTTGAGCGCCCAGGTCCGCTCGAAGCCGTCGCGGGTGAGTTCGCGCTCGGTGAAGATGGCGCCGGCGTTGTTCACCAGCACGTCGAGCCGCGGATGGAGTTCGTCGAACGCGGCCGCGAGGCGCCGCACCTCGGCCTGCGAGGAGAGGTCGGCGACGAGATAGTCGACCTGCGGATTGCCGCTCTCGCGCGCGATCCAGGCCGCGGTGTCGCGGCTCTTGTCTTCGTCGCGCCCGACGATCACGACATGGGCGCCCTTGCGCGCGAGGCCGAGCGCGGTGTCCTTGCCGATGCCGAGCGTCGCGCCGGTCACCAGACAGATCTTGCCTTGCATTTCTTCAGCCATGGCCAGTTTTCCCGTTCCGATCGGCGCAAACGCGCGAGGATCGGCCCAATCCCTCGATCGGCCGCCTCGCGCTGACAGATAGGCGCCGCGCCGCCGAACCGCCATAGCCGCCACGGCGGCGCCGCGCGCCGGGCCAGCAGATGTGAAAGTGCCGAACACCCTTCTGCCGCTCTTGCGGGAGAAGGTGGCGCGAAGCGCCGGACGAGAGACTTCAGGCGGTTTTCTGTCCTGCTGTGCAACCGGGCTGATGGTAGGCATTTTAGACCGGGACGATTCCCGACAGATCGTGACTTGCGGCGTGTTCGGCCGGTTCGCGGAGGTGTGCCTGGCATGGGCGCTGGATTTGAGGTGACAGTCCTTCGCGGGGCGCGTTGGTGGCAACCGCGAGCCGGAGGCAGCTGCATCGTCGCGAGGCGGTGTGGCGAGGAAGCCCGAGGCGAACCGCAGCACCGAATATGAGTCAGTCCCTGTGCAAGCGGGACCAGCCGGGTCAGCGTTTCTGCGAACGCGACGCCCAAAATCCAACCGAGGCCGAGGCGGTGGTGGGGGTCTGACCCAGCGAGATCTGCGCGGGTCCGCTTTTGCACGCCGGTGGCGTTCGCCGGGGGAAGCCGGTGAAAGCCGGTGGAGCAAAGGCAGAGATGGATTGAGAAGGACAGGACCACGGCCTGCCGCACAAGGCGATACGCAGGAAGACGAGCGGCCCCGACGCCTTTGGAGCCGACGCGAGTCGGCTGCTCGAAGCGGCGGCCCAAGAAGCCAATCTGGCCCAGGCGTTGCTGAAAGTGATACGCAACGAGGGAGCGTCGGGGGTGGACGGCCAGACGGTGGAGATGGGGCAGGCGCGAGCCCCATCCATCGTCGCCCGCCTGGGCCGCGACCTGCTGGCGGAATGCTATCGGCCCGATGATTTCCGACGGGTCTTTCTTGCCAGACCCGGAGCCTCGAGATGACCAGGACAAGCCCGGTCATGACGGGGAGTTTTCGAGGCTCGGGGCTGCGGCGCCAGGGCATTCAACTCGCGTCTCTCCCAGTGGCGTACTATTTTGTCCGGGACTTCGACGCGGCATTGCAGCGGGCCACGCCGCAGAGCCGCCGTCGAGCGGCTGCGCCGCTGATCCACTGCGTTCCGGCCCTCAGCCGGACGGCTTCGTCGCCGCGGGCTGACGGCGTCTCGGCGGCGTGGCGCTTGGCGAGCCAAGCGCCATCGATGCGCGGAGGGGTCGAGCCGTCGAGCCGCGCCGCGGTCGACTTCATCGCGAGCGCGGCGAATCGCGTCCTGGCGGCGGGCGGTCGACGTGCGGCGCGCCGGTCGTCAATCGCGAGCGGAGCGACGCGATCCAGCGGTCGTGAAGGTGCAGGATGGGGCGCGGATGCGCCGGCCGGGGGGTCGTCCGGGCGCCGGGCGCCGGAACGAGCTGCAAGTCCCGAGAGGGCGCGGTCGCTGGATCGCTTCGCTCCGCTGGCGATGACGGCGCTCGCTGAGGCCGCGCCATCTGCGGCCACCGAGGCGGCCCGGCGCGCACTTCGCGCCGCCGTGAGCGTAGTGTA
>JBEKEI010000154.1:0-11136 GCA_050013915.1 Roseiarcus sp.
ATCCTCGAACAGGATCATCGCGCGGATCTCGGCGGCGTCCTGCGGGCTCGGCGGGCGCGGCGCGTTGGGCGCCGCCTCGGGGGCGAGATTGAGCGGCGGCACGCGGACGCTCTGGCCCGCCTCGAGCCGGGTCGAGATTTCCGCGCGCTTGCCGGCGACGCGGACCTCGCCCTTGCGGACGATCTTGTTGAGATGGGCCTGCGGCAAGCGGGGAAAGCGCCGGTGGAACCAGCGGTCGAGCCGCATGCCCGATTCGTCCTCGGTTACCTCGATCAGCGCGACCTTGTCGGGCGCCGCATTCACGAAAGGCCCCGCACCAGCGCGAGCCCGCCCAACAGGCCGCCGACGCCCAGCAGCACGGAGCCGCCGACATAGAGCGCAACGAAGCCGATTTCGCCGCGCTCGAGGAGACGATAGGCGTCGAGCGAGAAGGTCGAGAAGGTCGTGTAGCCGCCGAGCACGCCGGTCGCCGCGAACAGCTGGACCTGACGCGTCCAGCCGGCGCCGGCGCGGAACGCCAGCCAGCCGACCAGCAGGCCCATCACGAAGGACCCGGTGACGTTGATGAACATGATCCCATAGGGAAATTCATTGCCGACGAGGCGCGCGGCGACCATTGCGATCCAATGACGCAGCACGCCGCCGAGTCCGGCGCCGAGAAAGACCAGGAGGACCGATTGCATGGCAAGGCTATAGCGGACAGAAGCGCTCCGGGACAGTGGGGCCGCGACCCCGGGGCGGGACCATCGGTCGCCGTCATGACCGCAAACCCGCCTCGCCGCTCGCGGCGGCGCGCCGCCGCCGGACTAATCGGCCGCCGGGCGGTCTTGCCGACCGGTCATCGTCGCGACGCGCGCGCTCGATCGGCTGGCGTCGGCCTCATGCCGCCAGCGCGGCCCTGCGCGGACTGCAGGAATGCTCCTTCAGCACCGCCTCGGTCGGTCCGATCTCGCGCAGCAGCACGTCGTAGCCCCACAGGTCCGCCAGATGCTGCAGCACCCGCTTGGCGTCGCTCTCGGCGAGCAGGCGCCCGTTCAGCACGCTGTGGCGCAGGATGAGGCGGCGGTCGCCGATCAGGTCGACGTCGACGACCTCGATGTTGGGATCGGCCCAGCCGATGTCGTAGCGCCTGGCGAGTTCGCGGCGGATCCGGCTGTAGCCGCGTTCGTTGTGAATAGCCTCGACCTTGATCCCCTTGGTCATGGCGGGATCGTCGTGCAACTGGAACAGGCGCATCTGGCGCATCAGGCGCGGGCTGAGAAACTGGCTGATGAAGCTTTCGTCGCGGTAGTTGGCCCAGATGTGGCGCAGCGTCGCCATCGCGTCGCCCGTACCGGCGATGTCGGGGAACCATTCGCGGTCCTCGTCGTCGGGATCGGTGACGATCCGCTCGATGTCCTGCATCATGGCGAAGCCGAGCGCGTATGGATTGAATCCGGAGAAACGCGGGTCGTCGAAGCCCGGCTGGAAAATGCAATTGGTGTGCGATTGCAGGAATTCGAGGAAATCGCCGTTGGAGATGCCGCCGCGTTCGTGCAGCCGCGTCATGATCCGATAGTGCACATAGGTCGCAGTGCCCTCGTTCATCACCTTGGTCTGGCCCTGCGGATAGAAATATTGCGCGATCTGACGGACAATGCGCAGGAGCTCGCGCTGCCAGGGGGCGAGCCGCGGCGCCGATTTCTCGAGGAAATAGAGGATGTTCTCCTGCGGCAAGCCGAGCAGCGCGCGGCGCCGCTCGACGCTGAGTTCGGACAGGCTCTTGACCGGGCCGATCGGCACGGTGCGCCAGAGGTCGTTGAAGGTGCGCTCGTCGTGCTCGCGCCGCTCGCGCTGGCGCTTCTCCTCGCCGCGCAGGTCGAGCTTGCGCTTGCCCGGATAGCGGTCGACGCCGTGGGACATCAGGCCGTGCGCCGCGTCGAGCGTGCGCTCGACAATCGCATGGCCGTAGCGTTCCTCGCACTGGGCGACATAACCCTTGGCGAAATTGAGATATTCGAGAATGCCCTCGGCGTCGGTCCATTGCTTGAACAGATAGTTGTTCTTGAAGAAATGGTTGTGGCCGAAGGCAGCGTGCGCGATCACCAGCGCCTGCATGGTCGCGGTGTTCTCCTCCATCAGATAGGAAGTGCACGGCGAACTGTTGATGACGATCTCATAGGCGAGGCCGCGCAGACCCTTGCGGTAAAGCGCCTCGTGCTGGGTGAAATGCTTGCCGAACGACCAGTGCCGGTAATAGAGCGGCATGCCGACCGAGGAATAGGCGTCGAGCATCTGCTCGGCGGTGATCACTTCGATCTGGTTGGGATAGAGATCAAGTCCGAGTTCCGACAGCGCGACCTCTTCGCAGGCGTCGTGCAGCCGTTGCAACAGCGGAAAATCCCAGTCCGCGCCCTCGTAGAGCTTGTCCATCGGTGGGGCGGTCATGGCGAGACCCTCTCGCTGGCCTGTCGTTTCTGGAAGAGGTCGCGGAATACGGGGAAGATTTCGCCCCGCGTCGTGACCTTGCGCATCGCGATCGGCAGACCCTCGCCGCGCAGGTGCTCGTAGACGCTCCAGAGCGACGAGCGCGACGAGGCTCCCATGCCGCGCTCCTCGGCCTCGCCGACCTCGAGATAGGCGAAATACTGGCAGACCGGCAGGATCGCCTCGCGGATCAGGCGCGCGGTGAGCGCGCCGTCGCTGTATGAATTGTCGCCGTCCGACGCCTGCGCGGCGTAAATGTTCCAGTCGTCGGGACGGTAGCGCTGGGCGACGACGCGCTTCATCGTTTCGAACGCGCTGGAGACCACGGTGCCGCCGGTCGCCGGACTGTGGAAGAACGTGTCCTCGTCCACCTCCTCGGCCTGGTCGGTATGGCGGATGAACACGATCTCGACGTGCCGGTAGCGGCGCGTGAGGAAAATGTACAGCAGCATGTAGAAGCGCTTGGCGAGATCCTTCATGTGCTCCGACATCGATCCCGAAACGTCCATCAGGCAGAACATCACCGCCTGCGCCGAGGGCTTGGGCACCGGCTCGAAGCGCCGGTAGCGCACGTCGATCGGATCGATGTAGGGAATGCGCCGCATCTTGGCCTGCAGCGCGGAAATTTCCGAGCGCAGCGCGGCGCGACGCTCGGGGTCCTCGCATTCTTCGAAGCGCGCCTCGAGTGCGTCGATCGCGTCGGAATTCGGCCGGCGCAGCGCAATCCGGCGGCCGAGCGCGAGGCGCATCGTCCGCGTGATCGCGATGTTGACGGGCGAGCCCGACACCGCATAGCCGGCCCGGCGGATGCCCTCGCGTTCGACCTCGGCGAGCCGGCGCTTGGCGAGATCGGGCAGTTCGAGGTCGTCGAGAAAGAGATCGAGAAATTCCTCGCGGCTCAGCACGAACCGGAAGGCGTCTTCGCCGTCGCCCCCGCCGCCGTCGCGGCCGCTGCCGCCGCCTTCCTCCGGCCGCTCCAGAATGTCGCCCTCGGCGAATTTGCGGTTGCCGGGCAGGACCTCGTCGCGGACGCCGCCGGGACCATGATGGAAGCGCGGCTCATCGACCCCGCGGGCGGGTATGGTGACTTCGCCGCCCTCGAGAATGTCCGAAATGTCGCGCGACTGGGAGGCCTGGCGGACCGCCTGCTGCACGATCGCCTTGGCGCGACGCAGAAAGCGCTGCCGGTTCTCAAGGTTCTTGCCGCCAGGATTCAGGCGCCGATCGAGAACCTGCAATGCGCTCTCCTCTGATCCCTCGAGTTCAACCGGCCTGCTTGACGCGCATGTACCATTCGACGAGACGCCGGACCTGACGCTCGGTATAGCCGCGCGCCGCCATCCGCTGCACGAATTCGCCGTGCTTCTTCTCGGTCTCGCCGTCCTTCTTCGAGCCGAAGGAAATGACCGGCAGGAGGTCGTCGACTTGCGAGAACATGCGCTTTTCGATCACCTCGCGGATTTTCTCGTAGCTGGTCCATGAAGGGTTCTTGCCGCCGTTGTTGGCGCGGGTCCTCAGCGAGAATTTCACGATCTCGTTACGGAAGTCTTTCGGATTTGCGATGCCGGCGGGCTTCTCGATCTTGGTCAGCTCCTGGTTCAGCAATTCGCGGTTGAGCAACTGGCCGGTGTCGGGGTCCTTGAAGTCCTGATCCTCGATCCAGGCGTCGGCATAGTCGACATAGCGGTCGAACAAATTCTGCCCGTAATCGGAATAGGATTCGAGATAGGCCTTCTGGATTTCATGGCCGATGAATTCCGCATAGCGTGGCGCGAGTTCACCCTTGATGAACTCAAGATAGCGCTTTTCGACCTCGTCGGGCAATTGTTCGCGGCGGATCGCCTGTTCGAGCACATACATGAGATGGACGGGATCGGCGCCGATCTCAGTCGTATCGTAGTTGAACGTCGAGGCGAGCACCTTGAAGGCGAAGCGCGTGGATATGCCATCCATGCCCTCGTCGACGCCCGCCGAGTCGCGATATTCCTGATGGCTGCGCGCCTTGGGATCGGATTCCTTCAGCGTCTCGCCGTCGTAGATTCTCATCTTGGCGTATAGCGTCGAGTTCTCATGCCGGCGCAGGCGCGACAGGACGGCGAAGCGCGCGAGAGTCTCCAGAGTCGCGGGCGCACAGGGCGCCTTGGCGAGCTCCGAGCCGTGAATCAGCTTTTCATAGATCTTGCCTTCCTCGGTGACGCGAAGGCAATAGGGAACCTTGACCACCGAGATGCGGTCGATGAAGGCCTCGTTGTTCTTGTTGGCCTTGAAACTCTGCCATTCCGCCTCGTTGGAATGGGCGAGAATGACGCCCGAGAACGGAATCGCGCCGATGTTCTCCGTGCCTATGTAATTGCCTTCCTGGGTCGCGGTCAGCAACGGATGCAGCATCTTGATCGGCGCCTTGAACATTTCGACGAATTCGAGAATGCCCTGGTTGGCGCGGTTGAGGCCGCCCGAATAGCTGTAGGCGTCGGGGTCGTTCTGCGAGAAGGATTCAAGCTTGCGGATGTCGACCTTGCCGACCAGCGAGGATATGTCCTGGTTGTTCTCGTCGCCCGGCTCGGTCTTGGCGATGGCGATCTGGCGCAGGCGCGAGGGCTGAAGCTTGGCGACGCGGAAGCGGGTCACGTCGCCGCCGAACGCCTCGAGTCGCTTGAGCGCCCAGGGGCTGACCAGACCGTTGAGGCGCCGGCGCGGCACGCCGTAGCGCTCCTCCAGCATGGCGCCCATCGTGTCGGGGTCGAACAGCCCGAGCGGGCTCTCGAACACCGGGCTGAGCTCGTCATCCGCCTTGAGCACGTAGATCGGATGAGCCTCCATCAGGGCCTTGAGACGCTCGGCGAGCGAGGACTTGCCGCCGCCGACCGGTCCGAGCAGATAGAGAATCTGCTTGCGCTCCTCGAGCCCCTGGGCGGCGTGGCGGAGGAAGGCGACGATCCGCTCGATCGTCTCCTCCATGCCGTAGAAACCGGCGAAGGCGGGATAGGCGCGGATGGTCCGGTTCAGGAAGATGCGGCCGAGCCGCGGGTCCTTGGCGGTGTCGATGATTTCCGGCTCGCCGATCGCCGCCAGCAGCCGTTCGGTGGCGTTGGCGTAGAACATCGGGTCGCTGCGGCAGCCCTCGAGATATTCCGAGAGCGACAGTTCGATTTCGCGCCGCGACTCGAAGGAGCGCATGAAGGCGTTGAAGACATGATCGTTGAACATGGCACCCTCTTAATGCGCGGCCCGCCAAAAAAGGTCCCGGAGGCAATCCCGGTCGCTCATTTTTCGCCGTGGAGCGCGACTGCGAATCAGCTCTGCTCGTTCGTCCACAATTGGTTAATCTATCTTGCGCAGCCCTGACCTGGGTCAGGCAGCGCCCTCACCCTTATGCACTCCCAGACCATTGATGATGCAATCTGCGCGTTTTGAAGGCAGAGGTTCAAGATAGCCGGGGACTGTTGCGTTTGGAACCCACGGCGACGCTTGGCCGCATGGCCGGAAGGAGCAAGCGCCGGCAAGCAGTCGGCCGCCGAGGCCGTCCCGGCCCCGGCGCTGTCCGCCCCGGCGCGCCGGCGCGATGGCCGCTGTTCCGCCGTCCGGAATTCGAGCGCGAGTCGGCGGTCGCACAGGCCTCAAGAACGCCATTCCCGTCTTTCGCCGGCGCGGGTCGGCGGCGACGATGTCCGTCGCGCGCGTTGGATCGCGCGACCGGATCGCTCCCAGCAAGATGGGGGCCGTACGCGCGCAATCGCCTGAACGTCGCCGCGCGGCCAATCGGCGCATGAGCCCGAACGGCGATCTCTCGCGATGTCCCGGGCGCGGCGCGCGGATCCGGCGGCCGCAGGACGACAGCGGCAGGCTCCGTCATTGCCGCGCGACGCTTCGTCCGGCCGCCGGCAGACCCGGCCGGCCCATCGCCGAATACCGGCGAGGCCCGGGCGAATCGACGCCGGCGCGCCGCGCGGCCTCGCCTCTCACCACATGTCGAGCGCGACCTTGGCCTCGTCGGACATGCGGCTCTGATCCCACGGAGGATCGAACACCATGTTGACCTTGGCGCCCGCCACGCCGCCGACCGCGCCGACCGCGGTCTCGACCCAGCCCGGCATTTCTCCGGCGACCGGACAGGCGGGAGCGGTCAGGGTCATGTCGATGACGACAAAGCGGCTGTCGTCGATCTCGATGTTGTAGATCAGCCCGAGTTCGTAGATGTCGGAGGGAATTTCCGGGTCATAGACGGTCTTGAGGGCGGCGATGATCGCCTCGGTCAGACGCGCGAGTTCGTCGGGCGCAATCGCCGACGGGGCCGCGACAGCCGGCTGGTTGGGCGCGTGATCCAATGTCGGGCTGTCGGTCATCGCTGTGGAGCCCTCCTCAAGCAAACAGCCGCTGCGCGCGGATCAGGGCCTCGGCCAGGGCGTCGACCTCGGCGTGAGTGTTGTATAGCGCGAACGAGGCGCGGCAGGTAGAGGTCGCGCCGAACCGCTGCAGGAGCGGCATCGCGCAATGCGTGCCAGCGCGCACCGCGACCCCCGATCGATCGATGACGGTGGCCACGTCATGGGCATGCGCGCCCTCCATGTTGAAGGACACGATCGGCCCCTTGCCCGGCGCATCGCCGAAGATGCGCACCGAATTGATCGCGCCGAGCCGTTCATGCGCCAGAGCGCGCAGGGATTCCTCGTGCGCCCGGATGCGCGCGCGGCCGATTCCCTCGACATAGTCGAGCGCGGCGCCGAGGCCGATCGCCTGGACGATCGGCGGCGTCCCCGCCTCGAAGCGATGGGGCGGCGCGTTGTAGGTCACCGTTTCCCGCGTCACGTCCTGGATCATCTCGCCGCCGCCGTTGAACGGCGGCAGCGCCTCCATGATCCCGCGCTTGCCGTAGAGGACGCCGATGCCGGTCGGTCCGTAGACCTTGTGGCCGGTGAAGACATAGAAATCGGCGTCGAGATCGCGCACGTCGACGTCGAGATGCACCGCGCCCTGCGAGCCGTCGACCAGCACCGGCACGCCATGGGCGTGGGCGATCCGGATTATCTCCTTGATCGGCGTCACGGTGCCGAGCACGTTGGACATGTGGGTGATGGCGACGATCCTGGTGCGCCGGCCGAGCGCACGCTCGAAGGCCTCGAGCGAAAAGGCCCCGTCGTCGGCGACGTCGACCCATTTCAGGACGGCGCCCTTGCGCTCGCGATGGAAGTGCCAGGGCACGATGTTGGAATGATGCTCCATCACCGAAAGCACGATCTCGTCGCCGGCCCCGATATGGGCGAGGCCGAAGCTGGCGGCCACCAGGTTGATCGCTTCCGTCGCCGAGCGGGTGAAGACGATCTCCTCGGACGAGCCGGCGTTGAGATAGCGCCTCACGCTCTCGCGCGCCGCCTCATAGGCTTCGGTCGCGGCATTGGCGAGATAATGCAGGCCGCGATGGACATTGGCGTATTCGTGCTCGTAGGCGTGCGTCAACCGTTCGATCACCGCGCGCGGCTTCTGGGCCGAGGCGGCGTTGTCGAGATAGACCAGCGGCTTGCCGTAGGGACGCTCGCCGAGGATGGGAAAGTCGGCGCGCAGGGCCTCGACATCGAGCGCCGCGACGGCCGGAGGGGCGTGGATGGTCATGATCTCCTTCCTTCCGCCCGTGCCGAGAGCCAGGCGCGCAGGGTCGCGCGCAGCCGTTCGGCGAGATCCTCGTCGGCGACTCGGGCGATCGCGTCGGCGCCGAACGCTTCCAGCAGCATGGCTTCGGCCTCGGCCCCCGGCAGGCCCCGCGCGCCCAGATAGAACAATTGCTCGGGATCGAGCGCGCCAACCGTGGCGCCGTGACCGCAGACGACGTCGTCGGCGAAGATCTCGAGCTCGGGCTTGTTGTCCATGATCGCGGTCGGCGACAGCAGGATCGCCTGGCTCTTCATGCCGCCGTCCGTCTTCTGCGCGCCGGGCCGCACGACGACCTTGCCCTGATAGACGCCGGTCGCCTCGCCGGCGACGATATGCTTGTAGAATTCGCGGCTCCGCCCGTGCGGCGCCACATGATCGACGACGAGCGTCGTGTCGGCGTGGCGGCGCCCGTCGATCAGCGACAGGCCGGCCAGCGCCACATCGGCGCGCGGTCCCGAGAGGGTCGCGAAAATCTGGCGCCGGACCAGCGCGCCGCCCGAAACGAACGCGAACGCGGCCAGTTCGGACGCCTCGCCGAGCCGCGCGACCTGGCTCTCGAGATGGAGGCCGGCGCTGTCGTCGACGATCGCGGCGTGATCGAGCCGGGCGCCGTCGGCGAGATCGATGAAGGTTGCGGCGTTGCGCTGGTCGCCGGCTTGGCCGCCCACGAAGCTTTCGACGATCCGGGCGCGCGCGCCGGCGCCCAGATCGAGAATCACCCGCGAATTGACCGAAGCGCCGGCGCCGGCGGAGCGCAGATGGACGATTTCAATGCGCTCGGCGGGCTGCGCGCCGGGCGCGACCACGACGACGCAGCCGCCGAGCGCGAGGGCGCCGTTCAGCGCGAGCACGGCGTCAAGCTCGGCGCCGACCTGCCGGCCGGCCCCCGTGAGGGGTGAAACGGTCACGCCGCCGGGCGGCGAATCCGACAATTCCGCGATGTAACGGCCATCGAGGATCGCGAGCCTGACGGCGCCCCCGCGCGAGGCGAGCGCGCCGCGCGCGGCGGCGATCGCGGCGGCGTCCGGCGCCGGGGCGAGCGGCGCCGCGCTCGCGTAGAGCGCGCGCAGGTCGGTGTAGTGCCAGGCCTCGTCGCGGCGCGTCGGCAGGCCCTTAGCCGCGAACAGCCGGAACGCCGCCTCGCGGTCGAGCGCCGGCAAGGCGCCCTGGCCGGCGGCGAATTGCTCGGCGAGCGTCGTCTCGGCGGCGGTGCGGGTCTGGAGCGCGTGAACGGTCATCGGTTCCTCACGCGGCGTCGACGGCATAGTCGCGGTAGCCGTTGCGCTCGAGTTCGAGCGCGAGCTCCGGCCCGCCGGACGTCACGATGCGCCCCTTGGCCATGACGTGGACGACGTCCGGCCTGATATGGTCGAGCAGGCGCTGGTAGTGGGTGATGACGAGAATGGAGCGGGCGGGGTCGCGCAGCGCATTGACGCCCTCCGCGACGATCCGCAACGCGTCGATGTCGAGTCCGGAATCGGTCTCGTCGAGAATGGCCAGGCGCGGCTCCAGCAGCGCCATCTGCAGGATTTCCATGCGCTTCTTCTCGCCGCCGGAAAAGCCGACGTTGAGAGGACGGCGCAGCATGTCCTGGTCGATCTTCAGGCGATCGGCGACCCCGCGCACCTGGCGCATGAAATCAGGCGTCAGCGTCTCCTTCAGGCCGCGCGCGCGGCGCTGCGCGTTGAGCGTCGCCTTGAGGAAGGTCATGGTCGTGACGCCGGGAATCTCGACCGGATACTGGAACGCGAGGAACACGCCCCTCGCCGCGCGCTCGTCGGGCGGGAGCTCCAGAATGCTCGCGCCGTCGATCAGCACCTCGCCGCCGGTGACCTCGTAGTCCGGCTTGCCGGCGATGACATAGGAGAGCGTCGACTTGCCCGATCCGTTCGGGCCCATGATCGCAGCGACCTCGCCGGCTTTCACCTCGAGGTTCAGGCCATCGAGGATCGGCTTGCCGTGGATTTCGACGCTGAGGTTTCTGACTTCGAGCATTGGTCGCCTTCGCCTTCACGCTTCGCCGTCGAAATAATCCACGCGGCTGTCCTGGCGCCCCGTGAAACTGAACTTCGCCGCCGCCATGCCCCTGTCGGGCGGGATCATCGAGGCGACCGCCGCGGCGCGTCGGCGATGTTGCCGAGGGACTTCACCCCACGCTCCCCTCGAGGCTGATCGCGATCAGCTTCTGCGCCTCGACCGCGAACTCCATCGGCAATTGCTGGAGCACGTCGCGCACGAAGCCGTTGACGATCAGCGCAGTCGCCTCCTCGCCCGACAGTCCCCGCTGCAGGCAGTAGAACAGCTGGTCTTCGGAAATCTTCGACGTCGTCGCCTCGTGCTCGAACACGGCCGAATTGTTCCGGGCCTCGATATAGGGGACGGTGTGGGCGCCGCACCGTTCGCCGATCAGCAGGGAATCGCAATTGGTGAAGTTGCGCGCCCCGGTGGCGAGCCGGTGCGCCGAGACCTGGCCGCGATAGGTGTTCTGCGACCGGCCTGCCGCGATGCCCTTGGAAATGATGCGGCTGGTCGTGTCCTTGCCGAGATGGATCATCTTTGTGCCGCTGTCGACCTGCTGGCGGCCGTTGGAGATCGCGATCGAGTAAAATTCGCCGCGCGACCTGTCGCCGCGCAGGATGCAGGACGGATATTTCCAGGTGATCGCCGAACCCGTCTCGACCTGGGTCCAGGAAATCTTCGAGCGCGCGCCGCGGCAGTCGCCGCGCTTGGTGACGAAATTATAGATGCCGCCGCGCCCCTCGGAGTCGCCGGGATACCAGTTCTGAACGGTGGAATACTTGATCTCGGCGTCGTCGAGCGCGACGAGTTCGACCACCGCCGCGTGCAGCTGATTCTCGTCGCGCTTGGGCGCCGTGCAGCCCTCGAGATAGCTGACATAGGCCCCCTTGTCGGCGATGATCAGCGTGCGCTCGAACTGGCCGGTGTTCTTTTCGTTGATCCGGAAATAGGTGGACAGCTCCATCGGGCAGCGCACGCCGGCCGGCACGTAGACGAACGACCCGT
>JBEKEI010000155.1:0-11055 GCA_050013915.1 Roseiarcus sp.
ACGTGATCATCAGGCCAGCCAATGTGTACAAAAGGGTTGCATTTTTGACTTCCATGTTTTGCTCCCCCTAAGAACCAAAGTCGTTTTAACGCGTCTTGTTCTTGCGACAAACCCACGTGAGGCCATCGTCTTGCTGAAATCTCGCGCGCGCGTGCTGTCCGCGGCTCAGAACCACGCGCTGGCGACCTGAGGCTGGACTGCACCCCTGCGGTGAGACGCGCTAATTCGGTGACAAAGCGATCAGCGGGCGTTTCGGGTTGGCAGCATCTGTGAGCGCGGCTTCGAACGCAACTGGGGATTTGTAGCCGAGCGCGGAGTGCAGCCGGTCGGCGTTGTAGACGTCGTCGATGAAGGCACCGATGCGGGCGCGGGCGTGGTCGAGATCGGCGTAGGTTCGCCCGTCGACCTCCTCGGCCTTCAGCGTCTTCATGAAGCTCTCGGCCTTGGCGTTGTCGGTGGGATTGCCGACCCGGCTCATGCTGAGGGCGACGCCGCGCGATTGCAGGCGCTGGGTATAGTCGCCGCAGGCGTGTCCCACGGCATGGAGTAGCTTCTCGGGTGTCGTCGTCCTGCGGCTCGGACTGGTCGATCATCCCTCCCCAGCGGACAGTACGACGATGGGATTATCGCTGATTGAAGCGATGGTTTCCAGTATCATGTAACGGGTTTGCTGAATCGCCCCTTCGCCAATTTGCCCGATCAGAACCGGGCCGGCAGCGAGGCGAGCGAGCCAGCCTCGCTCGAATTTACCGCGCCCCCCTCACCCACCTCCCCCCACTCCACCCATTGCCCATGAAAATCCACCACCCCCAGCAGCCCATCGACCGGCCCGTCCGGCCATAGCGACAGCCGGAGCCGCGCCCCGCGCCGCTCCTCCGCCTCGGCCTCCATCCGCAGCCAGGCGAAGGGCCGCTCCCGGGTCGCGCGCCCGGCCGCAGCGTCGATCGCCTCGCGGATCGCCGCGCGGGTCGCGTCCGGGAGATATTGCCAGAACACGCTGTGGGCGAGCACGAGGGCGGCGCCTTCGGGCGGGGCGGCGAGTTCGCGCGTCGCGAAGGGCGCGGCGTCGATCGCCTCGACTTGCAGGCCGGACGCCGCGACGACGTCGAGCGCGGCCTCGGCGCGGGCGAGCCGCGCGGTCTGGTCGGGCCAGATATAGGCGAGCATGCGCGCCCGCGATTCGGGATCGCGCGCGTCGACCGGGTTCAGGTCGCAGGCCTTGCGGTCGCGGATGGCGATGGCGGGCGCGAGCGCGGGCCCGAGGCCGCGCCATTGACAGGCGATGCGCGGGCGCGCGGCGGGATCGCCCCAGCCGAAGCGGCCGTAATCGTAGGAATAGCGGTCGAACAGCAGGTTCAGCCCGGCGCTGGCGCCGATCTCGCGGATCGCCAGCGGCAGGCCGGCGCGGCGGGCGATTGCGAGATAGCCGGGCAGCAGCGCGGCGGAGCGCGCGACCTCGTTGGTCTGCGGCGCGCTGTCGAGCAGCCGGGTCAGCCGCGCGTCGTCGGCGGCGATCGCGGCCTGCGCGGCGGCCCAGAAGACCTCGGCCGTGGGAAGCGGGCTCGGCGGATAGACCGGCGCCAGCGCGGGATGCCCCTCGCGCGCCAGCATGTTGAGCGCGCCGCAGGCGCGCAAGGCGAGCGCGTCCGCCACCGCCGGGCCCGGCCAGTCGAGCAGCCGGCGGCCGAACGCCGAGTCGCGGGTCAGGCGATCCCCGAGGGTCGCGCAGACCAGCGCCGTGAACGGCGAGCCGTTGCGCGCGCACCATTCCGCCTGGAAGCGGAAATTGGCGCGCGCGGCGTCGCCGGTCTCGTCCGCCGCCGCCGTCACGCCGCCAGCTGGCGCAGCACGTAGTGGAGAATGCCGCCGTTGTTGAAATATTCGAGCTCGTCGAGCGTATCGATGCGGCAGATCAGCGGCACGGTGGTTTTTGCGCCGCTGGCCGAGGTGATCTCCGCCTCCATCGTCTGGCGCGGCTTCAAGCCATGGGCGATGCCGTGGATGGAGACCGTCTCGTCGCCCTTGAGGCCAAGCGTCCGCCAGGACGTCCCCTCCTCGAACAATAGCGGCAGCACGCCCATGCCGACGAGGTTGGAGCGATGGATGCGCTCGAAGCTCTGCGCGATCACCGCGCGCACGCCGAGCAGCTTGGTCCCCTTGGCCGCCCAGTCGCGCGACGAGCCGGTGCCGTATTCGCGCCCCGCGAACACGACCAGCGGCACGTTCTCCTTCTGGTAGCGCATCGCCGCGTCATAGATCGCCATCCGCTCGCCCGAGGGCTGATGGATCGTATAGCCGCCCTCGACGACATTGCCGGCAGCGTCCTTCACCATCTGGTTCTTGATGCGGATGTTGGCGAAGGTGCCGCGCATCATCACCTCGTGATTGCCGCGCCGCGTGCCGTACTGGTTGAAGTCGACCGGGCGGACCTGATGCTCGATCAGATATTGGCCGGCCGGGCTCTTCTCGCGGATCGAGCCGGCGGGCGAGATATGGTCGGTCGTGATCGAGTCGAGGAACTCGCCGAGGATGCGGGCGCCGACGATGTCGGTGACCGGTTTCGGCTCCATCGTGATGCCCTCGAAATAGGGCGGGTTCTGGACATAGGTCGAGCCCATGTCCCAGGCGTAGGTGAGGCCGGCGGGAATCCTCACCTTGCGCCAGTTGACGTCGCCGTCGAACACGCTGGCATATTGCTTCTTGAACATTTTGGCGGTGATCGTGTTCTCGACGAGATCGGCGATCTCCTGGCTGGTCGGCCAGATGTCGGCGAGGAACACCGGCGCGCCCGCCTTGTCGTGGCCGAGCGGGTCCTTGGTGAGATCGACCTGCATCGAGCCGGCGAGCGCATAGGCGACGACGAGCGGCGGCGAGGCGAGATAGTTCGCCCGCACGTCGGGATTGACCCGGCCCTCGAAATTGCGATTGCCCGACAGCACGGCGGCGGCGACGAGATTGTGCCTGTTGATCGTCGCCGAGATCGGCTCGGACAGCGGCCCGGAATTGCCGATGCAGGTCGTGCAGCCGAAGCCGACGACGTTGAAGCCGAGCTTGTCGAGCGGCTTCTGCAACTCGGCCTCCCTCAGATAGTCCTCGACGACCTGGCTGCCCGGCGCCAGCGAGGTCTTGACCCAGGGCTTGACCGTCAATCCCCTGGCGACCGCGTTGCGCGCGACCAGCCCCGCCGCCATCATGACGCTCGGATTGGAGGTGTTGGTGCAGGAGGTGATCGCGGCGATGACGACGTCGCCATGGCCGAGATCGAAATTGGTCCCCTCGACCTTGTAGCGATGGGCGATGTCGGCGCCCTGCTTGAACTCGGCGTCCATCGCGCCGGCGAATCCGGTCTTGGCGGCGGCGAGCACGACCCGGTCCTGCGGCCGCTTCGGGCCGGCGAGCGAGGGCGTCACCTCGCCGAGCTCGAGCTCCAGCGTGTCGGTGAACACGGGATCGGGGGTCAGGCGGGTGCGATAGATGCCTTGCGCCTTGGCGTAGGCCTCGACCAGCGCGATGCGCGGCCCCTTGCGGCCCGAGGTCTCGAGGAAGCGGATCGCCTGGACGTCGATCGGGAACAGGCCGCAGGTCGCGCCATATTCGGGCGCCATATTGGCGATCGTCGCGCGGTCGGGCACCGACATGGCGTTGAGGCCGGGGCCGAAGAATTCGACGAACTTGCCGACCACGCCCTTCTTGCGCAGCATCTGCGTCACGGTGAGGACGAGATCGGTGGCGGTGACGCCCTCGCGCAATTCGCCGGTCAGCTTGAACCCGATCACTTCAGGCAACAGCATCGACAGCGGCTGGCCGAGCATCGCCGCCTCCGCCTCGATGCCGCCGACGCCCCAGCCGAGCACGGCGAGGCCGTTGACCATCGTGGTGTGGCTGTCGGTGCCGACCAGCGTGTCGGGATAGGCGGCCTCGACGGCGGCGCTGCCCTTGCCCTCCTTGCGCGTCCACACGGTCTGGGCGAGATATTCGAGATTGACCTGATGACAGATGCCGGTGCCGGGCGGCACGACCGAGAAATTCGAGAAGGCCTGCTGGCCCCATTTGAGGAACCGGTAGCGCTCCTGGTTCTGCTCGTATTCGCGCTTGACGTTCTGGCCGAGCGACTTGCCGGTGCCGAAGAAATCGACGACGACCGAATGGTCGATGACGAGGTCGACCGGCACCAGCGGATTGATCTTGTCGGGGTCGCCGCCGAGCGCGACCATCGCGTCGCGCATCGCGGCGAGATCGACCACCGCCGGCACGCCGGTGAAGTCCTGCATCAGCACGCGCGCCGGGCGGAAGGCGATCTCGTGCTCGACCTTGCCGCGATTGTCGAGCCAGGCGGCGACCGCCTCGATGTCGGCCTTCTTCACCGTGCGGCCGTCCTCGTTGCGCAGCAGATTCTCGAGCACGATCTTCATCGAGAACGGCAGGCGGGCGATGCCCGCCAGACCGTGCTTCTCCGCGCTTTTGAGCGAAAAATACTCGTAGGTCCTGGCGCCGACGGTGAGCTTCTTGCGACATTTGAAACTGTCGAGACTGGCCATCGACGCGTTCTCCGCATGGGGGCGAAAGGCATGTCGGGTTATAGATAAGTTCGCCGGGGCGGGCTACAGACCATTGTCGCAAATCGGCCCGAAAATCGCCGCCGGAGATTCCTGATGCGCCTGCTTGGCGTCGATGTCGCGATCGAGCGCGGCGGCCGGCGATTGTTCGCCGGTCTCGGCTTTGCGGTCGAGGCCGGCGAGGCGCTGGTCGTCACCGGCCCCAACGGCGCCGGCAAGTCGAGCCTGCTGCGCGCGATCGCCGGCCTGCTGCCGCTCGGCGCCGGCCGGATCGCCCTGGAAGGCGGCGATCCCGAGCTCGGCGTCGGGGCGCAGGCGCACTGGGCGGGCCATTCCGATGCGCTGAAGGGCGCGCTGACCGCGCGCGAGAATCTCGAATTCTGGACGGCGACGCTGCGGCCGGAGGCGGCGGCGCCGACCGGACCGGCGGCGCTCGGCGCCGCGGCCGCGCTCGACCGGCTCGGCCTCGCCCATGTCCTGGATTTCCGGGTCGGCTATCTCTCGGCGGGCCAGAAGCGGCGGGTCGCGCTCGCGCGGCTGCTCGTCGCCCGGCGGCCGGTCTGGCTGCTCGACGAGCCGACCGGCGCGCTCGACCATGCGGCGCAGGCGCGGTTCGCCGAGATCATGCGCGCGCATCTGGCCGCCGGCGGCCTCATCGTCGCTGCGACCCACGCCCCGCTCGGGCTGGACGCGCGCGAGCTGCGACTCGGCGCCGCGGAGCTGGCGCCGGCATGAGGCAGGCGGCCGCCGCGCTGTTCGTGCGCGAATGGCGGATCGCGCGCCGCATCGGCGGCGGCGCCGCGACGGGCGCGGTGTTCTTTCTGATCCTGGTCGCGATCATGCCGTTCGCGATCGGCCCCGACCTCGGCCTGCTCGCGCGCATCGGCCCGGCGATCCTGTGGATCGCCGCGCTGCTTTCGACCCTGCTCGGCCTCGACCGGCTGTTCCAGGGCGACCAGGAGGACGGTTCGCTCGATCTTCTCGTCAACGGCCGGCTGCCGGTCGAGATCGCCGTGCTGGTCAAATGCGCGGCGCATTGGACCGCCGGCGCGCTGCCGCTCGTCATCGTCAGCCCGCTGTTCGGCCTGATGCTGGCGATGGACGGCCGGGCGCTGGCGCTGGTCGCGCTGAGCCTGCTCGCCGGCACGCCGGCGCTGACCCTGATCGGCGCGATCGGCGCGGCGCTGACCGTCTCGCTGCGGCGCGGCGGCCTGCTGATGGCGGTGCTGGTGCTGCCGCTGACGATTCCGGTGCTGATCTTCGGCGTCGCCGCCGCCTCGGCGGCGAGCGGCGGCGTCTCGCCGTTCCAGCCGCCGTTCCTCGTCCTGTGCGCGCTCTCGCTCGGCGCGCTCGCCGGCGCGCCGTTCGCCGCGGCGGCCGCGCTGCGGCTGGCGGGGGAATAGGCGCCGGAGACCCGCGCCGCTAAGAAGCGGCGATGCAGCGGGAACACAGCGAGGAATTCGATTACGTCATCGTCGGCGCCGGCTCGGCGGGCTGCGTGCTCGCCGATCGCCTCAGCGAGGACGGCCGCGCGAAAGTCCTGGTGCTCGAGTTCGGCGGCTCCGACCGATCGCCGTTCATCCAGATGCCCGCCGCGCTGTCGATCCCGATGAACATGTCCCGTTACAACTGGCGCTACGAAAGCGAACCGGAGCCGCATCTCGACGGCCGCCGCCTTAATGTGCCGCGCGGAAAAGTGCTGGGCGGCTCGTCGTCGATCAACGGCCTCGTCTATGTCCGCGGCAATCCGCTCGATTTCGAGCGCTGGGAGGAGGAGGGCGCCGCGGGATGGGGCTACCGCCACGTGCTGCCCTATTTCCGCCGCGCGGAAGGGCGGCGCGACGGCGCCGACGCCTATCGCGGCGGCGAAGGCCCGCTCGCCACCCGCTACGGCCCGGTCGCCAACCCGCTCTACGAAATCTTCGTCGAGGCGGGCCGGCAGGCCGGCTATGGCGTGACGCCCGACATCAACGGCGAGCGCCAGGAAGGGTTCGGGCGCCTCGACATGACGGTGAAAGGCGGCGTGCGCTGGTCGGCCGCCAACGCCTACCTGCGGCCGGCGATGAAGCGGACGAATCTGAAGGTCGTCGTCCATGCGCTGGCGACGCGCATCCTGTTCGAGGGCCGGCGCGCGATCGGGGTCGAATATCGGCGCGGCGGGCGCATCCAGTTCGTCCGGGCGCGCCGCGAATTGATCCTCAGCGGCGGCCCCATCAATTCGCCGCAGCTCTTGAAGCTGTCGGGCGTCGGCCCCGCCGCCGAGCTGCGCGCCCACGGCGTCGCCGTCGTCCACGACCTCCCCGGCGTCGGCGAGAACCTGCAGGACCATCTGGAATTCTATTTTCAGGTCGCCTCGCGTCAGCCGATCACGCTCTACCGCCATACCGGGCTCGTCGGCCGGGCGCTGATCGGCCTGCAATGGCTCGTGCGCGGGCGCGGCCATGGCGCGACCAACCATTTCGAGACCGGCGGCTTCATCCGCTCGGCCGCCGGGATCCGCTATCCCGACATCCAGTTCCACTTCCTCCCGCTCGCCGTGTCCTACGATGGCGGCGGGCTGGCGAGCGAGCATGGCTTCCAGGCCCATGTCGGGCCGCTGCGCTCGAAGAGCCGCGGCGCGGTGCGGCTGAGATCGGCCGATCCGCAGGTCCACCCGGCGATCCGCTTCAACTACATGAGCCATGCCGACGACTGGGCGGAGATGCGCGCCTGCGTGCGGCTGACGCGCGAGATTTTCGCGCAAGCCGCGTTCGAACCCTATCGCGGCCGCGAGATCAGCCCCGGCGCCGCCGTGGTCGCCGATGCGCAGATCGACGCGTTCGTGCGCCGCCATGCCGAGAGCGCCTACCATCCCTGCGGCACCTGCCGGATCGGCGCGCCGGGCGACCCGCTGGCGGTGGTCGATCCGCAGACGCGCGTGTTCGGGATCGAGGCGCTGCGCGTTGTCGACTCCTCGATCATGCCCTCGGCGACCTCCGGCAACCTCAATGCGCCGACGATCATGATCGGCGAGAAGGCCGCCGACCTGATTCTCGGCCGGCCGCCGCTCGCGGCCTCCGATGCGCCCTACCACCAGGCGGCGGATTGGCAGACCAAGCAGCGGTGAGCGCCGAGGGCATGTCGGGCGGTCGCGATGCGCGCCGGATTCCGCGTCGCTGCGCGCGGCGACGGCGGCGGCGCGCGATCTGGCGGCCGGGCGACAAGGTTGCTCGGCCGCCCCTTGCGGGCGGAAGGGCCGCGTTTCATCGCCGCTTCCCATGCGGCTGCGGCTGTGGTCGATGCTCGGGCCAGCCGCGGAGACGCGCATGGCCGACCAGCCCGGATCCGACGGCGTGACGCGCCGCGACCGGGCGGATCGCGCTGGCAGTGACGGGCCGGGCGTGACGCAACCGCTGGTCATCCGCCGGCGAAGCTGCGCGGCGCCGGACTGACGACCGCGGCGGCGCCGTTGCCGACCTGCAGGACCGCCAATTGCCGCTCGTCCGGCCCGTCGACGCGGAAGCGGAACACGCCATCGGCGCCGGTGAAGCCGGACGGGCCGGTCAGCACCTTCTCGCTGAAGCGTTGCGTCCCCTGGGTTTTCGCCAGAGCGGCGACCAGCGAGACCGCGTCGTAGGCGAGCGTCGCCAGCCGGGTCGGGTCGGCGCCGAACTTGCCGCGGTAGCGCTCCGCGAAGGCGGCGAAGCCGGCGTTCTCGGGCGCGGCGAACCACGCGCCCTGCAGCGCCGGCAGCTTCAGCACCCGCGGGTCGTTCCAGATGCCGGTGCCGAGGATTTGCATCTTGAGTCCATTGGCCAACAGCGCCGCGTTGACGCCGTCCATGCCGTCGGCCTGGTCGGGGACGAACAGCGCGTCGACCTGGCCCGCGACCGTCGCGATCTCCTTGGCGGCGCCGGCCGCCTGGCCCGGCGCGTAACGCGCGATCGTCACGACGCGCAGGCCGAGGCGCGCGGCCGCCTGCTGGAACTCGGCGACCGCGACATTGCCATAGTCGCTCTGCGGGGCCATCACCGCAAAGGACTTCTTGCCCTTCACGCGCGCGTAGTCGACGATCCGGTCGACATAGCCCTCGATCAGGAACGAGAGGAGATAGACGCCGCGCGAGGCGACGCTGGCGTCGGTCGAGAACGCGATCACGGGCCGGCCCGCGGCCTTCGCCACACGGCCGACCTCGCGCACGCTGGGCGAGAACAGCGGCCCTATGATGAGCTCGGCGCCCGCCCCGATCGCCGCCTGGGCGGCCTGGGCGGCCCCGTCGGGGGTGGAATGGTCGTCGAGCACCATCAGCGTCACGTCGCCGGCGCCCGATTCCTCCAGCGCGAGCTGGGCGGCGTTGCGGAGCGAGACGCCGACCGTGCTCGGCCCGCTGCCCTGGGTCAGCGGGAGGATCACGCCCACGCGCACCGGGCCGGTCCCGAGGGTTTCGCCGACGGTCGCCGCGCCCCCGGTCAGGGGTTGCGCCTGCACCGGCGAGGTCGGCGCGGCCATCGAACTCTCGAGACCGGGCTCTCCCGACGGGCCGCAGCCGGCCAGCGCCAGAGCCGCGCAGCCCACGACGATCGTTGCGACCGCGCCGGCGACCGCGCGCCGGACGTCGGACCCCGAGGCGCAAGCCGACATCAGGACCTCCCATATCAGCCGAGCCCAGGAAATTCCCCAGCCGTCCCGCCCCCGGCGGCCGCCCGCGCGCGCGCTCCATGCGAACCGACCCGCCGAAGGTGTTCGCGACCCATTGTGGCATTTTGAGCCCCCGATGTTAAATGCTTCCGGGCGGCGCCGGTCGATCCGGGCGGCGCCGGCGTCCGGAGGCGGCGATGACCCCAAGCGATCGCTCGGAAGCGGCCGCCGCGCGAGGCGCGCGACCGAGCGCGTTTACGGCGCTGGGCGTGCGGACGGAAGCCGAACCGATCGGGGCCGGCCTCCACGTGGTCGCGACGCCGATCGGCAATCTGCGCGACATCACCCTGCGCGCCCTCGCGACGCTGGCCGCCGCGGACGCCGTCCTGGCGGAGGACACGCGGGTCTCGCACAACCTGCTCGCGCATTACGGCGTCACGACGCCTCTGATCGCCTATCACGAGCACAATGCGGCGACCGTGCGCCCGCGCCTGCTCGCGCGGCTCGCCGGCGGCGCGGCGCTGGCGCTGATCTCGGACGCCGGCACCCCGCTCGTCTCCGACCCCGGCTACAAGCTGGTCGCCGAGGCGCTCGCCGCCGGCATTCCGGTGACCAGCGCGCCGGGGGCCTCGGCCGTGCTGGCGGCGCTGGTGGTCGCCGGCCTGCCGACGGACCGGTTCTACTTCGAAGGGTTCCTGCCGCCCAGGAGCGCGGCGCGGCGGGCGCGGATCAACGCGCTCGCCGCAGTGCCGGCGACGCTGGTGTTCTTCGAATCGCCCCGACGGCTCGGCGAGACGCTGGCTGATCTTTGCGCCGAACTCGGCGCCCGGCCGGCGGCGGTCGCGCGCGAGTTGACCAAGCTCTACGAAACCACGCGGCGCGGGCCGCTCGACGAACTCGCCGCGCATTTCGGCGCGCTGGAGCCGCCGAGGGGCGAAATCGTGGTGATCGTCGGGCCGCCCGACGAGTCCGCGCCGGTCGCCGCCGACGAACTGGACGGGCTGCTCGGCGACGCGATGGCGAACCTTTCGGTCAAGGACGCCGCCGCGGCGGTCGCCGCGCAAACCGGCGCGCCGCGGCGGACGGTCTACGCGCGGGCGCTCGCGCTGGCCGGCCGGAGGCGATGAATGGCGCCGCGGGGATCGCAAGCGGCAAAGCGCCGCGCGCATGTCTTCGGCCTGCGCGCCGAATGGATCGCAGCCGCCTGGCTGCTGATGAAGGGCTATCGGATCCTCGCGCGCCGCTTCTCGGCCGCCGGCGGCGAGGTCGACCTGATCGCGCGCCGGGGGCTGACCGTCGCCTTCGTCGAAGTGAAGGCGCGCCCCGGACTGGACGAAGCGGCGAGCGCGATCGGCGAAGTCAAGCGCCGCCGCCTGTCGCGGGCGGCGCGCGTCTGGCTCACCCGCAATCCCTGGGCGATGCGGGCGACCCTGCGCGGCGACGCCGTCTTCGTCGCGCCCGGGCGCCTTCCCAGGCACGCGCCCGCCGCCTATCTGCTCGATCTCGACTAAGCGCAGTGTGATCGACCGACCAACGGATCGGCTGGGCGACACGCCGGGCCGGGTTCGCCAATCGCCGCGCCGACGGCGCGCGGTCGCCCCGGGCGATCGCGTGCGCTCGCCCGGACCTGACGGCGCGACGGCGGCGTGGCCCCGCGCCGCCGGGCGTTCAGCTTCGCGTCTCTCCGGCCGATCGCTCATCCCCTTGCCCTCTTGCCCTCTTGCCCCCTCGGCCCGCCTCTGGCGCCTCGACGACCCAAATCGGCGGCTGCGCCCCTCCTCGCCCGACAAATCCTTTCGTTGTGGATATAGTTGGAAATAGATTTCTCGCCCGATCGAGGCAAATCAGAGGGTTGCAGGCAAATTGAAGCCGGCCCGGGGGT
>JBEKEI010000156.1:0-11051 GCA_050013915.1 Roseiarcus sp.
CCGCGCGGGTTTCAATTTGCCTGCAACCCGCTGATTTCCCGCGATCGGGCGAGAAATCCATTGCCAAATGTATCCACAACGAAAGGATTTGTCGGGCGAAGCGGGCCGCAGACGCCGATCTGGGTCGTCCAGGCGCCAGAGGCGGGTCGAGGGGGCAAGCGGGCAAGGGGATGAGCCATCGACCGGAGGGACGCGAAGCTGAACGCCCTATGCCGCGCGGCGACGCCGCCCTCGCGCCGTCAGGTCAGGGCGATCGCACGCGATCGCCCTGGGCCAGGAGGCCGCTGCCGCGCTTGGCTTCGCCCCTCCCGGCGATCGCCAGCGATCGCCTTGGGGCGACGGCGCGCCGTCGGCGGGGCGATTGGGGGCCGAACTCGGCCAGGCGTGTCGCGCAGCCGATCCGCTGGTCAGTCGATCAGACAGGGCGGTCACGCGCGCAGCTGGCGCAGATGCGCAATGAGCCCCGCCGTCGAGGCGTCGAGCTGGCTCGTGTCGGCGTCGGGCTGCGCGACGATCGGCGCGAGGCGCGAGGCGAGCTCCTTGCCGAGTTCGACGCCCCATTGGTCGAAGGGGTTGATCGCCCACACCGCCGCTTCGACAAACACCTTGTGCTCGTAGAGCGCGATCAGGCGGCCAAGCATGCGCGGGTCGAGCTTCGCATAGAGGAAAGTGCTCGACGGGCGGCTGCCGGAAAATGTCTTGTGCGGGGCGAGGCGCGCCGCCTCCTCTGCACTCTGCCCCTGCGCGCGCATCAGGGCGATCGCTTCGTCGGCGCTGCGCCCGCGCATCAGCGCCTCGCTCTGCGCGAAGGCGTTGGCGACGAGCAGGTCGTGGTGATGGGCGTCGGCGCTGGTCGGTTGCGCGGCGACGAGAAAATCGACCGGAATGACCTCCGTGCCCTGGTGGATCAATTGGAAGAACGCGTGCTGGCCGTTGGTCCCCGGCTCGCCCCAGATCACGGCGCCCGTCTGCTCGCGCGCGGGAGTTCCATCGAGCCTGACGCTCTTGCCGTTGCTCTCCATCTGCAGCTGCTGGAGATAGGCGGGAAAGCGCGACAGCCGCTGATCGTAGGGGATCACCGCCTGGCTCGCATGGCCGAGCACGTTGCGATTCCAGACGGCCAGCAGTCCCATCAGGATCGGAATATTGTGCAGGATCGGCGCTTCGCGGAAGTGCTGGTCGATCTCGTAGCCGCCGCGCAGGAAGTCCTCGAACGCCTCGGGCCCGATCGCGATCGCCAGCGGCAGGCCGATGCTCGACCAGATCGAGTAGCGTCCGCCCACCCAGTCCCAGAAGCCGAACACCCGTTCGGCCGCGATGCCGAATTGCGCGACCTTGTCGAGCTGGGTCGAGACCGCCGCGAAGTGATCGCCGACCGCCGCATCGCCGAGCGCGCCGGCGATCCAGGCGCGGGCGCTCGCCGCGTTGGTCATCGTCTCCTGGGTCGTGAAGGTCTTCGAGGACACGATGAACAGGGTGCGCGCGGGGTCGAGGCCGCGCAACGTATCGCCGATGTCGGCGCCGTCGACGTTGGCGACGAAATGGCTGCTGAGGCCGATCGGCGCGAAGGGGCCGAGCGCCTTGGTCGCCATCGCGGGCCCGAGATCGGAGCCGCCGATGCCGATGTTGACGACGTCGGTCATCGGCTGCCCGAGCGCGCCGCGCAGGCGGCCCTCGCGGACGTCGGCGGCGAAGGCGGCGACGCGCGCGCGCTCGGCCTCGATCTCGGGCATGACGTCGCGGCCGTCGACCAGCACCGGCGCGCCGGAAAAATTGCGCAGCGCCGTATGGAGCGCGGCGCGGCGCTCGGTGACGTTGATGAGATCGCCGCGGAACATAGCCGCGCGCTTGCCTTCGACGTCGGCGGCGCTGGCGAGGGTTTCGAGCCGGGCGAGGGTGGCGGCGTCGATCCGCTGTTTCGAATAATCGAACAGGAGATCGCCGAGCAGCACATGCATCGTCGCGAATCGGAGGGGATCGGCGGCGAATCGCGCGGCGACCGGCGCATCGGTCGCTTCTGGGCGGTGGGCGCGGATCGCCGCCAGGGCTGCCTCAACCGTCGTCTCGACCATGTCGGTTCTCCCTTCGGCGGGTTCGATCGATCAAACGCCCGGCGGCGCAGATGGTTCGGGGCGCGCCGCGGCGGGCGGAATCCCGGCTTCCCCTTGGGTGGACTTGGCACTAAGCGTGTCGACGACCGATTCTGAGCTTCCTTCATATGGCGCCTCTTCTGCAATTGCGAGACATCCGGCTGACGCTCGGCGGCCATCCGCTGCTCGCCGGCGCCGAGCTCGCGGTCGGCGCGCGGGAGCGCATCGCGCTGGTCGGGCGCAATGGATCGGGCAAGTCGACGCTGCTCAGAATCGCGGCCGGCGACATCGAGCCGGACGGCGGCAGCCGCTTCGCCCAGCCCGGCGCCCAGATGCGCTATCTCCAGCAGGAGCCCGATCTCGCGGCCTTCGCGACGGTTGCCGATTTCGTCTTCGCCGGCCTCGCCGAGGAGGACGATCCCTATCGTGCTCGCGCCTTGATGGAGGAACTCGGCGTCGACCCGGCGGCGCGCCCGGCCTCGCTGTCGGGCGGCGAGGCGCGGCGCGCCGCGCTGGTGCGCGCGCTGGCGCCCATGCCCGAGGTGCTGCTGCTCGACGAGCCGACCAACCACCTCGATCTCCTGGCGATCGAATGGTTGGAGAAGGAGCTCGCTCAGACTCGGTCCGGCTTCGTGCTGATCAGCCACGACAAGCGTCTGCTCGCCGACGTGACGCGCGCCACCGTCTGGCTCGACCGCGGCGCGACGCGCCGGCTGGATCAGGGATTCGACGCCTTCGAGGCCTGGCGCGACCAACTGCTCGAGGAGGAGGAGGCCGAGCGCCACAAGCTCGACCGGCGCATCGTCGCCGAGGAGCACTGGATGCGCTACGGTGTCACCGCGCGGCGAAAGCGCAACATGCGACGCGTCGGCGAACTCGGCGAGATGCGCAAGGAGCGGCGCGAGGCGCGGCGCTCGCTCGGCGAGGTAAGGATGGCGGCCTCGGAGGCGGGCGTCTCGGGGAAACTGGTCATCGAGGCCGACCGCCTCGCCAAATCCTACGGCGCGCGCGCGATCGTGAAGGATTTCTCGATCCGGGTCGTGCGCGGCGACCGGCTCGGGATCATCGGGGCCAATGGCGCGGGCAAGACGACGCTTGTCAATCTCATCACTGGCGCGCTCGGCGCGGATTCCGGAACGATCCGGCTGGGCGCCGGCCTCGAGATGGCGACTCTCGACCAGCGCCGCGCGAGTCTCGAGCCGACGACGACGCTGGTCGACGCCCTGACTGGCGGCGGCAGCGATTTCGTGCTTGTCAACGGCCAGCGCAAGCACGTGTTCGGCTACATGAAGGACTTCCTGTTCGGCGCCGAACAGGCGCGCACGCCGATCGGCAAGCTGTCCGGCGGCGAGCGCGGACGGCTGATGCTTGCGCGGGCGCTCGCGCTGCCGTCGAACCTGCTCGTGCTCGACGAGCCGACCAACGACCTCGACATCGAGACGCTCGACCTGCTTCAAGAGCTGCTGTCGGACTATCCCGGCACGCTCGTGCTCGTCAGCCACGATCGCGATTTTCTCGATCGCGTCGCAACCTCGGTCATCGTCAGCGAGGGCGACGGGCGCTGGGTCGAATATGCCGGCGGCTATTCCGACATGGTGGCCCAGCGCGGGTTCGGCCTCGCCGGGCCGGACGCCCTGCCGCCGCCGGCGAAGGCCGCGAAAGAGCCTGTGGCGCCGGCGCGGACGGTCCCCCGGCGCCGGCTTTCGTTCAAGGAGAAGCACGCGCTGGAGAAACTGCCCGAGCGGATCGCCGACCTGCGCGGGATCCTCGCCCGCCTCGATTCGCTGCTCGCCGATCCGGAGTTCCATGCGCGCGAGCCCGCGGCTTTTGCTCGCGCCACGCAGGACTATGCGACCCGGCAGAAGGACCTGACCCGCGCCGAGGAGGAATGGCTGACGCTGGAGATCCTGCGCGAGGAAATCGAGGGATGACATGCCGGTTGCGCGGTCGCCCGCGCTTAGGGGATCGCGAATAGGCCGGCGACAAGATCGGGAGGAGCTGAATGAGGCAGGCATGGCGGTGGTATGGGCCGAAGGACGGCGTAAGCCTCGACGACGCGCGCCAGGCGGGCGCTACCGACATCGTCACGGCGCTGCACGAGGCGCCGGCGGGCGCGGCATGGACCAGTAGCGCGGTCGCCGCGCGCAAGGCGCTGATCGAGACGGCGCCCGCGGGCGTCAGCCCCCTGCGTTGGAGCGTCGTGGAAAGCATTCCGGTCCCCGACGAGATCAAGCGCGAGGGCGCGGCGGCGAGCGCGGCGATCGACGTGTGGATCGCGAGCCTGGAGGCGGTCGCGGCCCATGGCGTGACGACGATCTGCTACAATTTCATGCCGGTGCTCGACTGGACGCGCACGGATCTCGCTTGGCCGCTACCGAGCGGCGCGCGTGCGCTTCGCTTCGACCAGGCCCGCTTCGCGGCGTTCGATCTCCACATCCTCGGGCGCGCCGGCGCCGAGGCCGCCTATCCCGACGAGCTTCGGAGGCGGGCGCGCGCGATCGCCGACGCGCTGACGCCCGCGGAGGCGGACGAGCTGACCCGCAATATCGCCGCCGGCCTGCCGGGCGCCTCGACTGATTCACTCGATCTCGACGGCCTGCGCGACAAGCTCGCGGCCTATGCCGGCCTCGGCGCGGACCAGCTTCGAGGCAACCTGATCGCGTTTCTCGAAAAAGTCGCGCCCGCCGCGGAGGCGCGCGGCGTCCGGTTGACCCTGCATCCAGACGACCCGCCGCGGCCGTTGTTCGGCCTGCCGCGGATCGCCTCGACGCTCGAGGATTATCTCGCGCTGTTCGAGGCCGTGCCCTCGCCCGCCAACGGCATGTGCTTCTGCACCGGCTCGCTCGGCGTCGCCGCTTCGAACGATCTTCCGGAGATGGCGCGCCGCCTGGCGTCGCGGATCCATTTCGCCCATTTGCGCGCGACGCGTCGCGAACCGGACGGGTCGTTTTTCGAGACCGATCATCTCGACGGCGACTTCGACATGATCGCCGTGCTGCGCGCGCTGCTCGCCGAGGATCGCACCCGGCCGCAAGGCGGGAAGCTTCCGTTTCGACCGGACCACGGTCACCAGATGCTCGACGACCTCGGCAAGACGACCAATCCCGGCTATTCCGCGATCGGCAGGCTGAAGGGGCTCGCCGAATTGCGCGGCGCGATCAGGGCGATTGAATCGACGCCCTGACCGGGCGCCAGCCGACGAGGAAGCGCGAGAAGTGCGCAACGCCGCAAGGCGAGGCACGACTCGGCGCCGGGTAGCCGGAGGCGGCGACGCCGCGCCTTCGGGCGGTGGCGGTCAGCGCCTTCGCCGCAACAGGAACACGGCCTGCTCGCCGAACAGGTTCCAGGCCCACCAGGGCAGGCTGACCTGCAGCGGCGCGCCCAGGCTGTTGAGCGCGATGCTCGTCTCGATGCGGGCGTCGATCTCGCGGGTGAGTACGACGAAATCGCGGATCGTGCAGAAATGGATATTGGGCGTTTCGTACCAGGCGTGCCCGAGATTCTCGGTCACCGGCATCCGGCCCCTGAACGCGAGCTGGGCCCGGATGCGCCAATGGCCGAAGTTCGGGAACGAGACGATCGCGCGCCGGCCGATGCGCAGCATATGTTCCAGGACGACACGCGGCTGGCGGGTCGCCTGAAGCGTCTGCGAAAGGATGACATAATCGAACGCGTCGTCTGGGTAGTCGGCGAGGTCGGTGTCGGCGTCGCCCTGGATCACCGACAGGCCCTTGGCGACGCAGTCGTTGACGCCGCGTTGCGAAATCTCGATGCCGCGCGCGTCGACCGCGCGCATCTCGGCGAGCAGGCGCAGCAGCGTTCCATCGCCGCAGCCGACATCGAGCACGCGCGACCGCGGCTCGACCATTTCGGCGACTCGCAGGAGGTCGATGCGCGACTGTTGGGCGACGCCGTTCAACCGCGGGGCCCCGACGTCACGAGCGGGCCGTCGCGGAGGGCAGGCCGCGCGCGTGGGCCGCCGCGTCGATGAATCCCCTCGTCGTGGCGATCAGGTCGGGCACGTTCAGCAGGAAGGCGTCGTGACCGCGGTCGGTCTCGATTTCGACGAAGGAGACCGACGCGCCGCCCGCGTTCAGCGCGTGAACCAGCGCGCGCGAATCGCTGGTCGGAAACAGCCAGTCCGAGGTGAAGGACACAACGCAGAAGCGGGTCCGGGAATTCCAGAATGCGCGCGCCAGCGAGCCGTCATAGTCGGCGGCAAGATCGAAATAATCCATCGCTCTCGTCATGAACAGATAGGAATTCGGGTCGAAGCGCTCGACGAATGCCGATCCCTGATGGCGCAGATAAGATTCCACCTCGAAATCCGCGCCGAACGAGAACGTCCGCCCCTTGCCGTCCTGGAGCTTGCGGCCGAAGCGGCGCTGCAACGCGGAGTCGGAGAGATAGGTGATGTGCGCCGCCATGCGCGCGACGGCCAGACCCTTGGCCGGGTTGACCCCCTCGGCGAGGTAGCGCCCGTTGCGCCAGTCGGGATCGGCCATGACCGCCTGACGGCCGACTTCATGGAAGGCGATATTCTGCGAGGAATGCTTGGCCGAGGTCGCGATCGGCAATGCGCTGAATACCCGGTGAGGATAGCTGGCCGCCCATTGCAGCACCTGCATCCCGCCCATCGAGCCGCCGGCGACGCAGAAAAGCGTCTCGATGCCGAGATGGTCGATCAACATCGCCTGGGCGCGCACCATATCGCCAATGGTCACGACCGGCAGCTCGAGGCCATAGACCGCGCCGGTCGCCGGATTGGTCGATGCGGGTCCGGTCGTGCCCATGCAGCCGCCGACGACATTGGCGCAGATGACGAAGAACCGGTCGGTGTCGATCGGCTTGCCGGGGCCGACCATCGTTTCCCACCAGCCGTTCTTGCCGGTCAACGGATTGCGGTTCGCGGCATGCTGGTCGCCGGTCAGCGCGTGGCAGACGAGGATCGCGTTCTTCCGCTCGGCGTCGAGCGCGCCATAGGTCTGGTAGGCGATGCTGAGTGGCGCGAGCTGGACCCCGGCGTCCATCACGAGGGGCTGATCGACACCGAGCCGCAAGACCGGGCTGTGTGGCGCATCCGCCTCGCTCGCGCTGCCTGTCGGGATTGGATTGTGCCTCCCCACCAGCGGTTCCTTTCGCGTTCGTTCGGTTTGCCGAACAAGTCGTTTGATTTATAGAAAACAAACGCGACCGGAGTCAATGGCGACGCGTGCGGCGACGGGCGAAGGGGCGGGAAGGCGCCTCCGTTCAAGACGGCGCCAGAGTTCGGACGGGCCGTGGCCGGGTAACGCGCCGTTCACGCTCTTGCGAGCTTTGTCGCCGCGGTAATCGGGCGCTGAATGCGCATCGGCTAGGATGGCGCGATCCAAATCAAAACCAGCGCGGCGGGCGCAGGGGACGCGGCATGAGCATGGATGCAATCGCGGGAGGCGCTGCGCCGCGCGACGCCTGGTTCGGCGACGGCGCCGAAGCGTCCGCGCGCCCGCCGACGCGGCCGCGTCGCCGGCGTCTCGGCGGTCCTGCCCTGCTGGCGTGCGGCGCGTTGCTCGCGGCGCTGACGGGCTGGACCCGCGACGCCGCGCCGCCTGAGCCGGCCGTCCCGTCATCCTGGCGGACGAGCTTCGTCGCCTCCCCCCTCCTGCCGGCGATGATGACGTTCCGGCAGACCGACGGCGCCCGCGCGCGCCTGCGCTACGAGGCGCGGCAGCGGCCGGCGGACGCCGAGCGCTGGGACACGCTGACGATCGGCGAGGCCGGCGGCGACGACGCATTGTTCCAGGTCAGCCTCCGCGCGGCGAAAGCGGCGCTGCCGAAGCCGAGCCTGTTCGTCGAACTCGCCCGTCAATCGGCCGACCTCGACGCCGCCGTGATCCATGCGACGGCGCCGCAATCGACCATGACCGAACGCGGCAATCTCGAATGGGCGGCGCTGACGCTGGCGGGTCCACGGGCGGAACGCGCCTGCACGGGCTTCCGTCTCGCCGGCGCCCCGACGGTCGAACTGTCCGGGATCGCGTGCGGCGCGCACGGCGGCACGATCGACCCGGCCGCCCTGGCGCGCCTGATCGAGAGACTGTCGGCGACCACGGCGGGGCTTCAGGCGGGAGTCGGTCAAGTCCTCCGCGCCGACGGATCCTGATCCCGCCGAGCTGCGCCCTCGGCGCGGCTTGGCCGCAGGCCGAAGGATCTCGCCTCACCCTGCAGCGCGTTCCAGCGCCGCGACGATCGCATCGCCCATTTCCGCGGTCGAGACGGCAGCGGCCGCCGCGCCCCTGATGTCGGCGGTCCGCAGCCCGGTGTCGAGCACGCCCGAGATCGCGGCGTCGAGCCGGTCGGCGGCCTCATTGAGCCCGAAGGAATAGCGCAGCATCATGCCGAACGAGGCAATCATGGCGATTGGATTGGCGAGGCTCTTGCCCGCAATGTCGGGCGCGGAGCCGTGGACCGGCTCATAGAGCGCCTTGCGCTTGCCGGTCTTGGCGTTGACGTCGCCGAGCGAGGCCGAGGGCAGCATGCCGAGCGAGCCGGTCAGCATCGCCGCAACGTCCGACAGCATGTCGCCGAACAGATTGTCGGTCACGATCACGTCGAACTGCTTGGGCCGGCGCACGAGCTGCATGCCGAGCGCGTCGGCGAGCTGGTGTTCGAGCGTCACGTCGGAAAATTCGCGCTTGTGCAGCGCCGACATCACCTCGTGCCACAGCACGCCCGATTTCATCACGTTGCGCTTGTCGGACGACGTCACTCTGTTGCGCCGCTTGCGCGCGAGGTCGAAGGCGACGCGGCCGATCCGCTCGATTTCGAATGTGTCGTAGACCTGGGTGTCGATGCCGCGCTTCTGGCCGTTGCCGAGATCGATGATCTGCTTGGGCTCGCCGAAATAGACGCCGCCGGTGAGCTCGCGCACGATCACGATGTCGAGCCCTTCGACGAGCTCGCGCTTCAGCGAGGAATCGTCGGCCAGAGCAGGGTAGCAGATCGCCGGCCGCAGATTGGCGTAGAGACCGAGATCCTTGCGCAGCCGCAGCAGCCCCGCTTCGGGGCGCACGTCATAGGGCACGCCGTCCCATTTGGGGCCGCCGACCGCGCCGAACAGAATCGCGTCGGCGGCGTCTGCGCGCGCCATGTCCGTGTCGCTGATCGCCTGCCCATGCGCGTCATAGGCGCAGCCGCCGACGAGGCCGCGCTCGGTTTCGAAGCGCGCGAGGCCCGCCCGGGCGAAGAATCCCATCACCTTCTCGACCTCGGCCATGACTTCAGGGCCGATGCCGTCGCCGGGAAGGAGGAGGATTTTGAACGATGTCATGACGGCCATCGGGGTGAGGGTAGCGCGCCGCGCTTGCTAGCCGATTTCCGATCGGCGGGGAAGGCCGGCGCGCTCTTCAGGCCAGCGCGCCGGCATGTTACGATCGGATGCGAAGGGGCGACGCGGGGGCCGCTCGCCCCGGGGAACGCGCCATTGTGACCATCATCGCCAATGCCGGGGCCGACGCCTTCATCGCGCGGCTGCCGAACGCCATGAGCTTCTTTCTCGTCCACGGGAGCGACGAAGGCCTGACCCGCGAGCGGTCGCGCGGGATCGTCGATGCGCTGCTGGGCGGCGATCGCGACCCCATGCGGTTGATCCGCTTCGACGGCGACGCGATCGCGCGCGAGCCCGGCACGCTCGCCGAGGAGGCCGATTCGGTCCCGATGTTCGGCGGCAGCCGGGTGATCTGGATCGACGCGGGAGCGCGCGACATCGGCCCCGCGCTCGGCCCGCTGATCGCCCGGCCGCCGCGCGATTGCGCGATCGTCGTCGAGGCCGGCGCGCTGAAGAGGGGGACGGCGCTGCGCGTCGCCTTCGAGACGATGGCGCACGGCGCCTCGATCGAATGCTACCCCGACGACCGCCGGGCGATCGTCGCGCTCATCGAGGCCCAGGCGCGCGCCGCCGGCCTCGCGATCGCGCCCGATGTCCGCGACTATCTCGCCTCGCTGCTCGGCGCGGATCGGGGAATCACCCGCGGCGAGATCGCCAAGCTGATGCTCTATGCGAAGGGTGCGGGCGAGGTGACCGCCGCCGATGTCGAGGCGATCGTGTCCGACGCGGCGCCCTCGGCGCTGGACGAGGCGGTCGATCACGCGTTCATGGGGGAATCGGCGGGCGTCGAGGAGACCGCCAACCGCTATTTTTCGGGCGACGGCGGCGATGCGGAATCGCTGATGCGGGCGATCGTGGCCCGGGCGCTGCTGCTGCACCGGGCGCGGCTCGCGAAGGACGAGGGCCGTTCGCTCGAATCGGGGTTGCAGGGCCAGGCGTTCAGGCTTTCGCCGCAGCGGCGCAGCGCGCTCGAGCGGCAGGCGGACCGCTGGACGACGGCGCGACTCACCCGGCTCGCTGCGTCGCTGCGGGCGACCGCGGCGCGGGTAAGGATGGAGCCGAAGCTCGCGACGATGACCGCGATGCGCGCGCTGTGGGCGATCGCCTCGAGCGCCCGCGCGGCGCCGCGGTAGGATGGAAAACCGCGGGAAGACCCTTGTAACTCGAATCGCGCCGCCTGCTCCCGCAAGAGCGCAGGGCTGTCCGGGGAATCTCGAGGTCAGGCTCAGTGTGATCGACCGACCAACGGATCGGCTGGGCGACACGCCGGGCCGGGTTCGCCAATCGCCGCGCCGACGGCGCGCCGTCGCCCCGAGGCGATCGCGTGCGATCGCCCTGACCTGACGGCGCGACGGCGGCGTGGCTTCGCGGCGCCGGGCGTTCACGCCCGCATCGCTCCGGCCGATGGCTCATCCGCTTGCCCTCTCGTCCTTTTGCTCCCTCGATCCGCCGCTCGCGCCTGGACGACCCAGGTCGGCGGCTGCGCCCCTCCTCGCCCGACAAATCCTTTCGTTGTGGATATAGTTGGAAATAGATTTCTCGCCCGATCGAGGCAAATCAGAGGGTTGCAGGCAAATTGAAGCCGGCCCGGGGGT
>JBEKEI010000157.1:0-11031 GCA_050013915.1 Roseiarcus sp.
CGCTGGGGATCGAGGTCGAGCACGGCGCGCTGCGCGCGGCGACGATCGGCGGCGCCGCGGTGATCGTCTCGCACGGCGCGGTCGAGTTGTGAGCGCGCCGGGCGGCCGCATCATCGAGGTCGCGGCGCTCGATCTGACCTACCAGCCGGCGCCCTGGCCGTTCGCCCGGGAACGCGCCGAGGCGATCGCCGCCAATTGGGCCGAACGTCGGGAGGCGCTGCCCGGGCTGTTCGACGGCCGCGTCCTGCTCGCCGGGCCCCATGACTATGTCGTGCGCGACAGCGCGACGGCGCTGCGCGCGGCCTTCTTCGAGACCGACTACAAGAGCTTCCTCGCCTGGCGCGACTTCGGCTATCCCGACCGGAGCGTATGCAATTGCTTCTCGATGGCCGCGCTGCAGGGCGCCGACGGCGGCTTCCTGCTCGGCGAAATGGCCGCGCACACGTCAAGCGCTGGAGCAGCCTACTTCCCCGCCGGCACGCCCGACCACAGCGACATTTTCGGCGACCGTGTCGATCTCGCCGCCAGCGTCCGGCGCGAACTGCTCGAGGAAACCGGCATCGCGCCGGGCGAAGTCGTCGAATCCCCCAGCTGGACGATCGTCGACTCTCCGCCGCGGCTCGCCTGCATGAAGGTCATGCGGATGGCCGAGCCGGCGCAGCAAATCCGGGCGCGCGTCGACCGATTCCTCGCCGCCGAACACGACCCGGAGCTCAGCCGCATGCATGTCGTGCGGACGATGAGCGACCTCGAGGGGATGCGCTGTCCGGACTTCATGAAGGATTTCCTGCGCCACGCGCTGGCGGCGTGAAGCGCGCTGGCCCCGCGCTGGTCCGGGCGTCGACCGCCGCGCCCGCGCGCGGTTACTTCAGCACGAGCAGATGATTCTCGTTGTCGATCGACCACGATCGAAAGCGGCCGAGAAAGCTCTGGCCGAGCAGCAGGGGGCCCTTCGCTTTGGTGACGCCCGCCACGACATTCTCGATCTGGCGATTGCCGACTCGCAGGATGCGGATGCGGAAGATCTGAGCTGGAACAATCGAACCGTCGGCGAGGCGAAAGTTTGTCTTGCCGAGCAGATCCTCGTGGACGACCGTGCCCGCCCGCATCATGCCGTCGAGCACGTCGGCGGGAATGACGACGGAGGCCGCGCCGCTGTCGATTATGAAATCCAGCGTGAGCGCATTGTTGATCGATGCCTGCGCGACGAACATGCCGTTGCGCATCAGTACCGGGATCCCGGGGGCATCGTCACCCGAGGCCGAGCCGTTCGTCTGGTCGCCGTCGGACTTCGTTCTTTCCGAGACCTTGAATTTTCGATTGTTCTCGACCGGCGGCGACTGCGACGCGACCGCGGAAGCGGCGAGCGCCAGGGTCAGCAACCGGTCATCCGCCCCATCCTTCTCGACCGTCAGCTTGGCGATCCTGTCGTCGCTCAGCCGCAAGGGGAAATCGATCCAGCGGCGCTTGGCGAACAGCGCGAGATTATGCGCCGCCTCGCTGCCCTCGCCCGAGAGCGCCACGAGATAATGATTCGCGCCGACCTTGGTCCGGATGCCGGCGAGCGTTGATCCCGATTCTTCGCCCGCGTCTCGCAATTGCGGCACGCCGATGTCGGCGACGCCGGTGATATCAGCGCCCTCGGCGAAGACCGCGGCGAAGTCGAGCGTCTGGGACGCCTGAACGCTGGCGTCGGCATTCCGTCGGATCGTCACCGTCGCACGGATTTTCTGATCGGGGATTTCGATTTCGATGCGGACGGCGGGGACCGGCTGGCCTTCGCCGGCGGGAACGAGCGACCAGACGGCATGGCCCAGCGTGGTCCGCGGATTGAGCCCCTCGCCCGCGACGCCGACCAGGAGCGCGGCGCGGGACTCGATCGGCGCTTCCTCGGCGAAGGCGGCGCGCTCCGGCGCCACTGGCGCGCCGGCGAACAGCGCGAGCATCGCAATCTTTGGCAGTCGGCGCGCCACGCGAAATGTCTTCCCGGGGTTGTCTTGGTGAGCCAGACCGTCAGGATAGGCGAGAAGCGGCGAGCCGTCCGCGGTTTGCGCGGACATGATGAGGAGAATGATAACCGGGCGGGCCGGCGCGTCCGCGAGTCGTGCGTGGGCCGGGCGGCCCGCCCCTCCTCAATCCGGCGCGTCGGGCCGCCCCATCTCGACCTTCGCATAGCCGGCGGGCAGGTCGAACGCGCCGGCGGGCGGATCCTGACGCCGGACGGATTGCACCGTGGTCACCAGCGAATGCTTGGGGTCGCGCGGCGCAACCGTCGTCTGCACTGGAAATCCCTCGAAGCCGATCGCCTGGGTCTGCGCGGGAAAATCCGTCGCCGCCATCGTTGCGCGCATCGCGCCCGCCGCCGTCCTCAGCTGCCCATAGAAGGCGCGCAGGCGCGCGAAGACCGCAAGATCGTCGGCGGTCATGCCGAGGTCGGCAAGCCTGGCGATGCAGACCTCCGCGGTCGGCTTCCCCCCGCGAGGATGCGGTAGGGCTGGCAGTCCCAGTCGCCGACCTTGCTCGCGTCGCCCGCTTTCTCGTAAGCCGGCGCCGGCGCGGCGGCCGGCTTATCCTGTCCCATGCCGTGCGAGGCCAGGATCGCCTCGACCTGCTTGCGCTGCGCATCGGGCAGCGAGGCGAGCTTCTGTTTCATCTGCGCCATCGCCTCGTCCATCTGCGCCCCCACGTGCGCGACGCCGCCGGGCTTCAGCTCCATGTAGCTGCGGTCCTTGGCCCGGAGGATCCAGACCTTGTTCTGGTCGCCGCGAATGATGACGTCGAACTGCGGCGAGGCGATGTGCATGCGGTCGGCGTCGAGCACGATCGTCACCGGCCTCGGCGGAGCGTCGCCCGCCGCCTCGTCGAGAGCGATCCATGTTTCCCGCCAGAGCGGCCGCCGCCGGCCGCCGCGCAAAGGACGCCCGCGACAGCGGCGCCGAGAACGAACCTGACCGCCATCGGGCGCTCCTTCATGCCGACCTCCCCGAGTTCAGCGCCGATGATAGCAGAAGCGCCGGCGCGATGAAGCCGCCGCCCGCACGCGACTCAGCAGGTGCGGACCGGCCGCTTGCCGACGAAATTGCCGTAGGCGTCGAAGACGTTGCGATAGGCGACGCAATCGCCAGCGTCTCCAGCTGCGCCGGCCGCGAGCAGGACGCCGGCGGCGAGGCCGGCGACGCCGAGTGCGGCGAGACCGCCGCCGAAACCGCCCTGAAACCCGCCGCCGTGAAAGCCGCCGCCATGGAAGCCGCCGCCGTGGAACCGGCCGGGCAGATTGGCGGCCGAAGCCGGGGCGAGGGCGCTGGTCGCCAGGGTCGCGGCGAGAGCGAGGGACGTCATCGTCTTGAGTGCGCTGCGCATGGTCGTGATCTCCTGTCGGGAGGCCGAAAAGCGGCTCCCGACGATTGGTCGCGGCGACCTGGAAAAAGGTTCACGCCAGGCAAAAAGGAATTTCCGCCGCATCCGCAAGAATAAATCCCGCCCGCCTTGAACCTCCCGGCGACCGGCCGCGACCAATCCGGGAGACCCGCGCTTCGGCGGGCTCTGCAGAAGGATGAAATCGATGCGCCCACTCTTCTTCGCCTCCGTCGCCCTCCTCGCGGCCGCAGCCAGCGGCGGCGCTCGCGCCCAGAGCGTCACCGACATGCTGGGTCCGGACCAGATCATTCGGGGCGAAACGCCCAACGGCCTGGGCGGCACGACCTATTTCGTCGAAAATCCGGACGGCTCCACGGTCACGATCGTAACTCTGTCGAACGGGGCCGTCCGCAGCTACAAACGGCGCCTCGGCAAGGCGCTGATCGCCAGCGCGCGCAACGAGCTCGGCGGCATGAGCTATGCCGTCAAACTGCCGGACGGAACCTACGGGACCCAGGTGAACGGCCCGGACGGCGGCGAGGTGAAGTTCATCCAGCACGGCTATCCCGCCGTCGATCCGATTCCCCAGAAAAACTGGGGTGGCGGCGCGGGCGGCCGGTAGGGATGGCGGCGGACGGGGAATAGACCGCGGCGCGCGCAGGCTGCCTGGATGCGGGAGCGACGCCCGCATCCGGCGCCCTCGCCAATTCGTCGGCTACAGCGCGGTGGGATAGCCGTGGCGCTTGCGCGAGGCCATGACCATCGCGCTCGCCTCGGCGTCGCGGCCGGCCGAGCAGGCCCGTGCGGCGGCTTCGATCTCGCCGTGGATCTGGTTGTAGACGGACTGCGCGATCTGGCCCATCGCGAGGTCGTCGTCCTGCACCGCGCGGTAGCGCGCGACGTCGCCGGCGCAGCCGCCGCCCTGCGGCATCTGGAAGTTTGACGGCGCCACGACGATAGAATTGGGCGCGAGCGGCGGGGTTCCCGGCGCCGGGCCGCTGGAATTGCAGCCCGCGAGGGCGAGTGCGGCGACGGCCGCGATGAGCGTCGGTTTCACTTCGAGCCCCCTTTCCGAATCGATGCGTCCCCGATGCTTCAGCCTCGCGATGGCGGCCGCGCGGTCAAGCGATTTCGCGCGGGCGCGCGGCGGGCTCGGCGCGCCGGCGCGCCAGCGCGGCGCCAAGCAGCGCTTTGACCGCGGGCGCGTCGTCGAACCGCAGGACGACCGGCAGGGCGACCACCTTTTCCGCGCGGTCGGGCGCGAGGCGCACCAAATCCTTCTGCGTCGTCACCGGCGTCAGGCCGAGGCTCGCCGCCTCGGCGAACAGGGCGTCGAGTTCGGCCCCGGAATAGCGCTGATGGTCGGCGAAGGCGCGCGCGACGACCACGCGGGCGCCGAGAGCCCTCAGCGTGTTGAAGAACTTCTCCGGCCGGCCGATGCCGGCGAAGGCGAGCACATTCTGGTTGCACAGGCGCGCCGCGACCGCGGGGTCGGGCTCGAGACGGGCGTTGAACAGCGGCGCGCCCGAAACTGTCTCGTAGGCTTTGATGCTGGCGTCCGACACCCCGTCGACGAAGATCACGGCCGAGACATGCAGGAGCTGTCTGACCGGGTCGGCGCGCAACGGGCCGGCAGGCAGGCACAGACCGTTGCCGAAGCCGGCGCCGCCATCGACGACGGCGAAGCTGAAGTCCTTGGCGAGCGATGGGCTCTGCAGACCGTCGTCGAGGACCAGCACGCCGGCGCCGGCGGCGATCGCGGCGCGCGCGGCGAGGCGCCGGTCGCGCGCGACGAAACAGGGCGCCGCGCGCGCGAGCAGAAGCGGCTCGTCGCCGACGTCGTCCGCGCGATGGCGGCCCGGATCGACCGCGAGCGCTCCGGCGCCGCGTCCCCCGCCGTAGCCGCGCGAGAGGAATGCGACGCGCTCGCCCATCTCGCGCAGCAGCTGGGCGACCGCGATCGCGGCGGGCGTCTTGCCGGCGCCGCCGGCGACGAAATTGCCGACGCAGACGACCGGCGCCTCGACCCTGAGGCCGGGCTGCGCCATCCGGCGCGCGGCGAGCGCGCCATAGAGCGCGCCGAGCGGCGCGAGGGCGCGCGCGACGAGGCTCGGGCTGCGGCGCGCCCAGAAGCCGGGCGGCCTCACGAAACGGGCTCGAGCGCGGGCTGCGGCAGGAACGGCTCCACGGCCTCGAGCAGGCGGTCGAGCGCGCCGGCCTGGCTCTCGACGACGCGGCCGGCGGCGCGCGCCATCGCGCGCAGGCGCGCCCCATCGGCGAACAGCCCCGCGAGCGCCTGCGCCAGATCCGGCGCGTCCGACACCGCAAGGGCGCCGCCGGCAGCGTCGAGCAGGGCGTAGACTTCGGCGAAATTGCCGATATGCGGCCCGTGCAGGATCGCGCTGGCGAGCTTGGCGGGCTCGATCGGATTCTGGCCGCCGCCGGCGACGAGGGACTTGCCGACGAACACGACGCCGGCGAGGCGGTAGAACAGGCCGAGTTCGCCGATCGTGTCACAGACGTAGACCGCGGTTTCCGGACCCGGCTGGGCCCCGGTCGAGCGCAGCCCGCAGGACAGGCCGAGGCCCGCCAATTGCGCGGCGATCGCCGCGCCGCGCGAGGGATGGCGCGGGGCGATCAGCGTCAAAAGGTCGGGAAAGGTCCGCGCAACGAGCCGATGCGCCTCGCCGACGACGGTTTCCTCGCCCTCATGCGTCGAGGCGGCGATCCAGAACTGCCGCCCCGACAGGCGCCCCTGGAGGAAGGCGAGTTCCTGCCGGTCGACCGGCGGCGGCGGCGCGTCATATTTCAGATTGCCGACCCAGCGTACGCTCGGCGCCCCCAGCTGGGCGAAGCGGGCGCCGTCACCCTCGCTCTGGGCGAGGACGAGATCGACCTGCGCCAGGAGGGCGCCGATAAAGCCGCCCAGTCGTCTCCAGCGCCGGAACGACCGTTCGCTGAGCCGGGCATTGACGACGATGATCGGCGCTCCGGACCGCTTGGCCTCGACGATGAGGTTCGGCCAGAGTTCGGATTCGGCGATCAGCGCGACGTCGGGACGCCAATGGGCGACGAAGCGGCGCATGAACTGCGGCGCGTCGAGTGGCACGAACTGGTGGAAGGCGCCCGGCGGCAGGCGTTCGGCGAGAACCGCCGCCGAAGTCACGGTCCCCGTGGTGATCAGCACGCTGCGCCCACGCCGCGTCAGCCGTTCGACCAGCGGCAGTAGGGAAAGCGCCTCCCCGACGCTGGCGCCGTGCAGCCAGACCAGCGCGCCGTCGGGCCGGGCGAGGCCGGGTTCGCCGCGCCGCTCGGCGATCCGGGCGCCGTCCTCCTTGCCGCGGGCGAGCCGCCAGGACAGCAGCGCCCCGGCAAAGGGTCGGAACGCGCCGGTCGCGAGACGATAGAGAGCGAGCGTGAGCGGCGGCCTCATGCGTCCCTCAGGCCCACGCCGGGATCGGCGGAGCCGACCTTCGCGTAGGCGCGCGCATGGACGTCGTCGAGCGCCGCCTCGATCGCCTTGCGGGCGCGCTCCAGCGCCGCCGCGTCGGCGTCGGCGGGGACGCGGATCAGATCGCCATAAACGATCGCGCCGTGGCCGAACGGCTTGCCGACGCTGCCGCGATCCCAGGTTCTCAGATCGAACCGTCGGCTGGTGACCACCGCGATCGGCACGATCGGCCGTCCGGACAGCCGCGCCAGCGTCACGATGCCCTCGCCGGCGACCCGCGCGCGTTTGGGCACGTCGGCGGTGATCACCACTGACGCGCCGCTCGCCAGCGCCCGCAGCATTTCGCGTAAGGCGAGCGCGCCGCCCTTCCTGTGCATGCGGTCGGCCCGGCCGCCGGAGCCGCGGATCGGCAGCACGCCGAGTCGTCGGTGCGCGGCGGCGCTGACGCCGCCGTCGCCGTGGCGCGAGATCAGCGCGGCGACCCGGTCGATGGAGCGATCCCAGGCGAAGGTCATCATGAAATGCTGCCCATGCCACATCGCCACGATCAGCGGCGCGTTCTCGGCGATCACCCGGCCCGCGTCCGCCGGCTCGACGGTGAAGCGATTGGTGTGGCGCACGAGCCGGATATAGGCGACCAGCAGGAAGGCGAGCGTTTCCTGAACTAGCTTCGTCCGACCGAGGCGCTTCAGCATGCCGGCGTCAAGAAGTCTTCCGCGCCAGCCCCAAGGGATCGAGAAAGCGATGGAGGTGGACGATGAAATAGCGCGTGTGCGCATTGTCGACGGAGGCCTGCGCCTTGCCGCGCCAGGCGCGCTCCGCGCTGGCGAAATCAGGAAAGATGCCGACGACGTCGATCTTCGCGGGGTCGCGAAACTCGTTGGAATCGAGGCTCTTGAGCTCGCCGCCGAAGACGAGGTGCAGCAACTGCCGGGATTCCTCGGCGGTCGCCTCGCGCTTCTCGGCGTTGGCTTCGTCTTTCGTCATCGCGCCTCCCTAACATGGAGCGATGCGTTCGTCACCCCGCCCGACCCGGCGCGTCGGCGCTCACGCCGGATCCGCCGCGGCCGCGCGGCGGCCGGCCTCGAGGAACGCGCCGACGAGTGACGACGGCGCGCCGTAGAGCACGCCGTGGCGCGTTTCGGCGCCGTTGTAGCTCAGCGGCGCCCCCGACGCCTCGACCAGGCGGCCGCCCGCCTCATCGAGCACGAGATCGACGGCGGCTATGTCCCAATCATGCGATTTTTCGGCGGCGAGGCCGAGATCCAGGGCGCCGCGCGCGACCAGCGCCATGCGGTAGGCGAGCGAAGGGATTTTCGGCTGCGCGTCGAAGAACACGCCGGCCGCGCGGGCGATCGAATCCACCATCGGCCTCGGACCCGCGATTCGGGCGTCCCGCAAGCTCGTCGCGGCGGAGACGACGATCGGGGCGCCGTTCAGGGTCGCGCCGCAGCCGCGCGCCGCGGCGTAGGTCTCGCCGAGCGCCGGCGCATGGACGACGCCGGCGACCGGACGGCCGTCGACGACCAGCGCGATCGAGACGGCCCATCGCGGATCCCCCGCCAGGAACGCGCGCGTGCCGTCGATCGGATCGACGATCAGCAGCCGCGCGCAGGCAAGGCGGCGCGGATCGTCCTCGGTTTCCTCGGAAAGCCAGCCGGCGTTCGCGAATTCCACGCCCAGACGCGCCTTCAGGAACGCGTCGACCGCCAGATCCGCCTGCGTGACTGGCGAGCCGCCGGCCTTAGCGTCGATCCGGGCCGTCGTGCGCGCGCCGGGCCGGAAGTAGTCGAGCGCCATGGCTCCGGCTTCGCGCGCTGCCGCGATCAATCGATCGCGCGCGGCCTTTGCGTCGACGGGCAGGGTCGAAGCATGGCCCAAGAGCGTTGATCCCCGAGGCGACCCGCAAGCGCGGGCCGGCGTCACGCCATAGCCGCGCGGCCCGAGTCGCGCAACTCGCGGCGCCTATCGCCCCTGAGTGAAAATCAGCCGCGCGGCGAAAGCGCCCATCAGTCCGGCGAAGCCGTAGTCGACGATGCGCATGGCGCGCGGATGGGTCCGCGCCGAGTGGACGAAGCGCGCCGCGACCAGGATCAGCCCGCCGCTGACGAGGCTCGCGACGATCAGAAAGTAGAGGCCGAGGAACAGCAATCTGGCTCCAGGGTGGTCGTCGACCGCCGCGACGAATTGCGGCAGGAAGGTCACGAAGAACAGGATGATCTTGGGGTTGGTGAGATTGATGCCGAGACCGGTCAGGAAGGTCGCGCCGAGGCCGCCCGCGGGGGCGCGCTCCGCATCGAGCCGCAACATGGCGCCGCGGCGCAAGGCCCCGAAGGCCAGCCACAGCAGATAGGCCGCGCCGATCAGTTTGACCGCGCGATAACCTTGCGCGGAAGCGGCGAGCAGCGCCGACAGGCCGAGCGCCGCCGCGACCGCATGGACGACCAGGCCCGCCATGACGCCGCCCAGCGCGGCCAGACCAAAGCGAGGGCCCCCGCTCAGCGTCTTGGAAAGGAACAGGGCCATGTCGGGGCCGGGCGTCGCGGCCAGCAGGACCGAAGCAGCGGAAAAGGCGATCAGCACGCCCGTCGTGGGAATGAAATTCAAGTTCGAAGCCTCCGGCGGGCGCGCGCAGCCCCTCGCCATCTGTCAGGTTTCGGCGAGCGCCGCCAAGGTCTGGGCGCGCGTCGGCAGCGGCGGAACGGCGCCGTAGCCACGCGTCGACAGCGCCGCGGCGACGGTGGCGAAACGCGCGGCCGCGAACGGATCGCCGCCACGCAGGTACTCGGCGAGAAATGCGCCGTCGAAGGCGTCGCCGGCGCCCGTCGCGTCGACCGCTTCGACCTCGATCGAGGCGATCCGCTCGCGCCGCGCCGACGTTGCGACCAGCGCGCCCGCCTTCCCGAGCGTCAGCGCGACGACCGCCGCGCCGAGCCCCAGATAGAAATCGACGATCGCGTCGGGTTCGTCGAGGCCGGTGAGCTGGCGGGCGTCGTCGAGCCCGGGCAAGGCGATGTCGACGCTGCGCATCGCCTCGTGAATCACCGCCCGGGCGCGCTTGAGGGGCCAGAGCTTCAGGCGCAGGTTGGTGTCGTAGGAAACGAGCGTGTTCGCCCGCCGGGCGATGTCGATGGCGGCGAACACGGCGTCGGCCGCCGAGCAGGAGATCGCCTGGCTGATTCCCGAGACGTGCAGCAGGCGCGCGGCGCCGACGTAGTCGGCCGGAACATCCGCCTCGGTGATGCGGCTGGCCGCCGAACCGGCGCGCAGATAGGAGAATTCGTGGCCGGCAGGGCCGTGAGTGATGAAATAGAGGCCGGTATGCGCCGCGCCGTCGACGATCACCCGGCTCGCGTCGACGCCCTCGGCGCGCCACAGTTCGATCAACGCGCGGCCGAAACCATCGTCTCCGACCGCGGTGAAATAGCCGGTCGAGACCCCCGCGCGGGCGGCCGCGATGGCGGCGTTCGAAGTGTCGCCGCCGAACCCCGGCAGGTACGCCGCGGCGTCGAGGGGTCGATTCAATTCGAACAACGCCTCGCCGAATGCAATGAGATCAGGCATTAGACCCTGGTTGGCGCCGGTTTCGCGCCGATCGACCGGCGTCCGCCTCCCATCCTACCATATCGCGCGGCAAGGCGCCCCTCTAGGCGCCGGCTGCCCCCGGAGCCTCGATGCGTTCGAGCCGGTCGAGAAACGTCGCGATCCCTGTCAGCGTCGCCTCCGGCTGGTCGATGAACGGCGCGTGCCCGCAATGGTCGAGAATGAGCGATTCGAACGGCGAATAGAGACGGCGCTCGAGGGCGCGAATCTGTTCGAGCGTGCCGTAGCCGTCCTCGCGGCCCTGGATCGCCAGCACGGGCACGCGGACGTAGTCGAGCGCCTCCTCGATGTTCCACGCGGCGAAGCCCGGATCGAGCCAGGCGTCGTTCCAGCCGCGGAACGCGCCCTCGACATCGCGATGATGGCGCGCGAGTCGGGCGCGCAGGCCGCCGCGGTCAAAGGCCGCGCGCGCGTCGGCGATCGCGCGCAGACCCATCGGCTCGGTGAAGAAATGCGGCGCCATCAGGATCAGCCCGCGGACGCGATGGTCCGCCCTATTGCCGAGATAGAGCGCAGCGATCGACGCGCCGTCGCTGTGGCCGAGCAGGACGCCGCGCCTGAATCCGAAGGCGTTCAGGACCTCCGGCAGGACCTCGATCGCTTCGCAAGTCATATAGTCG
>JBEKEI010000158.1:0-11006 GCA_050013915.1 Roseiarcus sp.
GGCAGATGCGGCGGGGGCGGCGAGGCTTCCATCTGCGAGAGATCGCGCACCTCGACGACGAAGTCGGGCGGCCAGGTCGCGGCCGCGAACAGCGCGACGCCGGGCGCCATCATCGCGCAGAAGGCGAGCCAGCGCGCGGCGAACAGTCGCGACGCGGCGGACAGCCCGTCGCCGACCCGGACCACGGTCGGCGCGCAGTCGCGCCCGAGGTCCGGTCGGCTCGCCGCAAGATCGGCCATCGCCCATCCCTCCTGGACGGGCGCCTAGTCGAACACCGCCGCGATGGACTCGATGTCGACGCCTTCACGGGCGCCGCGCAGCTGATGGTAGAGCACGCCCACGGTCACCGCCCGGAACGCCCCCGCCGCCGATTCGACCAGGTAGACCGCGAGGACGGCCAGCGGCAGGCCGCGGCCCAGCGTGGCCAGCGCGCCGACGATGACGCCGACGAGCGTGGCGGCCAGGACGATCAGGGCGAAAACGCCGAATATGCGCCAACGGGCGCCTTTGGTCAGGGCCGCGCTGCGGCGCATGCTGTCGAACACCCCGCGCCGCTCGACGACGCAGACCGGGATCGCGATCGCATACATGCACCAGACGATGACGCCTGGAATCACCAGCAGGACCGAGGCCAGCCCGACGCAGAAGCCCACTGCGAGCGACAGGCCGAAGACCGGGCCGAGGCGGGCAAATCCGGCGCCCAGCGATTCGGCGACCGTGAAGCCGCGGCCGCGCAATTGCTGGACGACGCCGTAGATGATCGCAGCGTCGGCGAACGAGGCGCAGGCGATCTGAAGAACACTGCCGATGATCCCGCCGCCGGCGCCCTTCGCAACGAGCAGGCCGAACAGGAACTGGGGCGCGAAGGCGATCAGCGACAGCCCCATGAACGGCGCCCAGCGGGCGGCGAACACGCTGCACGCCTGGTTCAGCACGTCGCCGACCCGGATCGCGGGCGTCTCGCTGATGCGGGCGGCGGCGAAGGAATCAACCATCAAATCCCCCTCTTTGCTGTCGAACCCTCGAAGAGCGCCAGACTGACGCGTCCGCACGCGCTTGTCGAACGCGCGTGGCGCGCGGCGGATCGGGCTCCGACGCGCAGCGCTTACGGGACGGCGGCGGCCGCGTCGGCCCGCCGGAGCTTCGAAGCCCGGTCGAAACGAACGCCGACGCCGATATCCGATGTCGTACCGTCGCGGCCCGACGCGAAGGTCGTGGGTGGCGGGGAGCTCATGGGTTCACCATCCGACGCCCGCCGACGGCGACCGGACGCGGGTTCGGGCAGGCCGCCCGAAGCCGGCCGCCGCCCGTACGCTAGTCGAACACGCGGGCGATCTGCTCGATGTCGACGCCTTCGCGCGCGGCGCGCAACTGGAAATAGCGGGCCGCGATGACGACGACTTCCAGGGCGCTGGATATCGCCTGCACGGGCAAGCCGAGCCGCAGAGCAAGTTCGGGCCCGCGATGAGTCCGGCGAGAGACAGGAACGCCTGGCCGACGATCCCGAGGCCGAAAGAGAGCGCCAGCATCAGTCCCAACACCCGCCAGCGGTTGCCCTTGGTCAGATAGGCGCAGCGCGAGAGGCTCCTGATCGGTCCGAGCCGAGGTCGCGGCGATCTCGGTCATTTCATGCGCCTGCGGACGTCTCCACGGACGTTCGGGTCACGCTGACCCGCGAGCCCTCAACAAACGCCTAAGGTTCGCGCGCAGGAGGAACCCCGCCGCCGACGGGGTTAAGAAGCGCCGGCGCACCGCGCCGCGTCGCGCGCGTCGCCGATGCGAATTTCGGAAGGCGCGGTCGGGCGCGCGTCCCTCCGGGACCGGCGCCTAGTCGAACACCGCTGCGATGCAGTCGATGTCGACGCCTTCCTTGGCCGCGCGCAATTCGTGATAGAGGACGCCTGAAATCACCGCGCCGAACGCGCCCGCCGCCGATTCGACGAGATAGCCGACGATGCCGGCGAGCGTGACGCCGCCGACGAACGCGGCCAGGGCGCCGAGGACGACGCCGATCAGGCCGCCCGCGATCATGACGAGGGCGAATATGCCGAAGATCCGCCAGCGATTGCCCTTGGTCAGAAACGTGCTGCGCCCCATGCTGGCGCCGACCCCGACGCGCTCGACGACGCAGACCGGGATCGCCACCGCGTACATGCACCATACGACGATGCCGGGGACGACCAGCAGAAGCGTCGCGAGCCCGGCGAAAATCCCGACCACGAGCGACAGGCCGACGACGGCGCCGAGCCGGCCGAACCCGGCGCCGAGCGATTCCGGGACGGTGAAGTCGCGCCCGCGCAATTTCTGCACGACGCCGTAGATGATGGCGGCGTCGGCGAGCGAAGTGCAGACGATCTGGAGGATATTGCCGCCGAGCGCCAAGCCGACGCTCCTGGCGCCCGAGACGAGCAGGCCGAACAGGAACTGCGGCGCGAACACGATCAGCGAGAGCCCGACGAACGGCGCCCAGCTTGCGGCGAACAGGGCGAATGCGCGGTTCAGGACGTCGCCGACCCGGATCGCGGACGCGTCGCCCGCCTGGGTCGCGGCATAGGAATCAACCATCGCTCACCCCCGTGAAGCGGCCGAACTCGCGCCAGACGGCGTCGTCGGATTGTCCCGCCGCGCCGCGCCTGTCGAGCGCGCCGGCGGGACGCGAGGCGATTTCCGTCGCGACGCTCATCCGCGTGGCCTCGCCGCGCCGGTTCGGCAGGCTCGCCGCCGCCGCTTACGGGACGATCGCGCGGCCGCCTCAACCGCCGGGCGCCGTCGCGGCCGCCAGCCGTGCGCCCATCGCCTGTTGCACCGCCTGCATCGCCTTCAGCGGCCGGACCATCACCTTGAAACGGTCGATCCTGCCGGCGGCGTTCCAGCCGATGAAATCGGCGCCGTCGACCTCGACGCCTTCGATCGTCGCGAAGAATTCCAGCACCGCCGAATTCGCGCCGATCCACTGCTCGCCATAGCGGAAGGAATCGCCGCCGAGCACGGCGAGGGCGGCGGTCAGATATTTCAGCGTGATCGGCTTGCCGCGCTGCGGCGTGTGGACGACCGGCGAGAAGAACACGACCTCGTCGGCGAGCAGATCGTCGAGCCCCGCGGGGTCGCGGGCGGCGGCGATCGCGTGCCAGCGTTGGATCGCAGGCGGAATCATGGCGGGTCCCTCCGGGTCGCGCGGCGCCCCTTCGGCCGCCCGACCCGCCGGTTATGCTATGACGCTCGAACCCTCGGCGCCATGCGGCGCGCGGTCGCCCGCGCCCGGTTGCGCGGCCGCGCCGAACCTGCTAGCACCCGCCCCTTCGCGCGTGGGAGAGCGCCCGGTCGCCAGCCGGGGTCGACGCTCGCACCACGCCCCTGCAACCGGCGCCGGCTCGACAGCGCCGCCCGCCTCATCGGAGCAGCCTCATGGCCAAGAAGATAACCGGCTACGTCAAACTGCAAGTGCCCGCCGGGGCCGCCAATCCGTCGCCGCCGATCGGCCCCGCGCTCGGTCAGCGCGGGCTCAACATCATGGAATTCTGCAAGGCCTTCAATGCGCGCACCGCGCAGATCGAGAAGGGCACGCCGATCCCCGTGGTCATCACCGCCTACCAGGACCGGTCGTTCACCTTCGAGATGCGCCAGGCGCCGGTGACCTTCTTCCTCAAGAAGGCGGCGGGGCTCAAGATCGGCAAGAAGCCGGCTTCGGGCTCGAAGACGCCGGGGCGCGGCTTCGTCGGCAAGGTGACGCATGCGCAGGTGCGCGAGATCGCCGAGAAGAAAATGCCCGATCTCAATTGCGCGACCGTCGAGGCCGCCGTGGCGATGATCGAAGGCTCCGCCCGTTCGATGGGCCTCGAAGTGGTGGCGGGGTAGGTCATGGCGCACGCAGGCAAAAGAATCGTCAAGGCGCGCGAGAGCGTCGAACGCACGAAGCTCTACAAGCTCGACGAGGCGGTCAAGCTGGTGAAGGCGCGCGCGACCGCCAAATTCGATGAGACGGTCGAACTCGCGCTCAATCTCGGCGTCGACCCCAAGCACGCCGACCAGATGGTCCGCGGCGTCGTCAACCTGCCCAACGGCACCGGGCGCGTGCTGCGCGTGGCCGTGTTCGCGCGCGGCGCCAAGGCCGACGAGGCGAGGGCGGCGGGCGCCGACATCGTCGGGGCGGAGGATCTCGTGGCGACCGTCAACGGCGGCGAAATCGGCTTCGACCGCTGCATCGCGACCCCGGACATGATGCCGCTGGTCGGCCGCCTCGGCAAGGTGCTGGGTCCGCGCGGCCTGATGCCCAATCCCAAGGTCGGCACGGTGACGATGGACGTCACCGCGGCGGTCAAGGCCTCCAAGGGCGGCGCGGTCGAGTTCCGCGTCGAGAAGGCGGGCATCATCCAGGGCTCGGTCGGCAAGGCCTCGTTCGGCGAGGAGCAGCTCGCGCAGAACATCCGCGCCTTCGTCGACGCGGTCGCCAAGGCCAAGCCGGCCGGCTCCAAGGGGACCTATCTCCAGCGCGCCGCCATCTCCTCGACGATGGGGCCGGGGGTCAAGCTCGACCTGGCGACGATCGCGACCGTCGGCGTCGTCGGCGCCTGATCGCCCGCGCCGGCGGCCGTTCGGCCCCGCGTGCGGGTTCAGGGCGCGCGATAGAGCGCCCAGCCGACCGACGACAGGCCCCAGGTCTCGTAGCGACGCACGAGCGCGAACGGGACGCGGCACTGGCCCGCGGCAAGGTCGAGCGTGGCGGGCAGTTCGGCGATGCCGGCGGTCTCGGCGACGAACCATTGCGGGCGCTTTTGGCACCATTGCGCGCGCGGCACGAGTTCGAGCGCCGGGTGGTCGCGGTCATAATAGGCGACGAGCTTGCCGACCCGATCGTCGAAGCTGCTGGCGAGCCGGAGCTGCCCCGAAGCGGCGATCGCGTCGAGCGCCAGCGGCCATGCCGTCTGCTTGGAGTCCTGGAACCTGAGGACGAGGCCGGCGTCGCCGGCCAGGATCGCCGCCAGCGCCGCCAGCGCGCCCCAGCGCCGCCATGAGCCTGCGCGCCACAGGCTGCCGAAGCACTCGGCGAGCAGCAGGATCAGGAACAGGGCGCAGACGAGGTAATAGCGCGGGATATGCGCGTTGGGCGGGCGCAGGACGAAGACGGCGGCGGGCAGGCCGAGCAGGATGATCGCATAGGCGAGACGGCGGCCGTCGAGGACGAGGCGCGCGATGAGCGCGATCCCGACCGCCGCGGCCCCCGCCGCGACGACCGCCGAGGCGGGCGCCGCGGGTGAGACGCCGATCGCGTCGCGCGCCATTTCGGCGATCGCGCCGAGCGCCTGGGCGGCGTCGAAGCCGCGCAGGCCGCCGATCGTCAGCGTCCCGACGACGGCGATCCCGGCGAACACGCAGGCGAAGGCGGGAATCGCGGCCACGGCCGTCGGCGCGAACACCCGCATCGTCGCGGCGAGCGCGGGCTCGAAGCCGCCCCTGCGCCGCCGCTCCTCGAACAGGCAGAACAGCCCGAACAATCCAATCGCCGGCAGGATCGCCAGATGCCACAGCAGGCCGATCCCCATCGCCGCCGCCAGCGTGAAACGCGCCCGCGACTGCGGACGCTCGATCGCCCGCTCGAGCGCGTCGAAGCCGACGAGCAGGGCGAGCGCGCTGCCGGCGTAGCCGCGCGACTCGACGCTGTAGTTGACGAAGAAATAGGACAGGGCGGTCATTGCGGCGGCGGCGAGCGCGGCGGCCGGGGAATGGCGCGCGCCCAGTCGCGCCATCATCGCGATCGCCAGCGCGCCCATCGCGATCGAGGGGGCGCGCAGGATCGTCGCGCCGGCGCCGGCCGGCGCGGCGAAGTAGAGCCAGAGCGAATTCAGGAAATGGTTGTTGTCGTGGGATATGCCCCAGAACACCTGCCAGTAATGGCTGAGCGGCGCGAGGTTCTCGATCGACCAGATTTCATCGAGCCACAGCGGGCCGCCGGCGCAACACAGGCGCAACGCGAGGCCGGCGGCGACGATCGCGCCGACGGCGAGGGCGAGGCGATCGGGCCGCGCGAGGCGCCCGGCCGGCGCGCGGGTGGGTTGGCAATCGATGACGGTCATTTCGCCTCGCGCGGGCAGGGGCGGCCAGAAAGAGCATACAGACCTATCCACCCGGTAAATTCGCGCGCCGCGCGGGTGGGCGGGGGCGATGGTGCAGAGCAAAAATAACCTGCGCGACCCCTTGGCAGGACGATCCCGGCAGGATAAAGAGCGCGTTCGGGGTCGGCGGCGCGATGCGACCCTGATGATCATTTTTGGCTTCCGCCTCATGGGCGTCCGGATCCGCGCAATCGGGCCGGGCATGCTTGGGAGCGGTGGATGGGCCGGGAGACCCGGGGCTGCGCCCCGGGTCTCGTCCGGCCATGTCCTGTCCGAGACTGCCGGCGCGCGCGTCCCCCAGGGGGCGCCGCTCAATTCCCTCCCGCCGCCCGGCGGGTCGAAAGGGGGCCTGCATAGACGGGGAAGACCGGGTTTTTGCCGAGCGGCCGGCCAGGCCGCCCGGGGGTTTCGGTTCGAACCATCTGTCCGGCGGCGGGCCATCGCCCGGCTCCGGGGACAGGCGCAAGTCGCCGCGGCGCGGCCCGGAAGGGGCGCGACGGGGCATGTGCAGTGGGCGGGAATCTTCCCGCCAACCGGAGACAGCACCGTGGATAGAGCGGAGAAAAAAGTAGCCGTGGCGTCGCTTCACGAGGTCTTTTCCAAGACCTCGGTGGTCGTCGTGGCGCACTACTCCGGCCTGACCGTCGCCCAGATGCAGAATTTGCGCAAGCAGATGAAGCAGGCGGGCGCACGCGTCCAGGTCGCCAAGAACCGCCTCGCCAAGATTGCTCTCGAAGGCACGGACGTCGCCTCCGTCGGCTCCCTTCTCACGGGACCGGCCCTGATCGCCTATTCGGACGATCCGGTGGCGGCGCCGAAGGTCGCCGTGGCCTTCGCCAAGGATTACGAGAAATTCGTCCTCCTCGGCGGCGCCATGGGCAAGACCGCCCTGAACGTCGATGGGATCAGGTCGCTCGCGACGCTGCCCTCGCTCGACGAGTTGCGCGCCAAATTGCTGGGCCTTCTGCAGGCGCCGGCGACCAAGCTCGCCCAACTCTCAACCGCGCCGGCCGCCAAGCTCGCGCGCGTGTTCGGGGCCTATGCCGCAAGAGACGCAGCCTGATCAGAGGCTCTTCACAAACGCTATGGTTCGAACCATATAGGGATCTCTAAAATGGCCAATCTGGATAAAATCGTCGATGAATTGTCGAGCCTGACCGTCCTCGAGGCGGCCGAACTCGCCAAGCTGCTGGAAGCCAAATGGGGCGTTTCGGCCGCCGCCGCGGTCGCCGTAGCCGCCGGCCCGGCCGCCGCCGCGGCCGCCCCGGTCGAGGAACAGACCGAGTTCACGGTCGTTCTGCTCGCCGCCGGCGAGAAGAAGATCGAGGTCATCAAGGAAGTGCGCGCGATCACCGCGCTCGGCCTCAAGGAAGCCAAGGACCTCGTCGAGGGCGCCCCGAAGAGCGTCAAGGAAGGCGTGGGCAAGGAAGAGGCCGCCAAGATCAAGGCCGCCCTCGAGAAGGCGGGCGCCAAGGTCGAGCTCAAGTGAGGCGCCGTGGGCCCTGCGGGTCCACGCGCGGCTATGAACGGTCCCGGGCCCACGGCCCGGGGCCTTTCGAGCGTTCCGAATCGCCCTGGCGGCGGCCGGGACGCGAGATCGCGGCGGTGACGCGATAGATTCGGGGCCGAACGTCCCGACCCGTTCGCCCCATCCCGAAGGGGCGCGGCGTCCGCAGGCCCGAAGACATACGGCCTGACGGTTGGCAAAATCGAGGAGCGACATGGCGCAGACATTCACAGGCCGCAAGCGTGTTCGCAAGTTCTTTGGTCATATCAAAGAGATCGCGCAAATGCCGAACCTCATCGAGGTTCAGAAGGCGTCCTATGATCAATTTCTCATCGTCGACGCGCCCAAGGGCGGTCGCCCCGACGAGGGCCTGCAGTCTGTCTTCAAATCCGTGTTTCCGATCTCCGATTTCGCGCAGACCTCGCTGCTCGAATTCGTCAAATACGAATACGAGGCGCCCAAATACGACGTCGACGAGTGCCGCCAGCGCGGCATGACCTACGCCGCGCCGCTGAAGGTGACGCTGCGGCTGATCGTGTTCGACGTCGATCCCGAGACCGGCGCCAAATCGGTCAAGGATATCAAGGAGCAGGACGTTTACATGGGCGACATGCCGTTCATGACCTCGAACGGCACGTTCGTGGTCAACGGCACCGAGCGGGTCATCGTCTCGCAGATGCACCGCAGCCCCGGCGTGTTCTTCGATCACGACAAGGGCAAGAGCCATTCGTCGGGCAAGCTGCTGTTCGCCGCGCGCATCATCCCCTACCGCGGCTCCTGGCTCGACATCGAATTCGACGCCAAGGACATCGTCCATGCGCGCATCGACCGGCGCCGCAAGATTCCCGTGACTTCGCTGCTCTATGCGCTCGGCATGGACGGCGAGGAGATCCTGTCGACTTTCTACAAGAAGGTCGTCTACGCGCGCGACAAGGGCGGCTGGCGCGTGCCGTTCGACGCCGACCGGATGAAGGGCGTCAAGTCCGCCGCCGACCTCATCGACGCCGACACCGGCGAAGTGGCGGTCGAAGCCGGCAAGAAACTCACCGTCCGCACGGCCCGGCAGCTCGTCGAGAAGGGCGTGAAGGCGCTGCGCGCGGGCGATGCCGATCTTTACGGCCAGTATATCGCCGACGACCTCTACGACCCGCAGACCGGCGAGATTTTCGCCGAGGCGGGCGACGAGATCACCGACAAGTCGCTCGCCGCGCTCATCGAGGCTGGCTTCGACGAACTGCCCGTGCTCGACATCGACCACATCAACATCGGCCCCTATATCCGCAACACGCTGAAGGTCGACAAGAACAACTCGCGCGAGGACGCGCTGTTCGACATCTACCGGGTGATGCGCCCGGGCGAGCCGCCGACGATCGACAGCGCCGAGGCGATGTTCAACTCGCTGTTCTTCGATTCCGAGCGTTACGACCTCTCGGCGGTCGGCCGCGTCAAGATGAACATGCGGCTCGACCTCGACGCCGAGGACACGGTGCGCGTCCTGCGCAAGGCGGACATCCTCGCCGTGGTCAAGGCGCTGGTGGATCTGCGCGACGGGCGCGGCGAGATCGACGACATCGACCATCTCGGCAACCGCCGGGTGCGTTCGGTCGGCGAACTCATGGAGAACCAGTATCGCGTCGGCCTGCTGCGCATGGAGCGCGCGATCAAGGAGCGCATGTCGTCGGTCGAGATCGACACGGTCATGCCGCAGGACCTGATCAACGCCAAGCCGGCGGCCGCCGCGGTGCGCGAATTCTTCGGCTCCTCGCAGCTGTCGCAATTCATGGACCAGACCAATCCCTTGTCCGAGATCACCCACAAGCGCCGCCTCTCGGCGCTCGGGCCGGGCGGCCTGACGCGCGAGCGCGCGGGGTTCGAGGTGCGCGACGTGCACCCGACCCATTACGGCCGCATCTGCCCGATCGAGACGCCCGAGGGGCCCAATATCGGGCTCATCAATTCGCTGGCGACTTTCGCCCGCGTCAACAAATACGGGTTCATCGAGACGCCGTACCGCCGCGTCAAAGAGGGCAAGGTGACGATGGACGTCGTCTATCTCTCGGCGATGGAGGAGGGCAAATACAGCGTCGCCCAGGCCGACACGCCGCTGTCTGAGGACGGCACGCTCAACGGCGACCTCATCGTGTGCCGCCACGCGGGCGACGTCGTGTTCCTCTCGCCCGACCGCGTCGACTTCATGGAAGTCTCGCCCAAGCAGCTCGTCTCGGTCGCCGCGGCGCTGATCCCGTTCCTCGAGAACGACGACGCCAACCGCGCGCTGATGGGCTCGAACATGCAGCGCCAGGCCGTCCCGCTCGTGCGTTCGGACGCGCCGCTGGTCGGCACCGGCATGGAGGCGATCGTGGCCCGCGATTCGGGCGCGGCGATCGGCGCCCGCCGCGCCGGCATCGTCGACCAGATCGACGCGACCCGCATCGTGGTCCGCGCGACGGGGGAGACCGACGCCGCCAAGCCGGGCGTCGACATCTACCGGCTGATGAAGTTCCAGCGCTCGAACCAGAACACCTGCATCAACCAGCGACCGCTGGTGAAAGTGGGCGATCAGGTCAAGAAGGGCGACATCATTGCCGACGGTCCCTCGACCGATCTGGGCGAGCTCGCGCTCGGCCGGAACGCGCTCGTCGCGTTCATGCCGTGGAACGGCTACAACTTCGAGGACTCGATCCTGCTCTCCGAGCGGATCGTCAAGGACGACGTCTTCACCTCGATCCACATCGAGGAATTCGAGGTGATGGCGCGCGACACCAAGCTCGGGCCCGAGGAAATCACCCGCGACATTCCGAACGTCTCGGAAGAAGCGCTGAAGAACCTCGACGAAGCCGGCATCGTCTATATCGGCGCGGAAGTGCGCGCCGGCGACATCCTGGTCGGCAAGATCACGCCGAAGGGCGAAAGCCCGATGACGCCGGAGGAAAAGCTCTTGCGCGCCATCTTCGGCGAAAAGGCCTCCGACGTCCGCGATACCTCGCTGCGCGTGCCGCCGGGCGTGCAGGGCACCATCGTCGAAGTCCGCGTCTTCAACCGGCACGGCGTCGACAAGGACGAGCGCGCGCTGGCGATCGAGCGGGAAGAGATCGAGCGCCTTGCCAAGGACCGCGACGACGAGCAGGCGATCCTTGACCGCAACGTCTACAACCGTCTGGCGGAGCTTCTGGAAAACCGCCAGGGCATCGCCGGGCCCAAGGGCTTCAAGAAGGACACCAAGATCACGCGCGCGGTGCTCGACGAGCATCCGCGGTCGCAGTGGTGGATGTTCGCATCCCCCAACGACAAGCTGATGGCCGAAATCGAGGCGATGCATAAGCAGTACGACGAATCGAAGCGGGGCCTTGAACAGCGCTTCCTCGACAAGGTCGAAAAACTGCAGCGTG
>JBEKEI010000159.1:0-10853 GCA_050013915.1 Roseiarcus sp.
GTCGATGTCGCCAGCGATCTGCAACAGAGCGGGCTGTCGGCCTACCTGACCATCGACCGGCCGACCGCGGCGCGCTTCGGCATCACGCCGGCGACCGTCGACAGCGCGCTCTACGACGCGTTCGGCCAGCGCATCATTTCAACCATATTCACCCAGTCGAACCAGTATCGGGTCATCCTCGACGTCGATCCTTCGATGCAGCGTTCGGTCGATTCGCTGGGCTCGATCTACCTGCCCTCATCGGCCTCGACGACCGGCGAGGTCCCGCTCGCGGCGATCAGTAAGATCGCGATCCAGCCTTCGCCGCTGCAAATCTCGCATCTCAGCCAGTCGCCGGTGACGACGATTTCGTTCAATCTCGCGCCGGGCGCTTCGCTGGGCGCGGCGGTCGACGCGATTGAGGAGGCCGAACGCACGCTCGGCCTGCCGGCGAGCTTCGCCACCAGTTTCCAGGGCGCCGCCTCGGCATTCCAGTCCTCGCTGTCGAACGAATTGTTCCTGCTGCTCGCCGCGGTCGCCACGATGTACATCGTGCTCGGCGTGCTCTACGAGAGCTTCATTCACCCCGTCACGATCCTGTCGACCCTGCCCTCGGCCGGCATCGGCGCGCTGCTGGCGCTGATGATCGCGGGGGCGGGCCTCGACGTGATCGGCATCATCGGCATTGTGCTGCTGATCGGCATCGTCAAGAAGAATGCGATCATGATGATCGACTTCGCGCTCGACGCGCAGCGCAACGAGGGAAAGAACGCGCGCGACGCGATCTACCAGGCCTGTCTGTTGCGCCTCAGGCCGATCCTGATGACGACGATGGCCGCGATGTTCGGCGCGCTGCCGTTGATGCTGGGCACGGGCGTCGGCTCGGAGCTGCGCCATCCGCTGGGTCTCGCGATCGTTGGCGGACTGGCCGTCAGCCAGATCCTGACGCTGTTCACGACCCCGGTGATCTACCTTCTGTTCGAGCGCATCGGCGCGAGCTTCGGCGCATCGGCGGCGTCGGGAACCATCGCGACGGAAGCGCTATGAACAACAATATTTCAGCGTTCTTCATCAATCGGCCGGTCGCCACGACGCTGCTGACGATCGGCATCGCCCTGGCCGGCGGCTTCGCGTTCGGCCTGCTGCCGGTCTCGCCGCTGCCCCAGGTCGATTTTCCCACCATTTCGGTCCAGGCGACGATGCCGGGCGGTAGCCCGGACACGATGGCCTCCAGCGTCGCCTCGCCGCTCGAAAAGCATCTCGGCCAGATCGCCGACGTGACCGAAATGACCTCGCAGAGTTCGCTGCAGAACACGCGGATCACGCTGCAGTTCGGCCTCGACCGCGACATCAACGGCGCAGCGCGCGATGTGCAGGCGGCGATCAATGCGGCGCGCGCCGACCTGCCGACCAGCCTGCGCGCGAACCCGACCTATCACAAGGTCAATCCGGCGGATGCGCCGATCATGATCGTCGCGCTGACCTCGCCGACGCGCACCCAGGGCCAGCTCTACGACGCGGCCGCCAATGTGATGCAGCAGCGGCTGTCGCAGGTCACCGGCATCGGCGAGGTCGACGTCGGCGGCAGCGCGCTGCCGGCGGTGCGCGTCGAGCTCAACCCAGGCGCGCTCTACAAATACGGGGTCGGCCTGGAGGACGTCCGCGCCGCGCTCGCCTCGGCGAACGCCAACAGTCCGAAGGGCTCGATCGAGGACGACGCCACGCATTACCAGATCTACACCAACGATCAGGCCAGCAAGGCCCAACAATATCGCGATCTGGTCGTCGCCTATCGCGACAACGCCGCGATCAAGCTGACCGACGTCGGCGAAGTCGTCGATTCCGTCGAGGATCTGCGCAACGCCGGCCTCGCCAACGGCAAGCCGGCGGTGCTGGTCATCCTCTATCGCCAGCCGGGCGCCAACATTATCGATGCGGTTGATGCGGTGAGGGCCGAGTTGCCCCGGATGGCGGCCTCCCTGCCCGGCGACATCGATCTGAAGATCGCGCTCGACCGCTCCAAGACCATCCGCACCTCGCTCGCCGACACCGAGCGCACGCTGGTCGTCTCGGTCCTGCTCGTCACGCTGGTCGTCTTCGTATTCCTGCGCAATCTGCGCGCGGCGGCGATCCCGAGCATCGCGGTGCCGGTCTCGATCATCGGCACTTTCGGCGCCATGTATCTTGCCGGATACAGCCTCGACAACCTCTCGCTGATGGCGCTGACGATCTCGACCGGCTTCGTCGTCGACGACGCGATCGTCGTGCTCGAGAACATCTCGCGCCATATGGAAATGGGCGAATCGCGCTTGCAGGCGGCGCTCGCGGGCGCGCGCGAGGTCGGCTTCACCGTCGTCTCGATGAGCCTGTCGCTGATGGCGGTGTTTCTGCCGATCATGCTGATGGGCTCGATCGTCGGCCGCCTGTTCCGGGAATTCGCGGTCACCCTGTCGATGGCGGTCGCGATCTCGCTGTTCGTCTCGCTCACCGCGACCCCGATGATGTGCTCGCGCTTTCTGCCGAGCCCGGCCGAGCACGCGCACGGCTGGTTCTACCGGACGACCGAGCACGGGTTCGAGGCAATGCAGAACTTCTACCGGATCACGCTCGCGATCGCGCTCCGCCATTCGCTCCTCGTCGCGCTCGCGCTGCTCTGCACGATCGGCCTCAACGTCTATCTGTTCGGGCACAGCGCCTACGGCCTGTTCCCGGCCCAGGACACCGGCTTGCTGATCGGCAACATCCAGGCCGATCAGAGCATTTCGTTCCAGGCCATGAGCAAGAAGCTGGCGCAGCTGCAGACCATCGTCCAGACCGATCCGGCGGTCGACAGCGTCGTCGGCTTCACCGGCGGCCGGCAGACCAATTCCGGGTTCGTGTTCGTCTCGCTGAAGCCGCTCGCCGAACGCGACGCTTCGGCCGAGGCGGTCGTCAACCGCCTGCGCGGCAAGCTCGCGGCGGTCGCCGGGGCGCGGCTTTACCTCCAGGCGGCGGCCGATCTGCGCGCAGGCGGACGCCAGAGCAACGCCATGTATCAGTTCACGCTCCAGGGCGACGATTCCGCGCTGCTCTATCGCTGGACGCCCCGGCTGACCGCAGCGATGCAGAAGCTCGATGTGCTGACCGACGTCAATTCCGACCAGCAGCAGGGCGGCCTGCTCGCCGATCTCGTGATCGATCGACCGACGGTCGCGCGTCTCGGCCTGACCCTGAACGCGATCGACAACACGCTCTACGACGCCTTCGGCCAGCGCCAGGTGTCGACGATCTACAGCGCCGTCAACCAGTATCACGTCGTCATGGAGGTGGCGCCGCGCTACTGGCAGGATCCGCAGACCCTGCGCGACGTCTGGGTGTCGACCTCGGGCGCCAACCCGTCGGGGACGCAGACCACCAACGCGACCGCCGGGACCTTCGCCGCGGCATCGGCGACCGCCGGCTCGGCTTCGACGATCGCCGCCGATTCCGCGCGCAATCTGGCGATCAACTCGATCGCGGCGACCGGCCATTCGACCGCCTCCGCCGGTGCCTCCGTCTCGACCAGCCTCGAGACCATGATCCCGCTGTCGGCCTTCGCGACGGTCGGCGCGGCTCTGACGCCGCTGTCGGTCAATCACCAGGGTCCGTTCGTCGCCACGACGATTTCGTTCAATCTCGCGCCCGGCCGGGCGCTCAGCGACGCACAGCGCGCGATCGAGCAGGCGATGGCCGACATTCGGATGCCCGCGACGATTCGCGGCGCGTTCGCCGGCACGGCGCTGACCTATCAGCAGTCATTCGCCAACATGCCCCTGTTGATCGGGGCGGCGCTGGCGGCCGTCTACATCGTGCTGGGAATTCTCTATGAGAGCTACATCCATCCGCTCACGATCATCTCGACCCTGCCGTCCGCCGGGGTGGGCGCGCTGCTGGCGCTGAAGATGTTCCACACGGAAGTCACCATCATCGCCTTCATCGGCATCATCCTCCTGATCGGCATCGTGAAGAAGAACGCGATCATGATGATCGATTTCGCGCTGCAGGCGCAGCGGGCCGGCGCCGAGCCGCGCGAAGCGATCTTCCAGGCCTGCCTGTTGCGGTTCCGCCCGATCATGATGACGACGTTCGCGGCGCTGCTCGGGGCGTTGCCGCTCGCCTTCGGGACCGGAGAAGGGTCGGAATTGCGACACCCCCTGGGAATCTCGATCGTCGGCGGCCTGATCGTCAGTCAGGCGTTGACCCTGTACACAACCCCGGTCATTTATCTTTATCTCGACCGCTTCAGCAGTTGGCTGGGGCGATTGTGGCGACGTTTCTATCTTGGACAATCGGGCGAGCGGGTGGCGGGGGTCGGCTGATGGGGGGGGCCGAGGGGGCTCGGTGGCTGGGTCTGGCCGGCGCGCTCGTCCTGAGCGGTTGCACGGTCGGGCCCGACTATGTCCGCCCCGCCGCGATCGTCCCCGCGCAATACAAGGAAATCAAGGGCTGGAAGATCGGTTCGCCACGCGACGATTTCGCCAGGGGCGACTGGTGGAGGCTGTTCCGGGATCCGCTCCTGAACAGCCTGGAGGCCCAGGTCGAAGTGTCCAACCAGACGCTGAAGGCCGACGAGGCCAATTTTCGCGAGGCCGAGGCGCTGATCGCCGAAGCGCGCGCGCAGCTCTTCCCGACCCTCGGCTACAACCCGTCGCTGACCCGCTCGACCGGCCCAACGACCACGCTCAACTCGCAGATCAACGGAAGCTGGACGCTCGACCTCTGGGGCAAGGTGCGCCGGCTGGTCGAGAGCGATGTCGCCGGCGCGCAGGCGAGCGCCGCCGATCTCGCCAATGCCCGGCTGTCCATGCAGTCGACCCTGGCGACCGCCTATTTCGAGCTTCGCGAGACGGATTCTCTCTACGACCTGCTGATCGACACCGTCGGCCAGTACAAGCGATCCCTCGACATCACGCAGAACCAGTACAAGGCCGGCACCTCGGCGCGCTCCGACGTCATCACGGCGCAGGCGCTGGTCCTCGCCGCCCAGGCGCAGGCGATCAACACCGGCGTGGCGCGCGCCCAGTTCGAGCACGCGATTGCGGTCGTGATGGGCCGGCCGCCCGCCGGCCTTTCCATTCCGCACGGCAGGCTCGTCGAAACCTTCGCCGCCATTCCGGTGCGGCTGCCCTCGAAGCTGCTCGAACGGCGGCCCGACATCGCCGCCGCCGAGCGCGCGATGCAGCAGGAGAACGCGCTGATCGGCGTCGCCACCGCCGCCTACTATCCCGACATTTCGCTGTCGGGATCATTCGGCTATGTCGGCAATCCCTTTGTGAAGGCGATCGCGGGGGCCAATCCGATGTGGTCCGTCGGCGTTTCGGCGGCGCAGACCCTGTTCGACGGCGGGCTCACCGCGGCGCAGGTCGAGGCCGCCCGCGACACCTACGCGGCCAGCGTCGCGACCTATCGGCAGACGGTGCTGACCGCCTTCCAGCAGGTCGAGGACCAACTGGCCGCGATTCCGATCCTCGCCAAAGAGGAACGCGTGCAGGTCGAGGCCGTCGTCGCGGCGAGGCAGGCGGTCCAGATCGCCATCAACGAATATCAGGCGGGAACCCAGAATTTCACGACCGTCGTGACGGCGGAGGCGACGGCGCTTTCGGACGAGGAGGCTCTGCTGACGACCCAGGAGCAGCGCATGCTCGCGGCCGTCGGCATGATCGTTGCGCTCGGCGGGGGCTGGGACGAGACGAGGCTTCCCCCGGAATAGGGCCGTCGGCGGCCGCCCTTCGACTCAGACGACGAGCTGATAGCGTCGAGCCGCATCCCGAGCGGCGACCGCTTCGGCGATCGAAAAATCCCCGCCGCTGGCGGCGCGCGCCGCCCGAACGGCGGTCGCGAGGGCGGGCGGCCCCTCCGGTTCCCGCAAGATCCCGTCCTGCGAGTTCAACAGCGTTTCGAGCGCGGCGACCGCCTCCCGGTCGCCGCTCTGGCCGAGCGCCAGCATCAAGGCGAGCGCGGGACGGTGCGCCCTGCCGGTGCGCGCCACGCGATAGGCGTTGAGGAAGCGCTTGACGCCCCGCGGCGTGGCGGCGGCGAGCGGCGCGAGCGCGCCGAGCAATGTCGCTTCGGCGGCGCTCAGCGGTTCGTCGAGCGCGGAGCGGCCGACGCCGAGCGCCGGTTCGGACAGGCGCTGCGGCGCGCCGCCGACCAGCCGCGCCATCAGGCGTTCGCTGTCGGCGGCGCCGCGGGGTCCGACGTCGAAGGTCAACTGGAACAGCTTCTCGAGGCGCGCGCGCAGCGGATCCCTGCCGCCGGCGGCGGTCGCCAAGGGGCCGGGGTCGCAGGCGACGACCGCGATCAGGGATTCGCCGAGCAGGAAATGCAGGGACTCGATCAGATTCAGGCCCTGCGCCGGCGTCAGGGCGTCGAGATTGTCGATCATCAGCAGCAGTCTGTCGGGCGCCGGGACCGCCAGCGGCGGCGCCGGCGACGCCGGAGTCTGCGGCCCGAGGACGGCGCGCGGGGCTTGCGCGGCGGGCGCGAGCGCGAACGGATCGTCCGCCTGCTGGGCCGCGATGAGGGCGCCGACGGACCCCAGAAATGCGCGCGCCGCGGACGGCCCGGCGAGCGCGGGATCGACGAACGGCGGCGTTGGCGCCCGCGCCGCGCCGGCCTCGCCGCGCGCATGGGCGCGCCGTTCGCTCGCCTCGGCGTGCCTGGCGGCGATTTCCGTCTCGGCGGTGAGCGCCATGACGCGGCGATTGAGGCGCGCCGACGCCGCATCCAGATCGCGGCGGCGTTCCCGGACGTCGTGGTTGAGCAGGCGCGCGCCGCGCAACAGCAGGATCATGAAGGAGATCGCGCGCCACAGATTCACGGTCAGCGCGAGTGCGCCCAGCGCAGCCAACGCCGCGACGAGGTCGCCGACGAACCCGGTCCGGGCGGCGAGCCAGTCCGCCACCGGGGGGAACGGCGGGCCCAGGCTGCGCAAGCCGTCGAGAGTGCGCGGCGTCCGGAGCTCGGCGGCGCCGAACGCCAGGGCGAGAAAAATGACGGTCGCCGTCAGCAGTCGCCGCTGGCTGCGATAGGCCCAGATCGCACCCAGCGCGACCCAGATCAGCGCGCCCCAACCGGTCTCGGCGAGCTCGCGCACCAGATTCTTGAAGTTCGCGATGGAATCGGCGCCCGCCAGGTCGAACCGGCGCAGCTTGGCTTCGATTCGGCCGCGGTTGCCGCGCGCATAGGCGTCGATCCGCGAACCGGCGGTCTCGAACAGCACGTTCTCGACGAGCAGCGCTCGTCGCGCCTCGACATCGTCCCTCGCCTGCCGCTCGGCCTCGAGCCTGCGCCGCGATTCGTCGTGCCGCTCCATCGCCTTGCTGGCGGCCAGATGAGGATCCGCGCCGGCATGGGCGGCCTCGTCGGCGAGCGCGGCGTAATCGCCGTCCGGGCGCCCGCGCGCGAGCGCCGCGAACACGCCGCCGGCGATCGCGCTCGCCGGATCGCCGGCGATCGCTGCGGCGTCGATTCGCGCGGTGACGATTCGCTGGAGAAACGGGCCGTTCGCCGTTCGGGCGGCCGCCGCGCCGAGGCTTTCGACGCCGGCCGCCAGCCGGTCGAGCGCAAAACTCTTGCCGGCGCCCCGGCGTCCAACGACGCCGATCGTCAGCGGCGTCTGCGTGTCCCTGCGGGCGCATAATTCGGCGATCGGCCGGATCGCCTCCGTCACGTCGAGGAGATCGGGGCCTAGACTCGAATCGGCGAGGAACACCAGCCCGCCTGGAGCCGGCGTCTCGGGAGCCGGCGGTTGAATCGGCGGGAAAAAAAGCGCTGATGCGTCCGCGATGGTCTCGCCCAATATCTCCTCCGTCGATCTCCGGCGATCTCGAGGCGTCGCCGTATCGTCGCGTCCACGCCATTGAGCGGCGAGCGCGCGGACGCGCTCGAGGCTCGCATTCCACGCGCCGCGGGCTCGACGAGCCGACCGCCGATGCGAAGCGCGCCCGATCGAACCCCCCGGCGCCGATCCCGAAAATCGTCGGGATTGACCCATAGTTTACCATTTGCGCACGCCGCCGGGCTAACGTCGATCAAGGCGGTGATTCGACGGCGGGGCCGAACGTTGAAATCCATTCAAGTCCAACCGCCGCGCGCGATCCCCCCCGCGCCGCCGCGACCGGCGATCGGACATGCCGCTCGCATTTATCCTATTGGGCGCGAACGTCAATGCGTGCTCTTTGCGACCCCGGAAACGAGCGATTTCGTGCAGGCCGGCGGACTGGGCGCCGTTTCGGCGTCGCTGCCGCGCGCGCTCGGCCGGCTCTGCGACATCAGGGTGTTGACGCCGGGCTATCGTCAGACGCTGGCGCGCGTGCGGACGGCCGACATCGTCGCCCATCTGCCCGGCGCGGCGGAAATTCCGCCCTGCTCCATCGCCAAGGTCACGACGCCGGACGGGCTCGTCGCCTATATCGTGCTGTGCGCGGAACTCTTCGACAGGCCGGGCGGCCCCTACAGCGACGAAAACGGCGTCGACTTTCCCGACAACGACCTCCGGTTCGCGCGGCTGAGCCTCGCCGCCGCGCAGCTCGCGGTTCGCGGCGAGGGAGGCTGGTCGCCGGCGAGCCTGCATTTGAACGACTGGCAGACCGCGCTCGCCGCCGGTTATCTCGCCTGGAGCGGCGCGACGATCCCGGCGCTGCTGACCGTGCACAATCTCGCCCATCAGGGGATTTTCGCCGCCGACCGGATCGGGGCGCTGGCGATTCCGGAACGCGCGTTCACGATCGACGGGGTCGAATATTTCGGCAAGCTGTCCTTTCTCAAGGCGGGCATGACCTATGCCGCGCATCTGACGACGGTGAGCCCGACCTACGCCGACGAGATCACCCGCCCCGAATTCGGCTGCGGCCTGGAGGGGCTGCTGTCCGAACGGGCGCATCAGGGCCGGCTCGTCGGCATCCTCAACGGCATCGACGATTCCTGGGACCCGCGGCGCGATCCGCGCTGTCCCTATCTGTTCGACGCCAGCCGCTGGAAGGGCCGATACGCCGACTATGTCCGGGGCGCTTTCGGGCTCAACCTGTCGCGCGCGCCGCTGTTCGCCGTCGTGTCGCGCCTGGTTCATCAGAAGGGCCTCGATCTGACCATCGACGCCGCCCAGACGATCGTCGACCAGGGCGGCCAGCTCGTCGCGATGGGCTGCGGCGAGCCGGACATGGAGGACGCGCTCGCCGACCTCGCCGCGCGCAACAGCGAGGCTGTCGGCGTTCGGATCGGCTTCGACGCCGACCAGGCGCGCGCGATCTTCGCCGGAAGCGATTTCATCCTGATGCCCTCCCGCTTCGAGCCGTGCGGACTGAGCCAGATGTACGCGCAGCGCTATGGCGCGCTGCCGATCGCGCATCGGACCGGCGGCCTCGCCGAAACGATCGTCGACGGCGAGACCGGCTTCCTGTTCGACGCGCCGGTGGCGCGCGAATTCCGGCGCACGATCGAGCGCGCCTTCGAGGCCTATGGATCGAGCAAGCGCATCGCCGGCATGCGCCGCGCCGCGATGGCCCGCAGGTTCGACTGGGACGCCTCCGCGCAGACCTATGCGAATCTCCACCGCCAGATCGCCGCCGGCGTCCGGCCAAGCACAGTCTGATGGACCGACCAACGGATCTGTTGCGCCGCAGGCCGAGCCGGCGTCCGCCCTGGCAGGGCCGGGCCCGCGCGTCGATGTCGCGCCGGGAATGACGATCCCGTCGGAATCGGCGCCCGCCGGATCGCCCGACAAGGCCTTTCGTTGGGGAGAGATTTGGCAGTTCATTGCTCGTCCGATCGCGGCAAATCAGAGGGTTGCCGGCCAAAGGAAGCCCGCGGGCCGCTCCCCGGCCGCGGCCCGCCATCCCTCCGCATCGCCCGGGCTCGGAGGCCGGCGGAAATTTTTGGAAATTTCTGGAAGTCTTTGGAAATCTTTTGAAATCTTTCGAAGTCTTTTTGAAGTCCTTTGAAGTTCTTGGAAGTCCTTTAGAAGTCTCTCATCGCCGGGGCTCCCATTGCCGGGGCTCCATGGCATCTCCTGGTATTTCAACGGCTTGCGAGAGGCCGGCCGCTGTTCTGACCCTGAGGCTGGCGCGCTCCCGGGGCTGTTGAAGGCCCCGGCGGGGCCGGCGATGGAACAAGGACGAACGGCATCGCGAACACGCCGGAGCCGGCCGCTGGGATCGCCCCGGCGCGGGCTTCCCGACGTTGAAGGCGGGGGCGCCTCGGGCGTTGCGCCCGCGCGGCGGTCTGCGGCGCGCCGCCGTCCGGCCCCGCCGCGCGCGGCGGCGGCGCCCCGCGCCTCGTCCCCGCCGGCCCTGCGGACGCGCTGGTCGAGCCCGGCGTCGGGTCTGGCGGCGCAATCCTCGTCCACGTCGCATGGCGGCGGCGCGGGTGTTGCGGGGTCGGGCATGGCGGGCTCCTGCCGAGGGGACCAATGATGGGAGCATAGCCGATCTTTTGGAATTCAGCAATATCCTTCTCATATTTCTCTTTTACACTACGCTCAGGGCGGCGCCGACGGAGCGCCCCGCAATTACAGGCAATTACAGGGACAGGATACCGATTGACGCAATAGCCTTCCTGCGCCAGCATCGCCCATGGCCCGGCTTGCGCGCATCGTCCTTCCCGACACGCCCCACCACGTCACCCAGCGCGGCAACCGCCGGATGGCGATCTTCTCCGAAACGTCGGATTACGCGCTCTACCGCGACCTCCTCGCCGAGCGGCTGAAACGCTGCGGCGTCGTCTGCTCGGCCTACTGCCTGATGCCCAACCACGTGCATCTGTTGCTGACGCCGACCCGCCCCGATGTCGAAGGCGCGTCGGCCAGCCTGTCGCGCTCGGTCGGCGAGGCGCATCGGCGCTATACGGCCTTCGTCAAC
>JBEKEI010000160.1:0-10788 GCA_050013915.1 Roseiarcus sp.
TCGGCGTGCTATCCGCTACGCGCCGCCCGCTCGCGCCGGACGAGATAGAGCCCGCAGGCGACGACGATTCCCGCGCCGGCCAGCACGCCGCCGCTCGGCCGGTCGCCGAACACGAGCAGGCCGGCGAGGATCATCCAGACAAGCTGCGTATAGCCGAACGGGGTCAGGACGGAGGCGGGCGCGCGCTCGTGGGCGAGGATCAGCAGCCAATGGCCGAGGCAGGCGAAAAATCCCATCCCGATCATGATCGCGAGGGTCCGCCAGTCGGCCGGACTGGCCCAGACGAACGGCAGGATCGGCGTCAGCAGCACGACGCCGGCGAGCGGCGTCCAGGCCAGCGTCGTGCCCGAGGAATCGGCGCTCGCGAGCATCCGGGTCGCCAGGGCGTAGCCGGCGTTGCATGCGACCCCGGCGATCGCGACGACGACGATCGGCTGGAACGCGCTGGTCCCGGGCCCCGTCGCGACCACGACGCCCGCAAAACCCATCGCCACGGCGCCGAGCCGTCCGCCCTCCGGCCATTCGCCGAGCAGGGGGCCGGCCAGCAGCACGACGAACAAGGGCGTCAGGAAATTGATCGTCGAAGTCTCCGCGAGCTGCAGCTGGCGGAGCGCGAGGAAATTGGTCGTCGTCGCGGCCAGCAGCAGGAGCGAGCGCGCGATCTGCAGCCAGGGGCGCTTCGAGCGCAGGACGCCGGGACGGCTGAACGGCCGCACCGCGACAATCCCGAAAATCGCGGCCGCGACATAGCGCGCCCAGACGATCTCGATCGCCGGCAGGACGCCGCTCAGCGATTTGGCCGAGGTGTCGAGCGCGGCGAAGAACACCGTCGCCGCGCACATCAATGCGATGCCGCGAACCCGGCGGCGCAACTCGGCCGAATCGATCGTGCGCGCGCGATCCGCGCCCGCGCCGCGAGCCTCAGTCGCCATGAATCGGTTTCGTCATCGCCGCGGTTACTGGACCGCGGGCGCGGCCGACGCAAGCCGCCCCGCTCGCGGCGCCCCGCGCCCGCCGCGATCCCAGACGTTCGCGCGACTTGTCGGCAACGGCGAAATGGCGCAGCCTGCGGCGCAAACGAGGCGGGAGGACCATCGTGCGCGATCTCGAGGGCAAGACGGCTTTTGTCACCGGAGGGGCCGGCGGCTTCGGGCTGGAATTCGCCAGACTCTTCCTCGGCGCGGGCATGAACGTCGCGCTCGCCGACATCGAGCAGCCCGCGCTCGCTGGGGCGCTCGAGCACCTGAATGCCGAGCCGCGACGCCTGCGCGGCTTCAAATGCGACGTCGCCGACCGCGCCTCGCTGCAGCGGGCGGCGGACGCCGCGATCGCCGCGTTCGGACGCGTGCATCTGGTTTGCAACAACGCCGGGGTCGGGGCCCGGCCCGGCGGCGTCGACGAATTGTCGGAAGGTCAATGGGACTGGGTTGTGTCGGTGAACCTGATGGGGGTCGTGCACGGCGTGGCGGCGTTTCTGCCCCACATCCGCGCCCACGGCGAGGGCGGCCATTTTCTCAATACGGCGTCGATGGCCGGCATGCTGGGACAGCCGCTGGACGGACCCTACAGCGCGAGCAAGGCGGCGGTCGTAGGGTTGACGGAGACGCTGTTCTACGAATTGCGCGGGACGAATATCGGCGTCAGCGTCCTTTGTCCCGGCTTCGCGCGCACCCGGATCGCGTCGAGCGAGCGCAACGCGCCCGCCGGTCTGGCGGAGGAGGCGGGCGCGCCGGTGTCGGCGGCGGTCGCCGCGCGCGCCGCCCAGGTGCGCGACTTCGTCGCCGGCGGCGTCGCCCCAGCCGAGGTCGCCGCCCGCGCGTTGCAGGGAATCCTCGACGGCGATCTCTACATTTTCACCCACCCGGAAATGCGGCCGATGCTCGACAAGCGGCTGGCGCGGATCGGCGCGGCCTACGACAAGGCCGAGCGGTTCCGCCCGGCCGGCGGCGCGGCGATCGCGTAGGGACGGCCGCCATTGGCGCGGTCAAGCCGAGGCGCCCGCTTCAGGCGTCGGCGGCCCGGATGAAGCCGCCGCCCAGCACCCGCGAGTCCGGCGCGGTCGAGGCGTAGAAGACGCAGGCCTGGCCGGGGGAAACGCCGCTCTCGGCTTCGATCAGTTCGACTTCGCCGTCGGGCGCGAGCCGCGCCGGGGTCGGCGCGCGCGTCGACCGCACGCGCACGGCGATGTCCAGCCCGCGCGGGCCGATGTCTTCCAGGCGGCCGTCGCCGAGCCAGTTGACGTCGCGCAACCGAATGCGCCGCATCGCCAGCGCCTCGCGCGGCCCGACGATCACCCTGGCGCCGGCGGCGTCGAGTCCGGTCACATAGAGCGGCTCGGCGGCGGCGACGCCGAGCCCGCGCCGCTGGCCGATGGTGTAGTGGATGATTCCGGCGTGGCGGCCCAGCACGCGCCCGTCGACGTGCACGATCTCGCCCGGGCTCGCCGCGCCGGGCAGCAGGCGTTCGATCATCTGGCTGTATCGGCCCGACGGCACGAAACAGATGTCCTGGCTGTCGGGCTTCTGCGCGATCGCGAGGCCCTGCCGGCGCGCGAACTCGCGCACCTGCGTCTTGGGCAGCCCGCCCAGGGGGAAGCGCAGCATGCCGAGCTGGTCGGGCGTCGTCGCAAAGAGGAAGTAGCTCTGGTCCCGTTCCGGGTCCGCGGCGCGGTAGAGCGCGCGGCCTCCGCGCGCATTCTCCCGCGAGACGACATAGTGTCCGGTCGCCAGCGCGTCAGCGCCGAGATCCCTGGCCGTGTCGAAGAGATCGGCGAATTTGACGTGCTGGTTGCAGGCGACGCAGGGGATCGGGGTCTCGCCAGCGACATAGCTGCGCGCGAACGGCTCGATCACCCGCTCGCGAAACCTCGCCTCGTAGTCGAGCACGTAATGGGGGATTGCGAGCCTCGCGGCGACGTCGCGCGCGTCGTGAATGTCCTGGCCGGCGCAACAGGCGCCCTTGCGATGGAGCGCCGCGCCATGGTCGTAGAGCTGGAGCGTGACGCCGACGACGTCATAGCCCTCGTCGGCCAGCATCGCCGCGACGACCGAGGAATCGACGCCGCCCGACATCGCCACGACGACGCGCGTGCGCTCCGGCGGCTTGGCGAAGCCGAGCGAATTGAGCGGGGCGTCTAGGGCGAGACGGGGCGCGCGCATGAGGGTTCCCGCCCGGCCGACCCGGGCGCTTGAACGCCAAAATGGGCATTATCGTCGCCGATGCAAGCAAAATGGCGACCCCGACGATCGGCGCCGCCGCGGACGGGCTCCGCGGCGCCCGCGCAGCCCATTCCACGCCGGCTCCGCGCGCTAATAAAATCGAAAGAATTCAGAGCGTTTTGAGACATCTTTTAGCGACCGCCGCGGCCGCGCGTTTAGGTAAATCTTAAATCTGCGGGTTTAATGTCTCGACCATGATCTGTGCGTTCGAGTGTGCGAGTTCAACATGAGTGAAGCGCTTCGCCCAAGGGTGAAATATGTGATTGGCCCCGATGGCAGCCCGTTGACGATCGCCGACCTCCCGCCTCCCTCGACCAAGCGCTGGGTGATCCGCCGCAAGGCGGAAGTCGTCGCCGCCGTGCGCGGCGGCCTCCTGTCGCTCGAGGAAGCCTGCGCGCGCTACACGCTCACCGTCGACGAATTTCTCAGCTGGCAATTGTCGATCGACCAGTTCGGCCTCGCCGGCCTGCGGACGACCCGCATCCAGCAATACCGGCAATAGCCGGCCGCCTCAGCCCCCATCGTCGCGAGGCGAGAGCCCGGGCGACGCAAGGGCGCGGCGATCGCGCCCGCACCGGCGCGTCTTGCGCCGACTCGCCGAACCTCAGCCCGTACAGCCTCGCAAAATCGCCGTGACTCTGGCAACCGCAGGCCAAGGCCGGCTTCGCAACCCGCCGGTCGCTCCCGCGCGGCCCACGCGCGCGCTACGGCCTGTGGCGTCGGCGCCGCGTCGGGAAATGATCGGCCGCGGCTTGCCAGTTCGCCGTTCGAGGCTATCTTGGGCGCGGAATCGGCGATTTCCCTCAATTGCCGCGAAATCCTTGTCGGGAGCAAGCCGTGAAATCCGCCAGTCCGTCCCCGCGTTCCGCCAACCGCCGCGGGTTCGCGGCCTTCGCCGCCGCCTGTCTGATCGGCTTCGGCCTCGCGTTCGCCGCCGGCCCGGCGCGCGCGGATGCGATGGTTCCGGTCGACGCGCTGATGGCGCCCGGGCCGCTGCCCGACATTCCGCTGGGCGCGCAGACCGCGCCGGTCACGATCATCGAATACGCCTCGATGACCTGCACCCATTGCGCCGCCTTCCAGAAGGAGACATGGCCCAAGCTCAAGGAGAAATATGTCGACGCCGGCAAGGTCCGCTTCATCCTGCGTGAATTCCCGCTCGACTCCCTCGCCACCGCCGCCTTCATGCTCGCGCGCTGCGCCGGGCCGGAGAAACGCAACGCGCTGGTCGACCTGCTCTACGCCCAGCAGAAGGACTGGGCTTTCGTCGACAAGCCGCTCGACGCGCTCGCCGCGACCGTCAAGCAGGCGGGCGTCACCCAGGCCGATTTCGAGAAGTGCCTGAAGGACCAGGATCTGCTGACCAAGGTCAACCAGACCCGCGAGCGCGCCGCCATGGCGTTCAAGGTCGGCGCGACGCCGACCTTCTTCGTCAACGGCCGCCAGATGCAGGGCGAACTGCCGATCGAGGACTTCGACAAGGTGATCGAGCCGCTGTTGAAATAGCCCGGTTTCGCACAGGATTTTGCGTCGCCGCGCTTGATCCGCGCGCCCCTTTGTGCGCGCGTGGCGGGCGACCGGCGCGGCGGACGCGCCACGGAGACGCCAAGGTGTTCGAACCGCAGGAAATGGCGCGCCGGGGCGCGATCGGGCGAGCGGCGCCGGCGCGCCCCGCGACGATGCGGCGGCGCGCGCGATGATTTTCGACAGGCTGCGGCTGGCCGGGTTCAAGTCCTTCTGCGACCAGACCGAATTCAAGATCGAGGCCGGCCTCACCGGCATCGTCGGCCCCAATGGCTGCGGCAAGTCCAATCTCGTCGAGGCCTTGCGCTGGGTGATGGGCGAGAGCTCCTACAAGAGCATGCGCGCCTCGGGCATGGACGACGTGATCTTCGCCGGCTCCGGCGCCCGGCCGCCGCGCAACATCGCCGAGGTCGGCCTCGTCCTCGACAATTCCGACCGGCGCGCGCCGGCCGCGTTCAACGACCACGAGACGATCGAGGTCACCCGCCGGATCGAGCGCGAGTCGGGCTCGACCTATCGGGTCAACGGGCGCGAGGTGCGCGCCCGCGACGTGCAATTGCTGTTCGCCGATTCCTCGACCGGCGCCCGCTCGCCTGCGCTCGTCCGCCAGGGCCAGATCGGCGAGATCATCGCCGCCCGGCCGCAGGCGCGCCGGCTGATCCTCGAGGAGGCGGCCGGGGTCTCCGGCCTGCACTCGCGCCGCCACGAGGCCGAGCTGCGCCTCAAGGCCGCCGAGGACAATCTCGCGCGGCTCGAAGACGTCATGAAGCAGATCGACGCCCAGATCGACAGCCTCAGGCGCCAGGCGCGCCAGGCGCAGCGCTACAAGACGCTCGCCGCCGAAATCCGCCGCCACGAGGCGCTCGCGCTGCACGGCGCCTGGCGCGAGGCCGAGGCGGCGTTCGGCGCGGCGCAGCGCCGGCTCGACGCCGACGTGCGCGAGGTCGCCGAGCGCACCCGCGCCCAGGCCGGGGCCGCGCGCGCCCAGGCGGTCGCCGCCGCCGCGCTGCCGCCGCTGCGCGACGCCGAGGCGCGCGCCGGCGCCGCGCTGCACCGGCTGGTGCTCGCCCGCGAGGCGCTCGACGGCGAGGAGAAGCGCGCACGGGAGCGCACCGCCGAACTCGAGCGCCGGATCGGCCAGCTCGCCCGGGATCTCGAACGCGAGGCCGCGCTGATCGACGACGCGGCGGCGGTTTGCGCGCGGCTCGCCGAGGAGGATGCGGGAATCGCCGCGCAGTCGGGCGCCAGCGCCGAACTGACCGGCGCCGCGCAGGCGCGGCTCGCCGACGCCGAACGCGCGCTTGGCGTCAGCGAGGCCCGGCTCGGCGAGGCGCAGACCGCGCTCGCCGATCTCAACGCGCGGCGCAACGCGCTCGGCGCCGCGCTCGCCGAGGAGACCCGCCGCCTCGCCCGCTTCTCGGAGGAATGCGCTGGAATCGCGCGCGAGCGCGACGGGCTCGCGGCGGCCGGCGACGATGCGGCCGCGCTCGCCGGTCAGGCGCAGGCGCTCGCCGCGCTCGGCGCCGCGCTCGCCGAGGCGGAGGCCGGCGCGATCGAGGCCGAGGCGGCGCATGGGCGGGCGCGCGACGAAGAGACGCGCGCGCGCGGCCCGCTCGCCGAGGCCGAGCGCAAGGCGCAGCGGCTCGACACCGAGATGCGCACGCTGACCAAGCTGCTCGGCGCGTCGCCGGGCGGCCAATGGGCGCCGGTGGTCGATCAGATCGGGGTCGCCAAGGGCTATGAGGCCGCGCTCGGCGCGGCGCTCGGCGACGATCTCGACGCCTCGACCGATCCGCGCGCGCCCGCCCACTGGTCGGCGGCCGCGAGCGAATTTTCCGATCCCGCGCTGCCCGAGGGCGTCGAGCCGCTCGCCGGCCGCGTCGCGGCGCCGGCCGCGCTCGCGCGCCGCCTCGCCCAGATCGGCGTCGTCGCGCGCAGCCGCGGCGAGGCGCTGCGGCCGCTGCTGCGGGTCGGCCAGCGGCTCGTCTCCCGCGAGGGCGACCTGTGGCGCTGGGACGGCTTCGTCGCCGCCGCCGAGGCGCCGACGCCCGCCGCGCGCCGGCTGGTCGAGAAGAACCGGCTCGGCGATCTCTCGATCGAGGCCGAGGCGGCGCGCGAACTCGCCGAGGCCGCACGCGCCGAGGCCGCGCGCGCGCAAGCGGCGCTGCGCGCCGCCGCCGCCGCCGAGGCCGAGGCGCGCGGGCGCGCGCGCGCCGACCGCGCCGCCGCCGACGCCGCGCGCGAGCAATTCGCCGCGACCGAACGCCGGCGCGCGCAGGCGCTCGCCCGGCTGTCCGCGCTCGACGAGGCCGCCGCGCGCGCGCGCGCGGCGCGCGACGAGGCGGCCGAGCGCCGGCGCGCGGCGCAGGCCGCGCAGGCGGCGCTGGAGGCCGCCGACGATCTCGCGCTCGCGCTGGCGCGCGCCCGCGCCCAGGCCGCCCACGATCGCGCCGAGACGGTCGAGGCGCGCGCGGCGGCGCAGTCGATCGCCCGCGAGAGCGAGGCGCGCGCGCGCCGGCGCGCCGGAATTGCCGCCGAACTCCAGTCCTGGGGCGAGCGGCGCGCGCGCGCGGAGAGCCAGATCGGCGAACTCGCCGAACGCGGGACGGCCGCGCGCGCCGAACACGAGGCGCTCGCCGGGGCGCCGGCGGCGTTCCTGCACAATCGGCGGGCGCTGATCGGCGAGATCGACGCTGCCGAGGCGGCGCGCCGCAGCGCCGGCGACGAGCGCGCGACGATGGAGACCGCGCTCGCCGAGGCCGACCGCGCCGCGCGCGCCGCGCTCGACGCGATGGGCGCCGCGCGCGAGGCGCGGGCCGCCTCGGAGGAGCGCGTCGAGGGCGCGCGCCGGCGCCGCGACGCTCTTGTCGAGATGATCGCGATCGAGCTCGACGCCGAGCCCGCGGCGCTCGCCGCGCTTGCCGGGCTGAAGACGGGCGAGGCCCCGCCCGACCCGGCCGATGTCGCCCGCCGGCTCGATCATTTGAAGCAGGAGCGCGAGCGGCTCGGCGCGGTCAATCTGCGCGCCGACGACGAACTGGTCGAGGTCGAGGCGGGGCGCGCCCGGCTGATCGCCGAGCGCGACGACCTCACCGAGGCGATCAAGCGGCTGCGCCAGGCGATCCACAGCCTCAACCGCGAGGGCCGCGAGCGGCTGCTCGCCGCCTTCGCGGTGGTCAACCGGCATTTCGGCGAATTGTTCGCGACCCTGTTCGAGGGCGGCGCGGCCGAACTGCTGCTGGTCGAATCCGACGATCCGCTCGAGGCCGGCCTCGAACTGCTCGCCCGCCCGCCCGGCAAGCGCCCGCAGGTGCTGACCCTGCTGTCGGGCGGCGAGCAGGCGCTGACCGCGATGGCGCTGATCTTCGCGGTGTTCCTGACCAATCCCTCGCCGATCTGCGTGCTCGACGAGGTCGACGCGCCGCTCGACGATTCCAACGTCGAGCGCTTCTGCGACCTGCTCGAGGAAATGCGCAAGCGCTCCGACACCCGCTTCGTCACGATCACCCACAATCCGATCACCATGGCGCGGATGGACCGCCTGTTCGGGGTGACGATGGCCGAGCGCGGGGTCAGCCAGATCGTGTCGGTCGATCTGGCCGAAGCGGAGCGGTTCCTGGAGGCGAGCTGAAGCGGGCGGGGCCGACGCCCCGACGAAAGCCGGCCAAGACCGGGAAAATTTCCGCATTCCCGGCGTCGAGCGGCGTCAAGGGCTTGTGGGCGAGGGAAAGCGCATTTCTGACCGCGCCGGGAAGGCCCGCTCATTGGCCAAAACGCGATCCTCCCCGATCGCCGGCGCAAGCCGCCAATCCCGCCGCCTGCGCCCCCGAAACCCTTCTCCCGCTTGCGCGAGAAGGTGGCGCGCAGCGCCGGATCAGGGCGCCGATCGCGCCGTTTCGCGCGGCATCGCCCGGCAAACGAGCGCGCGCGCCGCCGTCGGCGCCCGCGTCCAGAAGGCTCGGGCGCCCGCTCACCCCGCGTCCGCCAGCGCCGCCTTCAGCCGCGGGGCGGCGAAGTCGAGGAAGGCGCGCAACTTCAGCGGCAGCAGCGTCCGCCCGGCATGGACAAGATGCACGGGCAGGGGTTCGGGCTCGAAGGCGCCCAGGACGATGCGCAGCCGACCCTCGGCGACCGGCGCGCGGACCTGGTAGGACAGCGCGCGGACGATCCCGGCGCCGGCGATCGCCGCGGCGATCGCGGCGTCGGCGGTGTTGACCGCAAAGCGCGGGCGGATCGCGACCTCGCGCGCCCGCCCGCCGCGCCCGAACCGCCAGAGCCGGGTCGCATTGATCCCCTCGAACAGGATGCAGTCCTGCGCGCCGAGCGCCGCCGGAGTCTCCGGCGCGCCGCGCGCCTCGAGATAGCCGGGGCTCGCGCAGGCGACCCAGCGCACGGCGCCGAGCCGGGTCGCGACCATGCGGCTGTCGGCGAGCCGGCCGATGCGGACCGCCACGTCGACATGGTCGTCGATCAGATTGAGGTTGCGATCGGCGAGGACGAGCTTTGCCGCGATCTCGGGATAGGTCGCGAGGAAGTCGAGCACGACCGGGGCGACATGGATCCGCCCGAACATGAACGGGGCGGTGATCGTCAGCGCCCCGCGCGGGGCGCGATATTCACCCGCGGCGGCGCGCTCGGCGTCGTCGATCTCGGCGAGGATGCGGCGGCTCGCCGCGACATAGGCGCGGCCGGCCTCGGTCAGCGAAAGCCGCCGGCTCGCGCGGACCAGCAGCTGCGCGTGGAGCTGCGCTTCGAGTTCGGACACCTTGCGGCTGACTGTCGCCAGCGGCATGCCGAGGGCACGCGAGGCGGCCGATAGGCTGCCGCCGTCGACGGCGGCGATCAGGGTCGCCATCGCATCGAACCGGTCCATCGAGGCTCCCGAAAATTGGAAGGAATATTCCCAGACATACCCAATTTCGAGAGGAAGCGAAAGCGCCTACATCCGGGGCGGCGGGGGCTCTCCCCGCTCGGCCATGGGAGACGACGATGATCCATCCCTCCAGCGACGTCGCCTTCACGTCGGCGGTCAAGGCGGCGCAGAAGCTGCGCGGCTCGCGCGCACATTACGAGAAGATCGAGGCGCGCGGCGGCTTTGCCACCGGGATCACCGGCGAGCTCGCCCAGTTTCTCGAAACGGTCGACACCGCCTTTCTCGCGACCGCCAGCGCCGATGGGCGGCCCTACGCCCAGCATCGCGGCGGCCCCAGGGGGTTCATCCGCGTCGTCGACGCGCACACGCTCGGCTTCGTCGATTTCACCGGCAACCGCCAGTATATCTCGACCGGCAACCTCGCCGAGAACGACCGCGCCTTCCTCATCGCGATGGATTATGCGCATCGTCGGCGCGTCAAGCTGTGGGGCAGGGCGCGGGTGGTTGTCGGCGACGCGGCGCTGATCGCCGGGCTGACGCCCGAAGGCTATCGCGCGCGGCCCGAGCAGGCGATCCTGTTCACGGTGGAGGCGTGGGACGTCAACTGCCCGCAGCATATCCCCGAGAAACTCGACGCCGCCGAAGTCGCGGCCGGGCTCGACGTGCTGCGGCGGCGGATCGCCGAACTCGAAGCCGAGAACGCCGGACTGAGGCGGGCGACCGAGGGCGGCGGAACCGCGAAATGAGCGGCGGCGCCGGCGCGGCGCGATCGGGCCAACGCGCCGCGGGCAAGCGCGGGAGGCTGGGCAGGCGGCGAGCGATGAAGGGCGATCGATCGGTCGTCGGTCTTCTCGCGCGCGAAAGTGCCTCCGAGTCCCACGAGAAGCCGGGGGATCTGCTGTTTGCTCGGCGGAGCGTGGCGCGGGATGAATTCGAAGCCGAGGACGACCGCTTCGCGGTCGCCGCCTCGGGCGGGGGCGCGAAAGCGGGCCCTCCTCAAGTTCGGATACATCCCGCGCATGATTGCCGGCAAGCGGACAGGGGGTGGCTGGCGCTGGGGACGGCGCTTACTCCGGCCCCGCCGCACCCGTCATTGGGGGTCGTCTCCTGGCGCTCTGTATGGGCCGCGGGTGCGTCTGTAAAAGAGAATTTTGAAAAATAACTTCCGATATT
>JBEKEI010000161.1:0-10432 GCA_050013915.1 Roseiarcus sp.
CGCGCGATCACTTCACCACCCCGGCCGCAAGGCTTCGGCCCACGGCTGGAGTCCGCACGGCAGCTAGCGCTCCGGCTCGAATTGGGTCTGCTGGATGTCCGGGATGGCGATTGATTTGACCGCCGGACCGGGCGCTCTCGCCGCGATCCAGGGCCAGAAGGCTCTGTTGCGCGCTCAATTTCAGCCGATCGAGTCGCGCTCGGCGCTCGACGGCGTGCGAGGCCCGGGCGCCCATGATCGGCCGGGGCGCTGATCGCGGCTGCTCGATGTAGTTCTCGCCGCAACAGGACGAGACCTACAGCGGCCGATTCTGAGCCTGAGGGATGGGCGCTCCGATTCCTGCCTCGGCGCGCGTGCCGGTTCTCCCTCGGCGGTCGCTGGGGCGGCGAGCGGTCGTCGCTCGGCCCGAATGAGGCGCGTGACGCCACCCTATGCCGTCGTCGGCCGGATCAAGGCGGTCAACAGCGGCGTTCACCCTCAACCTTCCTACCCGGATCAATCGAGAACCCGGCGACGATTTCTCGGTCGATCGCTTCGCCCATCGGGCGCGCATTTGGCGCGAGCAGGATCGCCGCTTCGCGGCGTTCGATCTCGAGGCCACGTGGCGGGTGCGGGGAGTCGATGCGCGCCGATTGGCGGCGCCGAGGACTTCGGCGTATGGTGATGCAGCCGACGTCGAAGAGATTGTACATTGGAGCGCGCCGATGCTGCAAGGGAAGGTCGGAACGGAAGATCGCGAGATTCGAGCGGCATTGGATGCCCACTGGCTCGCGTCCGACGCGAATGACTTCGAGTTGGAACACGAAATTTACCAAGAGGACGCTCTGCTCGATTACCCGCAGTCGGGCGAGCGCATCAGGGGCCGCAACAACATCCGAGCCTCTCGCGTCGCGCAGCCGAATTCGAAGCGCTTCACTGTGCGCCGCATCGTCGGCTCCGGCGACCTCTGGGTCACGGAGTTCATCCTGGCCTATGACGGCCGCCCGTCCTATTCGGTCAGCGTCATGGAGTTCGTGGATGGCAAGGTGGCCCGCGAGACCCAATACTTTGCCGACGCGTTCGAGCCCGGGCCATCACGCGCGCATTGGGTCGAGCGAATGGGATGAAATCGGCGCGATGGTGGCGCTGCCGCGCGTGTTGGACCGGGCGGAGATGCCGAGCAATACCGCCGAACTCGCTCGTTTTCTCGTCGGCAAGATGCTGGTGCGGACGCTCGCCGAGGGCGTTGCGAGCGGTCGCATCGTCGAAAGCGAGGCCTATGTCGTCGGTGATCCCGCGGGTCACGCCTACCGCGGCGCCACCCCGCGCAATCGGGCGCTATTTCTCGAGCGCGGGCACGCCTATGTCTACCTGGCCTATGGGAGCTCGTTCATGCTGAACGTCTCGAGCGAGACGCCCGGCGTGGGCGCGGGCGTCTTGATCAGGGCGATCGAGCCGACCTGTGGCGTCGAGATCATGGAGCGAAATCGCGGCGGTGTGCGAGTGCGAGACTTGGCGCGGGGCCCTGGACGGCTGTGCGCGGCCTTGGCGATTGATCGCCGGCTGGACGGGATCGACCTCTGTCTGGCCGGCCCGCTGTGGCTCGGAACCGACGGCCAACCGCCCGACGAAATCGGGCGGAGCAAACGGATCGGAATTACCCGCGCGGCCGACAGCCTGTTGCGATATTACGTTCAGGGCAATCGGTTTGTCAGCGGCTCAAAGGCGCTCAACAGCTGAGACAAGCACTTGGCGGGGTCTCGTCGCCTCGTGTCCGGCGGCGGATTGGGCCGGCTGCCGTTGCGCTCCGTCATACCAGGATTCATCTCGTCCCTGGATTCGCTGCAATCCCGGCCGCCGGGTTCGGCGCGCTGAAAGAGCGCCGGGAGACCGGCAGGGAGTAGGCGGTGGAAGTCCACTACGGTGAAGGAGTAGCGAACCGCATCGACCCCGAGCCGAGCGCGTACATCCGTGAGGGCGGGCGCGATCCATGGCTCCACTGCCTTTCGGGGGTTGATCATAGCAATTACATTATCGACTCCGTGGAACACTATTTGCTGACTCGGGACGCCTCGGCGATGTATCGCTTCGCACCAAAGCGCGCATCGCTGCGGACGTCAGCTGGCGCAGATCGCGGCAATCGCCGATGCGGGAGCCGCCTCGTCCTGACGCGATCGCCTGAAGGAGGATCATTTCATGCGCCGCCGAGCCTTCGTCGCAATGCTGCTGTGCATCCCCCTCGATCTGTCCTGCGCGCCGATCCTTGCCGAGGCGGCCGACGGCGCAGCCCCTGTCGCGGTCGGTCCGCAATACGCCACTACGCATGTGTACGTGGCGCCGGAGGACCTCGATCGGTTCGCGGCAAGCTTCGTGGCGACATTTGGCGGTCTAGCCACCGGCCCGGCGGTCACGACGGTGACGCCGACGGCCAGCCTCGCCACTTGGCGGGCGATCCGGACGCCGGTCGGAAACGTCTCCCTGTTCGGATACAAAACGCCGATACCCTATCCCTTCGGCGGGGAAAGGACTGGATATCTCGTCGCGGACATGGATGCGGCGATCCGCGCGGCCCGGGCCGCCGGCGCCGATGTGATCGTCGAGCCGTTCCCCGATCCGATTGGACTGGACGCGATCATTCAATGGCCGGGCGGCGTGAATATGCAGCTCTATTGGCACACCAGCGCGCCGTCCTCTCCTCCTTTGGCGAGGGCGCCGGAGAATCGCGTCTATGTGTCGGCCGGCCGCGTCGCGGCCTTCGTCGACGGCTTCGTCGCCTTTTCCCACGGCGCCGTCGTGTCGGACGATCGGGCCGCGCCAGGCGTCGAGATCGGACGCCCGAACGGGACCTATCGGCGAATCCGGATCGAATCGAGCTTCGGAAACATGAACGTGGCGGTGACCGACGGTCATCTCCCCTATCCCTACGGCCGCGAGATCACGGGCTATGAGGTCGCAAGTCTCGGGGAGACGCTCGCGAAGGCGAGGACCGCCGGGGTTGAGGTCCTGGTCGAACCCTATCTGGCCGGAGACCGAAGGGCCGCCATGGTGCTCTTTCCCGGCGGTCATGTCGCCGAGATTCACGCGCCGGCGGGGAAGTAGCTCGCTCGCGTGCAAGACCGATCGGGCCGGCGACCGCGACCAGGATCGAGCGCATCTTCGAGGCTGGGCCAGGCGTTCATTACCCCGCGCCTGACCGAGGCTGTCGGGCGCTGTCGGCCCGATGCCGGGGACCCTCAGGATCGGAGAGATTGGCTTCCAGCATCAACGTCTCAGCACCGGCCTTCCAGACGCAATCCATCGAGATGAAATTCGTCGATCCAGTAGAGCGCATTGTCGATGAAGAATTCGCGCACCGCGCGCGCATGCGCTTCGTCGAAATTCACCGCGCCGCCCCAAGGCGTCCTGTAGCGATCGTCAAAATATGAAGCCGAGAAGTGCGGCAGCGGGTTTCCCTCCGGACCTAGGTGATTATAGCCAACGTCGAGCAACACGCAGACGCCGCGCGCATGAGCGGCGTCGACCAGCGCCTTCAGATCCCCAGGTCGTCCGTAGGTCGAATCGGGCGCATAGAGGAAGACGCCGTCATAACCCCAGTTCCAGCGACCCGGAAAATCACCGATCGGCATGAGCTCGATCGCCGTGACGCCGAGCCGGACCAAATGATCGAGCTTGTCTATCGCGGCGCGGAAAGCGCCCTCGGGCGTGAACGCGCCCACGTGCAGTTCATAGAGAACGATCTCTTCCCAGCGCCGGCCCCGCCACGACGCGCGCCACACATAGGCCCATGGGGTCGATGAGTTCGCTGGATCCATGCGCGTCTCGAGGCTGGAAGCGCGACGCGGGATCGGGTCGTTTCGAGCCATCCGGCAGCATGTAACGATAGAGAGCGCCGGGCCGCTCGTCCGGCACGAACGCCTCGAAGAAATCGCGGGCTTGCCGTTCCATCATGGCGGCTCGTCCCTGATCTTCAAGGAACAAGGCAAGCCTGTCGCAGGCGGGCGCCCACACACGAAAGAGCGCACCCCCGCCCGCGACAAAAGCGCCCTGCTGGTATCCTCTGTCCGAACGCACTGACCCACCTTCCGTCCCGCCGAAGTGCGGCGGCGGACGCCAATGAGCTTGGCCGTGTCAGATCTTGCCGAGGACGAGCAGAATCAGCAGGATGATGACGACAACGCCGAGGCCGCCGCCGCCGTAATAGCCGGTGCCGTAGAAAGGGCCGCCGCCGACTCCACTGAAGCCGCCCAACAACGCGATCACCAGGATGACGAGAATTATGGTCCCGATTGACATGCTCGAATCTCCCTATCCCGGGTCAGCCGCAACTGCCGACGAATTCGCCGCTTCGAACGGTGCTGCCCAATTTGCTCACGCCGTCCACGAAATCCCTGCTGACGCGCCAAACCCGTCCTGACAGGACCGCCTCGCTTCCGGCCGCCGGGCTTGGCCACAGCGACTCAAGAAGAGCTGGCTCCCGGACTTCGTTCCATCGGCGGCCATCCCGAACCGCTACGCCGCAAAAGTCGAGGATCAGGAGAGGCGATGCAGCCACAGCGACTGTTCTGGGCAAACGATCGAGCGCGGGCCTCGTTCTCCCGTTGATCCGGCCTTCGCCATCTGCTCGCGCCTGCCGCGCGTGGCCCCAAACTGTCCACTCGCCGCCGGATGCCAGTCGCGCGCGCGACGACGACCGTGTGACCAAGCAGACCTACCGGGCGGCTAGAATCGCACTCAACTGATCGATCAATTGCGACGCCCGGTAAGGCTTTTGGATGAAAACGCCTCCCAAAAACTCGGGCTGGAGCTGCTCACGCGTGTAACCCGAAAGCACTATGAATGGCGTTTCGTGCGCCGCCAACGCCGCGGCGGCCGGACGCGCGCTGGCGCCGGCGAGATTGGCGTCGAGCACTGCCGCGTCGCACCCGACTTTCTCGATCAGCTGCAGCGCCTTTTCCACTCTGCCCGCAATACCGGCGACCTCGAACCCGGCTTCGACGAGCACGGTTCGCAGGCTTTCGGCAATCAGCGGTTCGTCCTCGACGATCAGGATGCGAGCCCGCTGGCGGGCAGCGGGACGCAGTTCATCCGGCTCGTTCAACTCGTCACCAGAGTGCACGAAGCCCGGGCGTCCAATCTCCACGTAAGGCCCGTCTCGAGAAAATCGATCTCGACCTTGCCGTCGACCGCCGATTCGGCGATCGGTCCAATGACGGTGTGGCCAAATCCTCTTCGCTCGGGAGGGGAGACCTTGGGGCCCCCTTGCTCGATCCACCCGATCGTGAACGACGGCTCGGCGGTGTGGTCGACCCGCCAGGAGACGAGGACGCGCCCCTGGCTCGTCGAGAGCGAACCGTATTTGGCGGCGTTGGTGGCGAGTTCATGCAGCGCCATGCCGATCGCCTGCGCCGACGCGGAGGTGAGTCGCGCGGCCGGGCCGTCGATGAGGATGCGCGAGCCGATCAGGTCCCTGAAATGATGCAACTGGGCGTGGACGAGGTCGGCGATATCGACGCCGTGCCAGTCGGTCTTGATGAGCAAGTCCTGGCTGGCGGCCAAGCCCTGCAGTCGGTCCGCCAGATTGAGCGCGAAGATCGCGGGGTCGGCGCCGCGCGCGCTCTGATGGACGATGGCCTGGACGACGGCGAGCAGGTTCTTGCTGCGGTGGTTGACTTCGGCCATCAGCACTTTCTTGTGCTCTTCGGCCTGTTTGCGCCCGGTGATGTCGAGGTTGGCGGCAAACGCGCGCAGCGGCCTGCCGTCGACGTCGAGCTCGAGGCGCCACTCGGTCTCGATCCAGCGCTCATTCCGGTCGTCGCCGATGACGCGATACTCGATCTTGCGCATCGCGCCGCCGTCAAATCTCTCGGTCTCCGACACGAAGCAGGCGAGATCGGCGGGCGCGATGTGCGCCCGCAGGAGCTTGACGCCCTGCGCCACCGCGTTGCCGCCCTCGTTCGCGGCCGGCAAGCAGAAGCCCATGATCGCGGGGAAGTTCTCGGCCGTCCGGACGCGGTCGCACGAATAGTCCAGATCGAAGTAGGTCAGCCCCGCCAGATCGGCGGCGTGACGCAGACGCGCCTGGCTCTGGGCGAGTTCCGAGGTGCGCGCGCCGACGCGCTGTTCGAGCGTCTCGTTCAGATCGCGCAGCCGCTCCTCCGCGTGGCGCCGTTCGGCGATCTCGTCGAGCAGGGCGCGACTGGTCATGATCGCTTCGCGATTCTTGCGATGCAGCTCAGCGAAAATCGCGACCTTCGAACGCAGGATCGACGCGTTCACCGGCTTGTGGAGATAGTCCACGGCGCCGGCGCCGTAGCCTTCCAGGACGTGTTGGTCTTCGTTGTAATAGGCGGTCAGGAAGATAATCGGCACTTGCGCCGTCTTCTTGCGCTCCTTGATCATCTGGGCGAGCTCGAAGCCGGTCATCCCGGGCATGCGCACGTCGAGGATGAGCAGGGCGAACTGCTCGGCGATCAGCGCCAGCAGTGCCTGGTCGGCAGATTCGGCGCGCACCAGCCGATAGCCCGGGTCGTCGAGAATCGATTCTAGCACGGCGAGATTCTTGGGCTCGTCGTCAACGATCAGGATGTTGATGCGCCTGTCGCTGGCGCCGGGCGCCGAATCGGCGGCGCTGGAAGGCTCCCCAAAGCCGATCTGCGGCGCTCGATCGTGCGCGGACGCGGGGAAGGGACGACCGCTCTGGTTCATCGGAACAACCACACCTTCATCAACGAAAGGAGCTGGTCGGTATTGACTGGCTTGGCGATATAGTCGCTGGCGCCGGCGTCGAGGCACTTTTCCCGGTCGCCCTTCATCGCCTTGGCGGTGAGAGCGACGATCGGCAGGGTGCGCAGTTCGGGATGGCGGCGAATCTCGCGCATGGTCTCGTAGCCGTCCATGTCGGGCATCATGATGTCCATCAGCACGATGCTGAGGTCGGGAGCGTCATGGATTATGTCGATCGCGCTCCGGCCGCTGGTCGCGCTGATCACCTCCATTTCCTGGTTCTCGAGCACGGAGGTGAGGGCGAAGATGTTGCGCGCGTCGTCGTCCACCACCAGCACCTTGCGCCCGCGCAGCGCTTCGCTGGAGCCATGCAGCCGCTCGAGCATGGCCTGCTTCTCCGCGGGCAGGTCGGTGACGACGCGATGCAGGAATAGCGAAGTCTCGTCGAGGAGCCGCTCGGGCGAGCGCACGTCCTTGAGAACGATGCTCTTGGCCATCGTTCTGAGCTGCGCCTGTTCGCCGGCGGCGAGCTCCCGGCCGGTGAACACGACCACCGGCACATCGGTCAAAGTCGGCTCCGCATTCATCTTCTCGAGCAGTTCGAAGCCGGTCATGTCGGGCAGGCGGAGATCCAGCACCACACAGTCAAACGGCCGGGCGAGCAGCGCCGCCAACGCCTCGCCGCCCGTAGCAACCGTGTCGATTGCAATGTCGTGATAGCCGAGCAGCGCTTCGATCGACCGCCGCTCGATCTCGTCATCCTCGACGACCAGCAGCCGCTTGGTGCGCGGGGCGGTGAATTCCTTAATTCGGTCGAACGCCGCCTCGAGCCCCTCGGTCGTGGGCGCCTTGACGAGATAGGCGAAGGCGCCATGCGCGAGGCCATGCTGGCGCTCTTCCTCGAGGGTGACGATCTGCACCGGGATGTGCCGCGTCGTCGGATCGAGCTTGAGCTGGTTGAGAACGGTCCAGCCGAGCAGGTCGGGCAGCAATATATCCAGGGAGATGGCGGTCGGGCGGAACTGTCGGGCGAGCGCGATGCCGAGCGCGCCCTTGCTCGCGACGATGCCCTTGAATCCCCTGTCGCGCGCGAGGCCCAGCAGGATGCGCGCATAATGCGGATCGTCCTCGATGATGAGCAGAACGGGATCGCCATCCACGATGTCGTCGCGGTCGTCCTCGATCTGCATTTCGCGCGCGGCCGGCATGACCGCGCGCGCCAGAGCCGTCGAGGCCGAGCCCTCGCGCGCATGCGCGTCGCTGGGACCGGGATAGTGAAGCGGCAGGTAGAGGGTGAACGTGCTGCCCTTGCCGTGGACGCTGGCGAGCTTGATTTCGCCGCCGAGCAGCATCGCCAGTTCGCGGCTGATGGCCAGACCGAGGCCCGTGCCGCCATACTTGCGCGAAGTGCCGGCGTCCGCCTGCTGGAAAGCCTCGAAGATCAATCGCTGCTTTTCCGGCGCGACGCCGATGCCGGTATCCTCGATCGCGAAGGCGAGCACTTGCGGGGCGCTGCTGAGCGCCGGGTGATCCGGACTCCAGCCCTGTGGCGCCAGGAAGACGCGCACCTGGACGTGGCCGTGGCTGGTGAACTTGACCGCGTTGGAAAGGAGATTCTTGAGGATTTGCTGCAACCGCTTGGGGTCGCTGGTCATCCCGCGCGGCAGATCCTCGGCGAACCACACGTTGAACGGCAGGTTCTTGGCTTCTGCGACGTGGCGGAAGTTGCGATCGATATTCTCGCGCAGGCCGGCGAACGGAATTTCCTCGATGTCGACGGTGACCGTGCCCGACTCGATCTTCGAGAGATCGAGAATGTCGTTGATGAGGTTGAGAAGGTCGGAGCCCGAAGAGTTGATGTTGCGCGAGAACTCGATCTGCTTGGCGGAAAGGTTGCCGGCGACGTTCTCGGCGAGCTGCTGGCTGAGGATGAGGATGGAATTGAGCGGCGTGCGCAGCTCGTGCGACATGTTGGCGAGAAACTCCGACTTGTATTTCGAGGTGAGCGCGAGCTCGGCCGCCTTCTCCTCGAGCGCGTGCCGGGCCTGCTCGACTTCGGCGTTCTTGCGCTCGACCTCGGCGTTCTGCTCGGCGAGCAATTGCGCCTTGGTGCCGAGCTGCTCGTTGGTGTTCTGCAGCTCGCTCTGGCGCGCCTGCAGCTCGACGGTGAGCTGCTGCGATTGCGTGAGCAGGCCCTCGGTGCGCATCGTCGCCTCGATCGTATTGAAGACGGCGCCGATGTTGAGCGTCAGTTGCTCGAGGAAGGTGATGTTGACGACGGTCAGGGGATGCAGCGAAGCCAATTCGATGACCGCCTTGGTCTGCTCTTCGAAGAGTACGGGAAGCACGATGATGTTGACCCGCCGCGACTCGCCCAGACTCGTAGAAATGGTCAGGAAGTCCGGCGCGACATTGGTCAGCAGAATGCGCTTCTTCTCGAGCGCGCACTGGCCGAGCAGGCCCTCGCCGGGCAGTATGCGCTCAGATATCCGTGCGCTCGCGCCATGCGCATAGCTCGAGAGCAATTTGAGCGTCTCGTGACCGTCGTCGCTGGTGAGATGATAGATCGTGCCCTGGTGGGCGTTGACCAGCGGCGCAAGCTCGGTGAGCAGCATCTGGCCGACGGTCTTCAATTCGCGCTGACCTTGCAGCATGCCGGTGAATTTGGCGATATTGGTCTTGAGCCAATCCTGTTCGCGGTTGCGTTCGGTGGTTTCGCGCAGATTGGAGATCATCGTATTGATATTGTCTTTCAGCTCGGCGACCTCGCCGCGGGTCTCGACTTGGATCGAGCGCGTAAGGTCGCCCTTGGTCACCGCCGTGGCGACCTCGGCAATCGCGCGAACCTGATTGGTGAGGTTGGCGGCGAGTAGATTGACGTTGCCGGTCAGATCCTTCCAGGTGCCGGCGGCGCCGGGCACGTTCGCCTGGCCGCCGAGCCGCCCCTCGACGCCGACCTCGCGCGCGACATTGGTCACCTGGTCGGCGAACGTGGCGAGCGTGTCGGTCATGTTGTTGATGGTGTCGGCGAGCGCCGCCACTTCGCCCTTGGCCTGCACGGTCAGGCGCTGGCTCAGGCTGCCGTTGGCGACCGCGGTCACCACCTTGACGATGCCGCGCACCTGTTCGGTGAGGTTGGACGCCATGAAGTTCACGTTGTCGGTCAGATCCTTCCACGTCCCGCCGACGCCCGAGACCTGCGCCTGACCCCCGAGCTTGCCCTCCGTGCCGACCTCACGCGCCACACGCGTGACTTCGGAAGCGAAGCCGTTGAGCTGATCGACCATCGTGTTGATCGTGTTCTTGAGCTCGAGAATTTCACCCTTCACGTCGACGGTGATCTTGCGGCTGAGGTCGCCGCGCGCGACCGCGGTGGTGACGTCGGCGATGTTGCGAACCTGCGCGGTGAGATTGGCGCCCATGGTGTTGACGGAATCGGTCAGGTCCTTCCAGGTCCCGGCGACGCCAGGGACCACCGCCTGCACGCCGAGCCGACCCTCGGTGCCGACCTCGCGCGCCACGCGGGTGACTTCGGAGGCGAAAGAGCGCAATTGCTCGACCATCGTGTTGATGGTCTCCTTGAGCTGGAGGATCTCGCCGCGCACGTCGACGGTGATCTTTCTGGACAGATCGCCGTTGGCGACAGCGATCGTCACTTCGGCGATGTTGCGCACCTGACCGGTGAGATTCGAAGCCATCGAATTGACGTTGTCGGTCAGGTCCTTCCAGG